>WGMR01000011.1 GCA_016124955.1 Alphaproteobacteria bacterium | reverse complement strand
TGGGCATCAGCCGGACGGCATAGGGTGGACAAAATGGTGCATAAAATGACAACAAAACAGGAAGTAGGTTTCATAGACGCCTCCGTACCGCATACATAACAGTATATGAGGCAACATACTAAGCAAAAACATACATTTGCATGAAAGACACAGAACTTTCCGCACGTCATCCTACCCTGAAGCTGCAAACTGTGATTTATTGAAGGCGGGAGTGGCTTATGCCGGATGTAAACCCGTTGACCGAACCTAACACAACCGCAGAAAGCCTGGGAACGCAGCTGTTGCGTGCCATACCCTATTTTACCGCGTGGTTTGTGATTGCCATAGCTTGCGGCATGTTTTTCCTGCTGTGCGTTTACAACAAAGACCTTGTACTCGACAATGTCTGGCTGTTCGATATGCAATTCAACACGGCGCTGATGTTCGCCGCAAGCGGCATCGGTCTTCTGGCGACGATAAAGCGGATCAACTTGTTTGCGATTCCTGCTTCGGTTTTTGTGATTCTGTTCAGTCTGCTGACCTTTCTGCAATACATCATACCCGGGCTTGATGTCGGCACCGATCAGCTGTTTTTTGTAGCGCCCGATTATCACCCCTACACACCGTCCGGGCGCATGGCGCCCAACACATGCATCGCATTTATATGCATGGGCAGCGCGTTGCTGGTTATAGCGCTTGGGGATGCATCCAACAGCCGCACCGCCGTTATCGCCGAAACACTGGCTTTTCTGGTTTTCGCACTTGGCGCGGAAAGTGTTGCAGGTTATTTGCACGATATAACGGTAGCGTATAGCTGGGGCAGCACGACACGGATGTCGCCGCACACTGCGCTGTCGGATATCCTGCTTGGCACGGGCTTGCTGTCTCTTGTTTGGCTACGGCAATCGACCCGCATCTCGGCCATGCCGCTCTGGATCCCCGGCGGCCTATGCTTTTTGATTTTGATGTGCGATGTCGCCACGCCGCGCGGCGTGGCGTCCGGCATCGCTTATATTCCGTTGATCTTCTGCAGCCTGTGGTTCTTCCAGCCCCGCAGCACTTTCTTTTTCGCCGCCATCGCATCGGCACTTTCGATTGTCGGTTTCCTGATCAAGCCATCGGGCGAATCCCCGGAATGGACGGTTCTTCTGAACCGCGTCATCACCATTGGCGCGCTTTGGTTTGTCGCCATGCTTGTCTATATGCGGCGACACATGGAAACCCAGCTTTACGACAGTGAAAGCAAGCTGCGTGCGATTGTTGACCACACCATTGACGGGCTTATCACCATCAATGAACGCGGGACCGTTGAAAGCTTCAATGCGGCGTGCGAACGCATCTTTGGTTATAGCGCGGGCGAAGTCATCGGGCAGAACATCAAGATGCTGATGCCCGAACCTTACCACGGCGAACATGACGGATATTTACGAAACTATCTTACCACGGGCGACGCCAAGATCATCGGCAGCGCGGGACGCGAGGTCGCCGCCAGGCGCAAGAATGGCACGGTTTTCCCGATCGATCTTTCTATCAGCAGCTTCCGGCTCAAGGGCGGGCAGTATTTTTCAGGCATCATCCGCGACATCACGGACCGCAAATATGCCGAAGCGGAAAAAGAACGGCTGATCCACCAATTGACGGCATCAAACACGGAACTGGAACGCTTTGCCTATATCTGTTCCCATGATTTGCAGGAGCCGCTGCGCATGATCACCAGCTTCTCGCAGAAGCTGAGCGAACATCTGGCCGACAAGATGGACGAAAAGGCGCGTCACTATTTCGATTATATCAAGGACGGCGCCGAACGATCGCGACAACTTGTCAACGATGTCCTTACATACGCGCGTATCGGCGGGGAACAGGAAAGAAACAAGACCGTCAACACGCAGGAAATATTCGATACCGTCACGCTTGATCTTAGCCAGCGTATCGCCGACTGCAACGGCGCGGTGACACACGGCCATATGCCGCTCGTGCGCGCGAACCCGACGCATGTACGGCAGTTGCTGCAAAACCTGATCGGCAACGGCCTTAAATTTCACGGTGAAATCCCGCCGCGCGTACATGTTGAAGCAAAACAGAAAGGCGAAATGTATTCTTTTAGCGTTGCCGACAACGGCATCGGTATCGCACCTGCTTATCATGCGAAGATTTTCGACATTTTCCAGCGGCTTCATAGCCGCCATGAATATGGCGGCACCGGCATAGGACTTGCCATATGCAAAAAAATCATACAACAATACCAAGGCTGTACAATCCAGGTTCAATCGCAGCAAGGCACGGGCACAACTTTTACGTTCACCCTGCCCGCGGCGGACATCAACGAGAGCACTGCACCACAACCCTAAAGGTATGCGGAGGCATCATGGAAACGGCGCAAATCAATATCCTCGTCATCGAAGACAACCCGGCCGATGCCGAGCTGGTCACGGAAGTTCTTGGCGAGCAGATACCCCACGCGCACATGCATGTGGCGCGTGACGGCGAAGAGGGGATCGATTACCTTTACCAGCGCAACATGCACAGCGATGCGCCGCGGCCGGACTTTGTGTTGCTGGATCTAAACTTGCCTAAAAGAAGCGGCCTCGAGATATTGCAGGCCATGAAGGGGGATCCCGCGCTTAGATTGATGCCTATCATTGTATTCACAAGCTCGGAAGCGCCGCGCGACATCGAAAAATGCTACTGCCTTTCCGCAAATTGCTATATAACGAAACCGTCCGATCTGGATCTGTTCACCGACAAAATGAAAATGGTGGCAAATTTCTGGTGCCAAATGGCACAGCTTCCGGACAAGACAATGTGCTGCCAAATCTGAATAAGGTGAACAGGGATAAAACAGATGGCCGAAGCGCCGCTCCATTTCCTATTGTTCGAAGATAACCCCGGCGATATTGAGCTGACGCGCGAAGCGTTCGCCGAAAGCGGCCTTGGCGGCGAATTGCATGTCGCGCGCGACGGACAGGAAGGCCTTGATTTTCTCTACAAGCACATCAACAAGGATACGCAGCAACCCTGCCCGGATGCCGTTCTGCTTGATCTTAACATGCCGCGCATGGACGGCCGTGAAGTGCTTGCCACCATGCAAAAAGATGCACGGCTCCAGAACATACCCGTCTTTCTTTTAATCGGCACCGAGATCGAGCATAGCCTGCTCAACAGCGATAAGCGGCTGCAGGGATACAGCACGATTGTGAAACCTGTCGAAGCCGGCAAACTGGCCGCCGCCGCCAACATCATCAAGAATGACGGACACAAAACCACCCCGGCCGGGCGCAAAGGCACAAGCGCGACGACGTCCGGGGAAAACGCGCCGCCCGACAATGATGTGGCCCAGGCTTTCCAGGATTTTGTCTATCACATATCGCACGATTTGCGCGCGCCGCTACGCGGTATCAATTTTTTCGCCAAGCGAATTGGATTGAGGATCGGCACATCGCTGGATGACGACAGCAGGCAATCGCTGGCGATCGTAATCGACAACGGCACCCGCATGCAGGATATGCTCGATGGCCTGTTACTGTATTCACGCCTTTGCTCCGCCTCTCTCGGCAAACCCGGCACCACGACAGACACGGCACAGGTGTTCAAGGCATGCACGGAAACGTTGGGTGATAAAGTCAGGGCTGCGCATGCGCGCATTGAAATCGGCGCGTTGCCCGCATTGCCGATGGCCGCCGAGCATCTGGCGCGCCTGTTTCTGTGCCTTCTGGATAACGCCGTGAAATTCACGCGGCCCGGACAGGAACCGCATATTACGCTGGCCGCAAGTGAAAGCCCGGAAGGATGGCATTTCGTGATGCAGGATAATGGCCAGGGCATCGGCGTTCGCCACAAGGAAGAAATATTCAAAATTTTTAAACGCCTGTACCGGGAAGACGAATACCCGGGCGTTGGGGTGGGCCTCGCGCTTGCGCGCAAGATTGTGGAGCGCTATGGCGGTCGCATCTGGGCGGAATCTGACGGCAGCACAGGCTCCAGCTTCCACTTCACGATCCCTCCAAGGCCGTAAGATGGGAAAGCGCAGTAACGGTAAAAACGTTGCCTCCATAACCATTTGAAACAAAAGCCTATTGGCTTGGCAAAATGACCTATAAAGCATCCAACGCGATGTGGTATGGTAACGCTTCTTAAATCAAGTTAACGATAGGCTCGTTTCGTCATAACAACGAAAAGATGCAACTATGTCTTCATCAAAGAATCCTCTCGATAGCATTGGCGCCATGTTCGGCCGTCGCCCCAGGCCCGTGACGCAAACCCCCGATGTTACGGAACAGAAGCAGGAAGTTCGTATTCTGTTGATCGAGGACAGCGCAGGCGATGTGCTGATGGTCAAGCATCTTTTGGGCGAAGTTGCGTCAGACTATGATTTTGCGTTTACCGATGTGGCCCGGCTTGTCGATGCTTTCCGTCTTATGGAGCAGGAAAGATTCGACATCATCATGCTTGATCTCAACTTGCTTGATTTTGATGGCGTGGTTTCCGTCGCCGTTCTGCACGGGGAAAAACCGGAAGTGCCGATCATCGTTTACAGCGGCACCGATAATGACCGTGTGCGGGAGCAAGCCATGTTGAACGGAGCGGTTCGCTACCTTGTAAAGGGGCAGGAAAACGGCACCGCCATCTATAAAGCCATTGAAAACGTGCTCGATAACCGGCCACAGGCCTGAAACTTTCGGGCACGTACTCCCTCCCCCTTGCAAGCCGCCGGAAACTGATCCACACTTCCCTTGCCCCGCCCGCTTGCGGGGCACGTCGCTTGGACGGTTCCAGGCGCTTACGTATGAGAGACGAAGATGGCGCTCCCCGAAGAGTTCGCGCGTATCGCGCGGCTACCCCCTTATGTATTTGGCATCACCGGCGAATTGAAGATGGCAGCCCGCCGCCGCGGCGAGGACATCATCGATTTCGGCATGGGCAACCCGGACGGGCCCACGCCGCCGCATATCGTGGCCAAGCTGGTGGAAACCGCGCAGCGCGGCGATACGCACGGCTATTCGGTTTCGCGCGGCATCCCGCGGCTGCGGCGCGCCATTTGTCACTGGTACAAGAATCGCTACGGGGTCGAGTTCGATCCGGAGAGCGAGGCGATCGTCACCATCGGCTCCAAGGAAGGGATCGCGCATCTTGCGCTGGCGACAATGGACCGGGGCGACAGCATCCTTGTGCCCAACCCCAGCTACCCTATCCATATTTATGGCCCCGTGATCGCGGGCGCCAATGTTGTGAACGTACAGCTGACGCCGGATGTCGATTTCTTTGCCGAACTGGAACGTTCGATCCGCACCGCCGTGCCCAAACCGAAGATGCTGATCATCAACTTTCCCGCCAACCCGACCGCGCAATGTGTCGAGCTGGATTTTTTCGAACGCATTGTCGCGCTGGCACGCGAACACAGCATTTATGTCGTGCAGGATCTCGCTTACGCCGATATCTGCTTCGATGGATGGAAATGTCCTTCCATCATGCAGGTGCCGGGAGCGCGCGACGTAGCGGTGGAATTTTTTACCCTGAGCAAAAGCTACAACATGGCAGGCTGGCGCATCGGCTTCATGGTTGGCAACAAAACGCTTGTTGGCGCGCTTGCGCGCATCAAAGGTTACTACGATTACGGCACCTTTACGCCCATACAGGTTGCCGCCATTGCCGCGCTGGAAGGGCCGCAGGATTGCGTTTCGGATATCTGCGCCACCTATCAGGCGCGGCGCGACGTGCTTGTGAAGGGCTTGCACGAATCCGGCTGGATGGTCGATAAGCCGAAGGCCAGCATGTATATATGGGCGAAGATCCCTGAACCCTATGCCAATCTCGGTTCGCTCGAATTCACCAAGAAACTTTTGCTGGATGCCAAGGTTTCGGTTTCGCCCGGCATCGGATTCGGTGAATTTGGCGATACGCATGTGCGCTTCGCCCTGATCGAAAACGAAGAACGCAGCCGGCAAGCCATTCGTGGCATCAAGGGCATGTTCAGGAAAGATGGTTTGCTGAAAGCCGCCTAGCCCCGCCCGCACCGGGTTCGCTTCTATATTCGACTACACGGTTATGCATGTTTCGCATGCATAAAACATACCCGTATGCACGCCGTAAGCATTTGTGAAAGCAAGGTTGCCGTAAACTCGCTCGACCCCAATTTCAGGTGCAGATATGAACGAGCCAGCTGGCGGCAGGGCGCAGATTTTGGTCGTTGAAGACGACCGCCTCCACCGCGAATTTATCGCGCAAATACTCGATAACATCGGTCATTCCGTAACCATTGCCTATGACGGAAGCGATGCGCTTGAGCTTGCGAAACAATACGACTTCGATCTGATTCTGATGGATATCGAAATGCCGGGCATTGACGGCATTGAAACGGCAAGACGGCTGCGCGACATGAAGCGCCACCGCGAGATTGCCGAAACGCCGATCATTGCGATCTCCGTTGAGCCCGACGATGCACGAAGAGCCGCATGCCTGGATGCCGGCATGGTCGATTTTATTCCCAAAAGCATCTGGAAACCGAAATGGGAGCCGGACATACGCGAGAAAATCGATGCATGGCTGCAAAACAAGACCAAGCATGAAAAAACTGCATGACAAATCATTTTGGTTTTTTTTGCAAAATGCAAAACGCCTTCAGAACCGGCGCACGACGCGCGCAGTGCATACGATGCTATACGAAGAATTCTAGCTAAATGATCCTGAAACTTAAAAGTTGTTTAGAGGTTTGCACTTCATACTTCATAAAATTCAGACGGAGTGAATAGAAATGGCCGAACAAATCAACCTAGTAAACGCAACCGACGCAACGACGACGCAACCGCTGGAAGCCGAATTGTATGCAGCCGACCAGCAGGGCATGGAAACCGAGAATATCGCCGCCACCGGCAATCTGAACACCGGCATCGTGCTCGATTACGATTCGCGCATGGAACATAATCTTGTCGGCGACGTTCTGAATACATCGACCGGCGCCGAAAGATTCCATGTTACCGGCGGCGTGATGGACACGCATAACGACACCACAAACATTTATGAAACCGGCGGCACCGCCGCCCTGGCCGAAAATTTTACGCCCGCTGCGATCACAAACGCAGCCTATAAGCAACCCTTCCTGCAGCAAACGCCGACAAACGATACTGAAAGCCGCGAAGGCGGAGCACCCGCAAACCATGCCGACAGAGATGCCGCCCAGCAAGGATTTGGCTTCGCGCAAGATTCTGCCGCCGTGACCCCGGCGGCCAGCGCTCAGCCAGAAGGCGGCACAACCGTAATCGGCGGCGATACGGTCAACAATAGCGTCGTTAACGGTCCGACAAATCTTGGCGACACGATTGAAAACGTCACGAACAATACCACCAATAATGTCACAGAAGCCGTCACCAATCTTGGCGACACGGTCGAAAACATCACACACAACATTCTGGAAACCGTTACCGACCTCGGCGATACCATCCTCAACACATTGCCGGACATCACCAACATCACCAATCTTGTTACCGATACGACAAGCGAGCTTGTCACGGCACTCAACACCTATCTGGGCGACACGATTAGCATTGTAAACGAAACCATCACGCCCATCGTCGAAGTGGCAGATACCCTGATCGAGAACATAGTCAACACCACAAATACCTTGCTGACACCCGTTGAATCGTTGCTCGATATCGTCATAGACGATATCAGCGACGCCATCGAACCCGCACTGGGCGATGTTGTTATGCAGGCGGACGAGCTCATCACGCCCATTCTTGAAACAGTCGGCGATACCATCGGCGATACCGTAAATATTGCCGAGCCGATACTTGAGAACGTCACCGATATCGCCACCGACACGCTTTCGCCGGTGCTGGACACCGTAACAGAAACCGTCGGCGATATATTGGATACAGCTAACCCTGTTATCGAAGACGTCATTGAAACGGCAGCGGATGTTGTGGACGATGTGGTTGCGCCTGTTCTGGAAACAGTTACCGAAACCGCCGGCGATGTGCTGGCCACAGCCGAACCTGTTATCGAAGACGTCATTGAAACGGCAGCGGATGTTGTGGACGATGTGGTTGCGCCTGTTCTGGAAACAGTTACCGAAACCGCCGGCGATGTGCTGGCCACAGCCGAACCTGTTGTTGAAAACGTTATCGGAACGGCAGCGGATATCGTTGACGATACCATCCAGCCCGCGCTGGAAACGGTCACGGATGTTGTAGCGGATGCCGCAACGCTCGATATTCCGGCGCTGGCGGAGGATGCTGGCTCACTGTTGCAGGACAGCAACCTGATCGATATCGATGCGACAGCAGATAGCCTTAATCTTACGACATCGGAACAGAACGGCACACTGATCGACATCGATACCGGCCTGCTGGAAAGCGGCGGCGCGGGCGAAAGCGAAGAAACCCTTATCGGGCTAGACACCAACCTTCTCACCGTCTCCGACGATTCGGGAACAACCGAAACTATTGTCGGCCTTGATGTCGATTTCGGCGAAACCAACCTTGTCGATATCACCGCGCCCATGATTGACGGTGCTTCGGAAACGGAAGTAAGCCTGCTGGACGGGGCCGTAACCACAGACGATCTTTTGCCGGATCTGCAGGAAACCGACCTTGCCGAAACACTTGATCTTTCCGGCGACCTTTCCGACACACTCGATTCCATGCTGGAAATGGATGCGCTTTCGGATGTCGTCAGCGATGTCGAAGCAACCGTCGTTGCAAGCGCAGATGTCGTTACCGATGTAGCAAACGATACCGTTCAGGTGGTTGAAACGGTTATAGCCCTGCCGCCGCCTATCATCAACATCCCCCATCTTTTCGGACATTAGCCCATCGGTTAAACCCCGCCTTACATGGATCATCATGGTCAGTGGCCTTCTCCATCCGCCGCATCTGCGGTTCCTTTTCGCGGCTTCGCTCGGCGTCAATCTTCTGGCGCTGGCGTTGCCGCTTTTGACGATGCAGGTTTATAACCGCATTCTGTTCAACCACGCAGTTGATACGCTTCTGGTGCTATCGGGCGGGGTTATCGCCGCCGCTCTGATTGAATTCGTGTTGCGCGTGTGCCGCAGCATGGTGGTCAACCTGAATGGCGCGCGTTTCGAACATTTCGTTTCTACCGGTGCGCTCGCGCACCTTATGGATACCGAACCGCGCACCTATGCCTATGCAACGCCCACCATTTTGGCCCAGCATGTCAATGCCGTCGCACGGTTGCGGGATTATTACGGCGGGCAAATGGCAATGACCTTATTGGTCGATATGCCCTTTGCCATTCTTTTTCTTGGACTGACTTTTTATCTCACGGGCTGGCTTGCGCTTGTGCCTTGCGCCGTGATTGTCGGTGCCGGTTGGTTGTTCTGGCGCCAGAGCAACAAGCTGCGCACAATGATGGATGCGCGCGAAGAGCAAGATGACAGGCGCTACGATTTTATCACCGATACCCTACAATCGGTCCATACGGTCAAGGCACTGTGCCTTGAAGCGGTAACCGCGCGCCGGTTTGAGGAAACCCAGCGCGCCAGCGGCGCGGTCAACCATCGCATTGCCTGCACACAAGGTTCGGCCGACGCGCTCAGCTTCTGTGCCGTGCAATTCATGGTTGTCGCTGTCGTTTGTACGGGCACGCCCATGGTTATCGGCGGTTCAATATCGGTCGGTACGCTGATCGCTTGTGTGCTGCTTTCCGGACAGATTATGCAGCCGCTGCAGCGCGGGCTGGCAATGTGGACCCGGCATCAGGATATTGCGCTTTCGCGCGCCAGGCTGCGGCAAATCCTTTCGGTGCAGCCGCGCGGGCACCTCGCGCCCGAAGCGCTGGGCGCAAACCACGGTGCGCTGAAGATCAATAATGTGCGCTTTAGCTACCGGCCGGGCGAACCGGTGATCGACGGACTAAACCTTGATCTCGCGCCCGGCGATACCGTTTCCATACGCAGCGAGCCGGGCGGCGGGCGCACCACACTGCTGGAACTGATGGCCGGGGTCTATGCCCCGGACCGCGGACAGGTGCTTTTGTGCGATATGGACGTGGCATCCATCCCCACGGCGGATCGCACGCGTTATATCGCTTATCTGCCGACCAGCGGGCTGGTTCTGCGCGGCAGTATCATGGAAAATCTAACCGGGTTCGATGCAAGGTTGCAGGGCAAGACGCAGGAAATCGCCGCATTGCTGGGGATCGAACAATCGGTCGCACTTCTGCCCGCGGGTTATGACACGATGCTGGAAGGCCTGACTGCGGACCAGATTCCGCCCGGCCTCAAGCAGCGTATCGCTATCGCCCGCGCGCTTATGTACAAGCCGCGGCTTATTTTATTCGACAATGCAGATCAGGGTCTGGACCGTGAAAGCTACCTTTGTGTTTTTAACCTGCTGGCGAAGTTAAAAGGCAAAGCAACGATGGTTCTGGTTTCCGAAGACCGGAATATCGGCAGCCTCGCCGACCGCAGCTTTGAGCTGCGCCGCGGGCATCTGGTGCCGCTTGTCGAAACCGCTGCCGTGACATCCGACCGCCGCTGGCTGCAGGAGATAACGGCATGAGCATCGCCGCCGCTACCGCCCAGACCTCGGCCGACTGGCTCACCGGGCTTGCGAACAACAACGTATTGCGCTGGCAGCATGGCGGCACCAATATCGGCTTGTTGCTTGCGCCGTTGCTTTCGGTCAACGGCTGGCAGGGTGATATTTTTACGCTAACAGACGCCCTGCCCGCCAACACGCAGGCGGTAAAAACCGGCGATCTGCTTGCCGTTATGGGTGCGCTTGGCTACCGGATCAGGCAGGAGCGCCGCCTTGCTTCCGATATCAGGTCCGAAGATACGCCGGGCCTGTTCGTGCCGGACAATTGCGAAGGCTGGTGCACGGGCATGGTTCTGCGTGAACTTGGCACGTACGGGCTTATTTGGGAAGACGGGCGCGAACAGCATCGCGGCAACCTGCCGGAGGGCAAGGGCACGCTATACAGGTTCGAGCGCCAGATGGCGGCGGATGCCGCAGTTGAAGGCGTATTCGATCGCAAGCAAATTGACTGGCTGGCGGATTTCGCCGGGCGTTTCCGGCCTATCGTGCTGCATGTCGGGGCGCTGAGCTTCATCATGCATTTTTTCACGCTGGCGATGCCGCTATTCAGCATGGCGGTCTATGACCGGGTCATTGGCGCACAAGCCATCGATACGTTGCCGCTGCTTGCCTTAGGCGTGCTGGCCGCTATTGGGATCGAAATGATACTGCGCCTGTTGCGCACACGGCTCGCGGGCTGGATCGGCGCGCGCTGCGGCGTGCTTGTGCCGGCGGCGATGTTTGAACGCCTGCTTTATCTTCCCTCGGCGATGATCGAGCAAGCCTCGGTCGCAGCCCAGCTCGCGCGCATCCGCGCCTTCGAAGCGGTGCGCGATTTTATCACGGGCCCGATATTCCTTGCCGTGCTCGAAGTTCCATTCGTGCTTCTTTTGATCCTCGTGATCGCGCTGCTGGCCGGTCCGGTGGCGCTTGTATCTGTCGGAGCGCTTGTCTTTTACCTCGGGCTCTTCGCGGTGCTCCGGCCATATTGGCGCAAGCTCGGGCACGATTCGGCACGCGGCGCGGCGCAGGGCCAGCAATTGCTGATGGAAGCGATTACAAACCTGAAGGCTCTGCACGCATCCGGGATTAGCGGGCGGATGCTGCAACGCTACAAGGCGGCCAACTGGCATGCGACGCAGGCGCAATACCGTTTTAGCATGATCGCTTCTGTCGTGCAGCACCTTGCCGGGCTCATGACCGTTATTGTCGGTGTCGCGAGCATCGCATGGTGCCTGACGCGCGTGTGGGACGGCGATATGAGCGCGGGCGCCATGGTTGCCACCATGATCTTGACATGGCGCGTGATTTTTCTGATGCAGACCATGTGCTCTGTGCTGCCGCACCTGGAACAGATCAGCGCGGCGGCGGAACAGGTTGGCCACCTGATGAAAATGACGCCCGAAGCACATGCGCGCAACACCGTTCTGGCGCACCGGCCGCTGGAAGGCGCGATCACCTTCCAGAATGTTGGCTTGCGATACGGACGCAAAAAGGACCCGGTTTTCGTTGGTCTTTCCGCCGAAATTGCGAAGGGGCAGATTGTCGCGATCTATGGCGGAAACGGCAGCGGCAAATCCACCATGCTGCGCCTTATGCTTGGGCTATATCCTGCCGTGATGGGCAGCATCTTGCTTGACGGCATCGACCATCGCCAGTTCGATCCGCGCAATTTGCGCCGCCAAATCGCTTATTTGCCGCAGGTGCCCGAACTTTTGCCCGGCACCGTTGCCGAGAACTTGCGGCTGGTCGATCCGTTGATGCCGGATTTCCGCCTGCGGCAGGCGCTTTTATGGGCCGACGCTTGGGAAATGGTGGACGAGCTGCCGGCGGGCGTGAACACACGGATCGGCACGGGCGGGCTGGTGCCTTCCAGCGGGCTTGCAGCCCGGCTGTGCCTTGCGCGCCTGTATCTGAGCGAACGTCCAATCGTGCTGTGCGACGAGCTGCCCAGTCAGCTTATGAACAGCTCAACCGGCGCAAGATTCCGCCGCTATCTCAATGAATCGCGCGGCAAACAAACCGTGCTGTTCGTGACGCACCGGCAAGACATGCTGCAAGTCGCCGACCAGGTGATCTGGATGAAAAACGGTGGCCGGCCCGCAGTCGGCAAACCGGAGCAAATGGAAAAACAAACGCAAGAAGGGGTAACCACGCCATGACCGACACGACCGATGCAGCCCTTTCCGGCAATGCACATGGTGGCTTGCCGCAAGTTTCCGGCGGCAAGTGGCTGCATACCCTTTTCGCGGACGATCTTGACCGGCTGGTCCAGCCGATGATGCTTGAAGAAACCAAATTGCCGAAAGTCCTTCGGCTTTCTGTGGCCGTACTGGCGGGCGCGGCACTTTGCTTTCTTGGTTGGGCGGCAATGACGCCGGTCAAGGAGCTGGCGCGCACGGACGGACAAGTGATCCCCAGCGGCTACAGCCGGCTCGTGCAGCATCTGGAAGGCGGTCTGGTGCGCGAAATACTGGTGCATGAAGGTGATTTTGTGCAGAAGGACCAGTTACTGATGCGGATCGACGGTGCGGGCACCGAAGAAGACCGGCACGAGCAAAACACGCTTGTCACCGCGCTTGCCATGCAGGCGGAGCGGTTGCGCGCCATGCTTGACGACCGCGCGCCCGATTTCTCCGCCATTGCCATGGCGCCGGGGCAACAGGAAGAGCAACATCGCATGTTCGAGGCCATGAGCGAATCGAACCATCGCGACCTCGGCATCCTTGTTGAACAGGTTGGGCAAAAGCAGCGCGCGCTGGCACGGCTTGGCGAAATGCTGGTTACGGCGAAATCCAACCTTACGGTCGCGCGTGAAGGCAAGGATATCTACGCCAAGTTGCAGCAGGACGGCCTGACGACCCGCAGCAACTATCTTAACAAGCTCGAAGCCTTCAACACCCGCAAGGGCGACGTGGCGGCCATCACCCAGCAGATCGAGGTTGTAAACCGCGAACTTGCGGAATACCGGCAACGGCTTGATGCGCTGACCGCCCAACAGCGCGATACGGCTTTCACCGATCTGCACGAGGTGGAAACAAGGCTTTTGCAAGCACAGGAAGAGTTGAAGAAGCGCGCGAACCGCGTGGACCGGCTTGAGGTGCGCGCGCCCGTGATGGGCTACGTCAAAGGGCTTAAAGTCAACACCATCGGTGCCGTGATCCCGGCGGGGCAGACACTGATGGAAATCGTACCGGCAGACGACAAGCTTACGGTCGAGATACGCATCCTGCCTCAGCAGATTGGCCGCGTCGCAATCGGACAAGAAGCGCGGGTGAAGGTGAATTCCTACGATTACATTCGCTACGGCGCCATACCCGCCAAGCTCGAATACATATCGGCCATGACCTTCACCGACGAGGCGCGGCAGGAAGATTATTACAAGGGCCGCGTGCTTTTGCAGCGCAACTATGTGGGCGAGGTTCCAGGCCTGCACCCGATCATCCCCGGCATGACGGTGGATGCCGAGATTGTGACGGGTGAGAAAACCGTTCTCGGTTACCTGCTGCGGCCGATCCACAACGCCCTGCACAACGCAATGACGGAGCAGTAGCCATGACGATGAGCGCCATAGAGCCGCTTGCGGCGCCGGTTCTTTCCCTTTCCTCGCTGCCGGTACGCGCACCGATTATTCTGGTCGTTGACGACGACCGCGTCACAATGGCCATCCTTTCAAGGATGCTGGAAAAATTCGGCTACAGCGTTAGAAGCGCCGGCACGGGCGAAGAAGCCCTGAAGGCGTTGCGGCACGATGTCATGGAAATCGACGCCGTCATTCTCGACCGGGAAATGCCCGGAATGACAGGCATCAAGGTGATGGAAGTGCTGCGCAGCGATCCGCAAATGACCGCCATACCCGTTATCATGCACACGTCCGCCGGCAGCCCGGAACAAATCCAGCAAGGTATCGATGCCGGTGTTTTCTATTATCTCGCCAAGCCGGCGGACGAAAAATTGCTGAAAAGCATCATTACCTCGGCTTTGCGCGAGCGCCAGCAGCGGCGCGTATTGCTGGGCGAAATCGGCCGCCACGATGCCGCGCTTAAGTCCATGCGCTCCTGCCAAATGGCCGTTAAAAGCCTGAAGGATGCCGAAGACGCGGCTTGCTTCCTCGCGGCTTGCTTCCCGCACCCGGCGCGGGTCGCCAATGGGTTGCTGGAACTGCTCACGAACGCGGTCGAACACGGAAACCTTGGTATCACTTATGAAGAAAAAGAGCAGCTTCTGATCAACAACCACTGGCAGAAGGAAATCAGGCGCCGCCTTGCAATGCCGGAACATGCCGATAAGGAAGTCGATGTTATCTACCAGCACAAGCCGGATATGTGGCTCGTGCAGATCACGGACCGCGGAACGGGCTTTGACTGGCGGCGTTATTGGCAGATCGACCCCGCGCGTGCCACGGCCAGCCATGGCCGCGGGATCGCGCGCGCGCGGCTGACCGCGTTCGACCGTCTTGCCTACAACACCGCCGGCAATCAGGTTACCGCCATCATTCAGGCTTCACCCGCGGAAACGCTTGAGTGGTAATACGCCGTGAAAAGTGACGCACAAAACCTTATCGACAATACCCGTAAACGCATAAAGCGCAGTTACCGCTTTGCGTTGATGCTGTTCGCGGCACTTATCGCCACCATCGCCATGCTAACCGTCAACCTGATCGACATGCAACACAACGACAATGCGATCGTCAATATTGCCGGAAAGCAACGCATGTATTCGCAGCGCATCGCGATGCTGGTGCTGCAGTTAACTGCGCTTCCGGAAGAGGCGCGGCAACCGGCGTTCCAAAACCTGCATGAGACCATCGAAAATATGGAGAGTGCCCATATGCGGTTGCTGCATGGCCGGTTCGGCGACGGGCCGTCAACCCCATTGACGCCTGCCCTGCGGCAGCTTTATTTCGAAGAACCCGTCATGCTCGATCAGCAGACAAGAAAATATCTTGAGCATGCCCGTCGCGTACTGGACCTTGCGCGCGACCAGATTACGATCACCCAGCCAGATATCAGCGCCATCATCGACAAAGCAAACAAACATCTGGTGGATTCGCTCGATATAGCCGTTTTACGCTACCAGGATTTGGGTGAGGCTCGTGGTACCACTATATACCGCATGGTCATCGGTCTTTGCATCCTGATCATGCTGCTGCTTGTCACCGTGACCATGATTGTTTTGCAACCCACACTTACTTATATTGCGTGGGCGCAAAAGCAATTGATCGAGCTCAATCAGCTCAAGGGCGATTTCCTTGCCAATATGAGCCACGAGATCAGAACGCCGATGAACGGGATTATCGGCATGACGGAATTGCTGATTGAATCAAACCTGAACCAGCGGCAACAACATTATGTAAAGACGCTGCAGCACTCCGCCGACCATCTTTTGATGCTGATCAACGATATCCTTGATTTTTCCAAACTCGAAGCCGGGCAAATGCGGCTCGATCCCGTGCGATTCAACTTGCACGCCACAATCGAAGATGTGCTTGACCTGCTCGCCACCAAGGCGCGGGAAAAGAGGCTGGAAATGCTGGTGCGCTACGTGCCCGGCACGCCACGCTTTATCATGGCGGACCCCGGCCGCATGCGGCAGATCCTGTTCAACCTTGTCGGCAATGCCGTTAAATTCACCGATAGCGGCTATGTGCTCGTGAACGTGGAAATGCTTCCCGCCGGCGCTGCTCCGGATAAACGTCCGTGGATACGCATCAGGATCGAGGATACCGGCATCGGCATCCCCGAAGACAAAATTGCCGGCCTGTTCGAGAAATTTATGCAGGTCGAAAGCGGCAGCACGCGTTCGCGGCAGGGAACCGGGCTTGGGCTCGCCATCAGCCGTAATCTTGTGCAACTAATGAGCGGCAACATAACGGTCAGCAGCACGCCGGGTAAAGGCACCGTGTTTGCTATAACAATACCGCTGCCGGACGCGGGCGAACCGGAACAAAAACTGAAATGCTGCGAAACACTGGAGGACATCAAGGTTTTGCTGGTGGATGACCTTGCCCCCAACCGCATTCTTTATTCCGAAGCCCTGACGGAAGCGGGCATGCATTGCATGATCGCGGAAAATGCGGAAGAAGCGCTTTCCCGTCTGCACTACGAAGCGAGCAACAGCCATTCGGTACAACTTATTGTCACCGACCATGTCATGCCCGGCACGGACGGGCTTGCGCTGACGCGACAAATCAAGGCCAGCACGGCCTTTAAAAAAATACCGGTCGTGGTGCTGAGCTCAAGCGAGGAGCACGGCATGCTCAAACGTTTTTCTGAAGCGGGCGCGGCCGCCTATCTGATGAAACCGACCGCGCGGCAGCAACTTTACGATACGCTCGTGCATGTCATGGCGCAGGAAAAATCCGGCCGCCCCGCAACTATCATGACAACAGAAACCAGCACCGCGCTGGAGGCTGAACGCCTTTTGCAGCAGGGGCGCGCGCTGGAAGGCATGCACCTGCTACTGGTGGAAGACAACCGCGTGAACCTCGATATCACAACCGAAATGCTGGAGCGCTTCGGCTGCACCGTCCAAACGGCCGAGAACGGCGAACAGGCAATCGAGGCCGTGAAGAGCCAGCCTTTCGACCTTATTTTCATGGACTGCCAGATGCCGGTGATGGATGGGTTCGAAGCGGCGCGGCATATCGTCGGGCTTAAGGCCACGGGCAAAATCGCGCCTGTTCCCATCATCGCCCTGACCGCCAACGCGCTAAAGGGCGACCGCGAAAGATGCCTGAGTGCGGGCATGGACGATTACCTGAGCAAGCCGGTGCGCAAGGCGAACCTTGAGGCGACGTTGCTGAAGTGGTTGCGCGAAAAAATCGACCGGCAAGAAGACAAGCCGGCGGCAGCGAATATTGCCAACATTCTGCAATACGATAAAACGCCATGCATTAAGGTGGATGTACCGCCAGCGCCGCCAACGCGATGCGAAATTAACGCCGATACTCTGGCCGAGGCGCGCGCGATGCTTGGTGCAAAGCTAAGCACCGTTATTACTTATTATCTCGAAGATACCGAAAATTATCTGGGCCGTATCGAAGAAGCACTGGCGGCAAACGACCCGGAAGCGGTTATCTTGCCCGCGCATTCGGTCAAAAGTTCAAGCCACCAGCTTGGTGCGATGGAATTGTGCGAGCTTGCGCGCCGCGCGGAAGCATCGGCACGCGATCTGGTTGACGGCAGGCAGGGCGAGGATATTGCGCGCCTGCTCGCCGGGATGCGCAGCGCCTTCGCGACCGCCCGGCCTATTCTGGAAGCCGAACAGAACTTTGAAAAACATGGCGCAAGCTAAGCCGGGCGAACCCGGCGGCGGCGCATAAACACGGCACACGGGCATGTTTTGCCCTTATGCGGCTTGCGTTTAGCGACCGTTTGCCTCCCCTGCGGATACCTGTTATTTGTCTGCTCCCGGCCTTTTCCGGGCCTTTCAAGGCCCGCGACCGGAGGGCTGGAGCACTATGCGGAGACGTGGCCGAGAGGCTGCCCGTCGGCGAACGCCGGCAAATATACTAGCCTTCAGCCCACCGGGCTGGAGCACTATGCGGAGACGTGGCCGAGAGGCTGAAGGCGGCGGTTTGCTAAACCGTTATACGGGGTTAATCCCGTATCGGGGGTTCGAATCCCCCCGTCTCCGCCATTTCAATTTTTCTCAATATATTTCTTTCCGAATGTTTTGATGGAAGCAGAACCCTGCCCCGGAGCAATAACGTCATACGGTCAGCCGTGCATGCGGCTTTCTTCGTAGGCAGATTGCCGCCATGCGCTACACATAAATTACCAATGTATGCGCGGCCCAAGCCGGGCAATAAAAAATGCAAAACGAAAGGCATCACCTACATTCAAAAATATGCATGTAACCACACACTTCATAGATTGTTATGGAATAATTCCTACTCTGCATGTCTGACTTATTCTTGCCTCTAAAAGCATCGGTCTAACAAGCGCCCCACCCAAGCCGTCATCCCTTAGGAGAAAGACATGGCACTCGCGATTCAACGCAGCGCTGCGAAAGAAAGAAATGCAAAACCGAAAAAATCAAACGTTTTTGGTTTTTGCTCAAGGGAAACGCTTCACGATCTCGAAGCCGTTATCGAATCCATTAACACTTCACAGGCCGTGATCGAATTCAACCTGGATGGCACGATCATTACGGCCAACGGCAACTTTTTGAATGCAATGGGGTACAGCCTTGAAGAAATTCAAGGCAAGCATCACAGCATGTTTGTGGAGCCGGGCTATGCAGGCAGC
>WGMR01000010.1 GCA_016124955.1 Alphaproteobacteria bacterium | reverse complement strand
GCTTGCCGATCACTTCCGGCTTGATCTGTGCGATCTGTTCCGGCTTGAAGTGGTTGATTTTAAAAACCGAGGGACCTGTCGAGGTACTGTGCAAGGCGATTGCATCCAGCTGGCTTGCCGTCAGCGCGCTCATTTGCTCGGCTGTGAAGAGCTGCAAAAGTGTATGGCTTGTCCTACATAAATCGCCGGATGGAATGGCGGCAATTTCTGGCGACGTAAGTGCGGCAATCTCTTCTTGCGTCATTTCATAAATGGGCTTGGCCATCAGTAAAATTCCTTAAAGCTATAACTTTGGTCTTTCAAACGGGCGCAGAATACTTTTTTTGCTGCCTGCCAATCAAGCAACTAAAAAAAATTAACCAAGATCCACATAAATAAGATAAATAAGCCACTGGGATTACCCGTTATGGGTAAAGCCCAGTGCTGCAAATTCAATATTACCGGCAACCGGTTACGAAAAGAAGAATCGCTACAGCTTTTCAACCTGCGTGTATTCCAGCTCGACCGGCGTGGCGCGCCCGAAGATGGAAACCGCGACCTTGAGCCGGGCCTTGTCTTCGTCCACCTCTTCCACGACGCCGTTGAAGGAAGCGAACGGCCCGTCGGAAACACGCACCTGTTCGCCCACATCGAAGCTGACGGAAGGCTTGGGATGCTCGATCCCTTCCTGCACCTGGTTCATGATGCGCTGCGCTTCGGCTTCCGAGATCGGAGCCGGCTTGCCGCCGCCGCCAAGAAAACCCGTAACCTTGGGCGTGTTCTTGACCATGCTCCAGCTTTCATCCTGCAGATCCATCTTGATCAGGACATAGCCGGGATAAAACTTGCGCTCGGTGTTCACCTTGGCGCCACGGCGCACTTCCACCACTTCTTCGGTGGGAACAAGGATTTCCGAGAACAGGTCAACAAGGCCTTTCTTCTCGGCCTGCTCCTGAATTCCCTGCGCGACCTTCTTTTCGAAGCCCGAATAAACGTGAACCACGTACCAACGATGTGCCATTGCCTTCTCCTGAAACCCTAAAGACCAAGTATGTATGTGATGAAGCTGCCAATCAGCTTATCGACGAAAAAGAAAAAGATCGCGACCAGCACGGCCATGACAACGATCATCACGGTCGTGACCATGGTTTCCTTGCGCGACGGCCATGTGATTTTTTGCGCCTCGCGCTTCACTTCGCGCCCGAATTCTACAATCTTCTGCATCTTGCGACCCTGCTTTCACCTTGTTTGCTGGCAGGAGTGGAGGGGCTCGAACCCACAACCCCCGGTTTTGGAGACCGGTGCTCTACCAATTGAGCTACACTCCTGTATCATGGCAGCGACTATTCTGTGACCGCAGCCCATCACCAAAACCTTGCCCCGAATTCCGACCGATAAGCCCCCTCCGGCGCCACCGGATTTTCAGGCTATCAGCATGTTTGGGATAAGGCTTTATAACCGATCAGGCAGTGCGGCGCCAGTATGAAATTCCTGTGGCCCGCGTCAGAAAAAGCATAACCGGCAGAACAGGTTACCCGAGCACGATTTCGGGCGGGCGCTTGTGGCTCAGGAATTCCAGATGCGACATGGTAAGCCCGTAAGCGCCGGCAAGGCACAGAACCGCGATATCGCCTATGTGCGCTTCCTCTATATACACATCGCTGGCGATTTTGTCGGCCGAGCTGCAGATCGGCCCGCCGATATAGACCTTTTCTTTCGCGACATGCTCCTGCCCTGCGAAAAGCGCAGGCCGCTTCATGGGCACGATAACGACAGGATGGTTGATCGAAAGCGCGGCCGGGCGGCGGAAATGGTTGGTGCCGCCCGCCGTCACGATCTGTTTCTTGCCGCGGCTGTCCTTGATATCGAGAATTTCGGTGCAATACCAGCCGGAATCCGCCGCAAGGTAACGCCCGAGCTCGAGCATG
Organism: Alphaproteobacteria bacterium; assembly: GCA_016124955.1. Lineage (NCBI taxonomy): Bacteria > Pseudomonadati > Pseudomonadota > Alphaproteobacteria > Alphaproteobacteria bacterium. The sequence goes on along the minus strand of WGMR01000010.1, from coordinate 38,361 downwards.
AAATGCCGCCCATGCAATTTATACTGCGCAATTAGCTTGTGCAGGCCGTCAGCATAGGATGTGAGCGAGAAATCCTGTCCCGTTTCAAGGTAATCAATGCCAAAGCCACCACCGAAATCGACAATATCGCACTTCACGCCTTGGAAACCGGCCTCAATCTGTTGTGTCAGGCTGAAGACCAGTTCGCAATTCTTGAGAAGATCGTCCACTTTCAAAATGCCCGTCGCCGCATAAACATGTAGGCCGCGAAAACGCAAATTCTGCAACTCAAGAATTTTCGGCAAAATGTCCGGCAATTTTTCCGTATCGATGCCAAACTTGCTTGAACCGCCCGAAAGCATTTTCTGCGCACCGTGAATTTCGAAATCCGGGTTGATGCGTAACAGGATATCCTGCGCCTTACCCATTTCTTTGCAAATCTGGTTCAGGCGATGCGCTTCGGTCAGGGATTCGACATGTACGGTATGAATCCCGTGCGCGGCGCTCCAGCGCAGCTCTTCGGGTGATTTTCCGGGGCCGGTGTAGATCATCTGGCTGGCCGCAAAACCCGCCAACCGTGCCTTTTCAGCCTCGCCAAGACTTGCGATTTCCACGCCCGTGACGCCGCTTTCTTTCGCCGCCTTCAGGAAAGCTGAGTGCGGGTTGGCCTTCATGGCATAAAAAATCTCTACGCCTTCAGGCATGATTGATTTCAGGTTCGCGATCTTTTCCCGCATCGGCGCGGTATCGTAAACGAAGAAATTACGCTGGCCTTCCCTGCACGCTTCACGGCGCACGGTCGTCAGGATGTTTTCAGGCAGTTGCATGGTCCGTCCCTTCGGCCATCCGGCCCCAATAAAACCATTCATACCCCAAAGCAACACCGCGATGCGGCATGATCAGACAGCCATCACCGGGGGCAGTAATCGTCTTGCCGCTTTTCGTGGTTGCAATCGCTTCGCCTTTCTTCACAACGTCCAGATGTTTCCAATCCTTGATAAAATCGCCGTCTTCCTGCTTGAAAAAAACCTCCTCGAACACAAGTTTACGGCGCTGCAGGTCATGCGGCGGCGGCACCACCACGGCAGCATCGATCATACCGAGATGCACGAGCGCCCGGCCGATAGCGCGCCACGCGACTTCCGGCGCGTTAGCGTCGTCATTCTGCCCGCATTCGAGCGTAACCGCCATCGCGCCGTGCGCGCGAGCGTATTCAATAGTGCCGGTTGAATAGGCTGCTTGCTCCCTGCCACGCGGATGCCGAAGCTGGGCTTCATGCCACCCGCACATGAGCATGGCGGTACCAAGGCTCCAGCCGAACGATATTTCTTGTTCGTTTGCGCGCTCGGTAATAACAAATGGTTCGCTTCCCTTTGTATAGGAATGCAGATCGAGCAACGCATCACAGTCTTCCAGGTATGGGCACAACGCATTGCCGATTTGCGCTTCATACGTCGTCGGCTTTTCCTTGGGGCGCAGATCGCGGTTAAGGTTTTCATCCACGAAGCGGACGTTCTTTTCGTGTGCCTGCGGGTTGCAGACGGGGATGAAGGTCACGCGCCCCTTCAGCAAAGCAACCGCGCCGCTTTCAATTTGTTCGATAAAGCGCGTGGTGGCGATGGGGCCGCACTTTTCGTTGCCGTGCACGGCGCCCAGCACCAAAAGCCGGGGTCCCGGAGTACGACCAGTGTAAACATAGGATTTTAGGACAACCGCCATAAATCTTCCAGACAGATAAAAACACGCAATGCGCGTAAACTAGCGCTGCCTGATTCCCTTGTCGAGGTATATGCCATGCAACGCCTGCTTGCCCTCCCCCTTCTTTTCGCCATCCTGCTCTGGCCCTGCACTGCCGATGCATCCTATGCCGGGCCCAAGGCCAAGGGTTATATCCAGCTATCAACCCCGCATGCCGTTTTACCCGACATGCTGACGCCGCCACCGGCGGAGAACAGCGCCGCATGGGAAGAACAGGTCGCGCGCGTGCTTGATGCGCAGGACGATGCAAGCGAAGCGGATAAAATCGCGGCGCGCGAAGAACAGCGGGTCGAGCCGGAAATGGTTTCCGCCATTCTCGGGCCCGGCTTCACGCGCGCGGCGCTGCCCCGCACTTTCAGGCTGCTCGATCGCGCGGGCGCCGATATCTACCGCATCACCGAACGCGCCAAGGTCTATTGGGGCACACGCCGCCCCTTCGTGGCGGACAGCCGTGTGAAGCTGATGATCGACAGCATCGCCAACAAATCATACCCGAGCGGCCACACAAGCATCAGCCGTGTATGGGCGGAAATATTGGCGGGCTTGTTGCCCGCGCGGAAAAAGGAATTGCTGGCCCGGGCCGATGCTATCGCATGGCACCGCGTACAAGCGGGCGTGCATTACCCGGCCGATCTCGCGGGCGGGCGGCAAACCGCACTTTATACGATCAACGCGCTGCGCCAGGATAAACATTTCATGCAGGATTTCGCGGCCGCGCAGGCAGAACTTGCCGCAGCCGGGTATTAAGCCGCGGCTTTTGCGTAGGGCGCGAGGTTTTTGCGCAAGCGGCCCTCGATGCTTTCGCCCGGCGCGAGTTGGCTGATATTTTCACCCGTGAGCAGGTTGAACACCTGCCCGTAACGCCCGGCTAGCTCTTCCACCATCGCGGGCGGCGCTTCGGGAAGCACGGGGTCGTTGTACGGGTCGCAATTGCTCATGAACCAGAGCCGCAGAAATTCCTTGTCGAAATATTCGGGCTCCTTGCCCGCGGCGAAACGCTCGTCATACGAATTGGCGAACCAGTAGCGCGACGAATCCGGCGTGTGCACTTCATCGATCAAGGTCAGCTTGCCGGCTTCATCGAGCCCGAGTTCGTATTTGGTATCGACGAGGATCAGGCCCTTCTGCCGCGCCAGCTCTTGTCCGCGCGCGAACAGCCTGTGCGCCACCTCTTCGATCTCCTGCAACTGCTTGCGGCTGATCTGGCCCATGGCGATAATCTCGTCCGGCGTAACCGTACGGTCATGCTCGTTTTCCTTGGTGGATGGCGTGAATACCGGCTTATCGAGCTTCTGGTTCTTCTTCATGCCGTCGGGCAGCGTGAAGTTGCCGAAATCGCGCCGGCCTTTCTGGTAATGCGTCCAGATCGATGTGCCGGTCACGCCGGTCAGATAGCCGCGCATCACAACCTCGATCGGCAGCGGCATGCAGCGGCGCGCGATGATCGCGTTCGGGTCCGGCGCTTCCAGTACGTGGTTTTGCACGATGTCTCTGGTTTGTTCGAACCAGAAAAGGCTGATGCGGTTCAAAACCTCGCCCTTGCCCGGAATATGGGCGATGATGCGGTCGAACGACGAATGGCGATCGGTGGCGATAAGCACGAGCCGCCCTTCCTGCACATAGATATCGCGCACCTTGCCTTCGCGGCGCTCGCCAAGTTCGGGGAAGCTGGTGGATTTCAGGACGGCGGTCATGCAATTTCCTAAGAAAAATTGGGTGGAGCGGGTGACGGGAATCGAACCCGCATAGCCAGCTTGGAAGGCTGGAACTCTACCATTGAGTTACACCCGCAAACCATCAACGTTTAGCACAAACTGCGCGGCTTTCTATAGCTATGCTCGCTACGCTCGCGGGCATTGAGTTACACCCGCAGACCGCTACATAAATACCGGGTTCTCAGATTGTCTGCCACAGCAAATTAAACAGGGATCGCATGCTGTCAGCCAGTTGCTCGCTGCGGATTATCACGCCGCCCACGGGCGGAACGGTTGAATAGGTCGATATATTGTCGGCATAGATATCGAAGCTCACGCGGAACGGAAACGCTCGGCCATCGAAATATTTAACCTCGCGTAACTCCTTGCTGTCACTGATATAGACCGGCACATGGCGCGACGTATCGGGCGCGATGATGCGGATCGGCACGCCCATCTGGATGCGGCGGCGGATAAAGGTTTGCGGCATATCCGGAAAGACCTTGAGCGCATCGGCGCCGGAGGCAATCTCGTACAATTCGCGTTTTGGGCCTTCCGCAAAACGGAAATTCAGCAACATGTCGCGATATATTTGGCGGATGCCTTCGGGCCCGTCCAGAAACTGAACATCCATGACCTTGTCGCTTGCGCCCATGCGTTTCAGGAACGGCACCAGTTCCCTTAAATTCTCGACCAGCTGTTCCTGCGAAAACAAAATATGTTCGGGGCTTTGCGCGCGGTATTTCAACCGGCGGCCTTCCTTGATCTTTGTCACAAGGCTGCGATCGAACAGCCGCTTCAGGATCAGCACAACAGAGCTGCGCGGCAGTTTCGTTTGCTTCACAAGATCGTGCACAAACATGCCGTCCTTGCGCCGCATGAGCGCGATGACGATGCGGCTTTCGCTGTCCTTGAGCTGCATCTGGCGCAGAGCGCGGAAAATATCGGGGAGCACGTCCGGGAACCTTTGCTGAAACAATCATCAATAATAACATAAAAGACGTTATTTTGACCTTAAATTACTTGCATCAGATCATAAACCTGCGCAGACAAATAGGAATACAGGTTTTATTATGAAGTATCATATAGTTAAATATATATGCCTTCTGACTGCCATTGTTGTTGGCTTGGCTTTTTCAGGCATGTTTCATGTTAATGCAGAAGCGAAACAGGCTGACGACAGCCGCATGGAAACCATTCTCGCGCGCGGAAGCCTGCGCTGCGCTTACGTGGTGTACCCGCCCTTCATCACCAAAAACACGGCAAGCGGCAAGATTTCCGGCTTCGCGGTTGATTTGGCTGAAAGCATCGGCGCCAAGCTTAACCTGAAGATCGATTGGGTCGAGGAAGTGGGCTGGGCCACTATGATCGAGGGGATCCGTACCGGCCGTTATGACGCCGTGTGCACCAACATCTGGCAGAACGCCAACCGCGCCAAGTTCGTCAGCTTTACGGAACCGTTCGGCTGGTCCACCGTGCATGCGTGGGTGAAACGGGACCGCGCCGATCTTGCTTCGCGCGCCGATATCGAACGCGCGGGCACGCGCATCATGGCCCAGGAAGGCACATCGGAAGAGCGTATGGCGCGCACGCAGTTTACGGGCGCAAAAATCACCACGCTGCCCGAGCTGGCTTCCTATACCGATCTGTTCATGAACCTGACAAGCGGCAAGGTCGATACCGTGTTCGTCGAAAGCGCGGTGGCACAGCAATTCATGGCGAACAACCCGGGCAGCATCCGCGCCGCAACGGCGGGCGCGCCGCTTATGACCTTCGCGAATGTGCTGCTCCTGCCGCAAGGCGAACCGGCACTGAAAATGGCGCTGGATACCGCGCTGCAGGAAATCGTGAATGGCGGTGAATTGTCGTTGCTGATGAAAAAGCACAAGCTTGGCGGATTCTTTGAACCCGCGCGGCCCGCCTATATGGCCCAAAGCACGCGCTAGCTAGCTTAGCTTTTCCTGAATGATCGCGCCGTACCAGCCGAGCCCTTCATAGGTCTCATAACCCGGCGTAAGCGAAAAACCGACGGTGCGGCCCTGACTATCGACATAATTGCCGGCTTTCTGGCCTTCGGTGCTGATCGGCACGGTTTCCGAAAGCACGCCCTTGTGGTCGGACGCTGCAATTATGCGGAAATGACTGTCGAGCAACAGGCAGCGCGTGCGGCTTTTTTCATCGGCTTCAAGACGGACGGAATCGACGACCGTTTGTGATTGCGCTTCCCAATCGAAGAAAATTCCGAGCGCGCCGATTACCTTGCCATTCGTTTCCCCGCCATCGCGTATCGCGGCGGCATAGGTAGAGACGGCCGAACCATCGAGCAGACCGCTGGTGTCAACGTCCGTCACCACGTAATCGTCGCCGGTGGCGGTATGGATCGCGCGCTTGAACCAGTCTTCCTGTGCGACGCTGCTGCCTTGCACGCGGGTATATTTGTTGGGGCGGCCGTTCGCGATCACCTTGCCGGAAAGGTCGGCGACCCAGAGATCGAGATAAACCGTATAGGCGTTCAGAATAACGCCGAGACGTTTGCTTGCAAAAGCGCGCGCATCTTCGGTCGGGTTGCTGCAGCAATCGACGACGGCGGAATCCGTTGCCCACCAGCGCACGTCGCATGAGCGTTCATAAAGATTACGATCGATAATCTCGATCATGTTAAGAGAAAGATCGGTCAGACGGCGTCCGCGCACCTGCGCGATCAGCCTTTGGCCCAGTTCGCTCAGATCGTTGGTCTGGCCGCCCAGTTTTTCGGTCAGTTCGTCGGAAATCTTGGCGATGTGCTCGGAGATAACCTTGACTTCCTGCGCCACCACCGAAAAGCCCCTGCCCGCTTCTCCTGCACGTGTCGCTTCGATCTGGGCGTTCAGCGCCAGCATCTTGGTCGATTTCGTGACCATTTTAATTTCATCGACCTTTTTGGTCGCAGTTTCAGACAAAGCCTTTGAAAGGGCCAGAATTCGTTCGGGCATTTGTTACGACTCCACAACAATATGGAATTTTGTTGCTTGGGCGGGAAATAGAACGTGATGTATCCGGTACTTATACAAAGGCATACTCACAATTTGTTACCTTCAGGTTAACTGCATATGCGCCACGCACGCTCATCACTTTATTAAACATGCACATTTTTGTTTGCCGCGACCATTATTTTTGGGCAGATTTTATTGCAGTGCAAGAATCGACTGATTCTTTCCTAGACTAATCTCTGCTCAACCCAACCAAAAATCAACGAGGTACAGCATGATTAAGTATTTGATATTGCTGCTTGCCGTCATGGTGCCGAATGTGGCCATGGCGCAAGATGCTGCCCCTGTCATAGACAGCGGCAACACGGCTTGGCTTCTTGTATCGACCGCACTGGTCATGCTTATGACGCCGGGCCTCGCGTTTTTCTATGCAGGCATGGTGAAGCGCAAGAACGTGGTCGCAACCCTTTTCCAGAACTACGCCGCGCTTGCCGTGGCGGGTATCGTCTGGGCTATTTGCGGTTACAGCCTTGTGTTTTCGGGCGATGGTCCGTTCATCGGCGGTCTCGACAATCTGTTCCTCAAAGGCATCGGCCAGGAACCGTTCGGCGAAACCGGCGTTCCCACGATCGCTTTCGTCGCGTTCCAGATGATGTTCGCCATCATCACCCCGGCGCTGATGAGCGGCGCGATGGCGGAACGCCTCAACTTTAGCGCATGGCTTCTGATCCTCGTGCTCTGGAGCCTTGCGGTGTATGTGCCCGTGGCCCATTGGGTCTGGGGCCCCGGCGGCTGGATCGCCGGCGACGGCGGCCTTGATTTTGCGGGCGGCCTTGTGGTGCACGCAACCTCGGGCTGTTCGGCGCTTATGGCGGCTATCCTGCTCGGCAAGCGTACCGATGCTCAGGAAAAGCTGAAACCGAACGATGTCAGCCTGATCATGCTCGGCGCAGCTCTGCTGTGGTTCGGCTGGTTCGGCTTCAACGCCGGTTCCGCCATCACTTCGGGCGGCCTTGCGGCACATGCCTTCATGACCACCTTCCTCGCTGCCGCGGCCGCTTTTGCGTCCTGGGTTGCGGTGGATTGGATCCGTGGCGGCAAGCCTTCGGCCGTTGGCGGCGCGATCGGCATCATCGTCGGCCTCGTGGTGATCACGCCGGCTGCCGGTTTCGTGACCACCAATTCGGCCCTGATCATGGGTCTGATTGGCGGCGCGTTCTGCAACATCGTCGCGTGCATCATCAAGAAGATGAGCCATATGATGGACGATACGCTTGACGTGTTCGCTTGCCACGGTGTGGGCGGCATTCTCGGCGCCATCATGACAGGCATGTTCGCAGACAGTTCGGTAAACGATGCCGTTTCGGTGCAAGGCCTTCTGGTCAGCGGCGAAACCGGCCTGTTCTACGCGAACGTCAAGGGCGCCGTTGCCGTTATCATCTACTCCTTCGTCATCACGGCTATCATCATCAAGGTGGTGAGCGTGTTTACGAAGCTCCGCGTTTCGTCCGAGGTCGAACAGTACGGCCTCGATAGCGCGCAGCACGGTGAAACCGCGCGGCATCGCGAAGGCAAGTAACCCGGAACCGTTTTTCGGGTAAAAAAACAGGGCCGGTGGGGTAACCCACCGGCCCTTTCTTATTGGGCTATGTATTGCCCGCAGACTTAGGCGTTATCGATTTTTTCGCCGTGCTGCGAAGCATCGAGGCCCTGATCTTCTTCCTTGGCGGTGACCCTGACAGGGCATACCGCACCCACCACCTTGATGATGATGAAGGTTGCGACCATGCTGTAAACCGCAACGGCAACCACGCCGGTGAGGTTAGCGCTGAACAGCGTATCGCCGCCGTTCAGAAGGCCGTCAGCGCCGTGAACGGCGCTGCTGCCGAGCAGGCCGGTCATGACGATACCGATCGTGCCGCCCACACCGTGGCAAGCGAACACATCGAGGCTGTCATCGATCTTGAACTGGCCCTTGACCGCACGTGCAACAAGGTTGCACAGCACGCCCGTGACCACGCCAATGATGATGGCCGATTGCACCGTCACATAGCCAGCCGCCGGGGTAATGGCAACAAGGCCGGCGACAACGCCGATACAGCCACCCATCGCAGTCGGCTTGCCATCCTTCAACCTGTCGGTCAGCGTCCATGCAAGCATGGCAAGAGCCGCAGCAGCGAAGGTGTTGACGAAGGCAACAGCCGCAAGGCCGTTAGCCGCAAGCGCCGAACCGGCGTTGAAGCCGAACCAGCCGAACCACAGCAGAGCGGTGCCGAGCACGACGTAACCCGTGCTGTATGGCTTCGCATCGCTGCCGAAGTCCTTGCGTTTGCCGAACAGGATCGCGGCAATAAGAGCCGAATAACCCGCCGTCATGTGCACGACAAAGCCGCCGGCGAAGTCTTGCGCACCCTTGGCAGCAAGCCAGCCATCAGCCGTCCAGACCCAATGGGCCACGGGCGAATAGACCACGAGGCTCCAGAGCACCAGGATAACCAGCCATGCCTTGAAGTTCACACGTTCGGCGAAAGCACCGGTCATCAGGGCCGGGGTAATGATGGCGAACATCATCTGGAAGGCCATGAAGACACTTGCGGGAATGGTCGAACCTTCGTCCGGCGCAACGCCCACGCCAGCCAGCATCACCTTGGCGGTATCGCCGATGAAGCCGCTGTTATCGCCCGAAAAGGCAAGGCTGAAGCCGACGACGATCCACAAAAGACCGATCACGCCAAGCGCGATGACACTTTGATAGAGCGTGGAGACGGCGTTCTTGCTCCGGACCATACCGGCATAAAAAAACGCCAGACCTGGCGTCATGAGGAGCACGAGGGCGGTTGATACAAGCATCCACGCCGTATCGCCGCTGTCGATGGCGGGTGCATCCGCCGCCATGGCCGTACAGGGCAGCAACAGCAGCCCCAGTGCCGACAGCACATATTTGATGTGTCGCAACATGTCTTTTCTCCCTTGTTTGTTATTGATAAGAGTTGTGGCACCTAAGCACAGCAAGAATTGGTTACTAAGTTGTTAACCGCACTTGCTAATTACTTGTCTTACAATGATGAATCGCGCGCTTGTTTTTGTATGCCCGACTCGTGGTTTTCCACCGGCCCCATACGGTCGAAACGAAAACGGAATATTTTTCGCGTTTGCCGTCTGTGCATCTGCGAAAAAAACTATTTTTTTACAGACAGATAAGGAAAATCTCCTGCAATTTTAACTAAATCAATGGCTTGAGCAGTAATTTATTAGCAACTGCGCGGTAGAGTGAATTTCTGAAACGAATTTTTCGATAACGTTCCGAATAGACAAGGAGATAGGCTATGCAAACCCCCGAGCAAGTTCTCGGCGTTCAACAAGGCGCCACCCAAGAAGAAATCCGCCAAGCGTACAAGCGCTGGATGAAGTTCCGCAGCCCCGTACGTGAAACCGATCCCGACCAGCGCTGGGCCAAGCGCCAGGCGCTCAAGAATGTTGACCGCGCCTACATGACGCTGATCCACGGCCCGGAACGCCGCAAGCGCGCGCGCGCCCACAACTAATTATTCACCCCGAAGGCAAGGGCCGGCGGCTTGACCGCCGGCCCTTGTTCTATTTCGGGTTCTATTGGGTCCTTTGGCGCGTCATCGCGCCATGATAGCCATCAAGCATTGCGTGCTTCTCTGCTATCGCCGCGCCGTCACAGAAATGGATGACACAGAGGGCGCCGCCTCAAAGCCGCTTTAACCGCCGCATCAGAAAGCCAAGCAATTCCCGCGGGCGGGTCAGATAAAACATGACCTTGCCTGCTTTCCAGATGTCGGAGGCATAGATGTATCGGATGCGCTCTTCCAATCCCAAAATTTGATGATGCTGGGCATCGATATGTTTTTCCAACTCCAGAATCCTTCCCTGAACCGAATCTACATATGGCTTAGGCACATTGGCATCCGCGGCCCTGAAATAGGCCTTCAGCAAGCGCCAGGGCGTGTCATAGGTTTGCGCATAAAAATCTTTGGTTACGCCCGCTTTACGCCATGTATCCAGCAAGGTTTGCAATATTCCGATCAACCGCTGGCTCTTGCGGACATATTCATCCATAAACGCATAGCGGGTAAGGAGAAAATACAGCACATTGTCTTTGTGCCGATAACGCTTGGCATCGAGATAACCGGCAAGCTGTTCTATATCAGCCAAGTCTGCCACGCCGTTCAGCTGGCTGTCGCCCAGCGCCACCACCGGTTTTTGCCACAGCAAGGCATTGAGCGCCACGGTAGATGACACGGATGCCACGGCATCAATATGCGGCAGCAGCAAATGTGATACATTTTCCCAACACGCGAAGTCTTCCAGATAAATGAAGTTGGGATAGCGGCGGCGCAGGTATGTCAGCGCATTATGCCGGGCAATGCTGTCTTCGTGCCAGTGAACATGCTCGGTGACCACCACGCCAATGCGCGGACCGGCACGATCAAGCACGTCACACACTATGTCCCACGGCGCGGCATAGCGCGAACACCCGTTTAAGAGAAAATATTGACCCTGCTGCAACGGAAGCAGCAACAGATAATCCACCTTGCGCCCGCCGATCAATTGCGCGCGCGTATAAGGTGTTTTTTTGCGTAAAATGCGATCGAGGAATTTTTTGCGAAAAAGCGCCAGAAATTTGCGCCCCTCCTCCGGCAACTCGCCTGCCGCCTCCACGCCATATTTCCGGAAAAAGCTGTTCTGGAACGAACCCATGGGGTCGAAATACCATGTGGTGGGGTACGGCTTGGCCCCATAGGCAAAAATAGCGGTTTCCTGAACCAGCGTCAGCGCGCCGGGAAACATATCGCGCAAGAACGGCACGGCCATTATAAAACTCATGATGATGTCGGGTTCGAACCCGTTCAGCTTCTTGCGCACCAGCGACTGCATGGCGGCCATGGTTTCCGGTTTATATGTGCCTTGATGCCATTCCAGCGATGCTTGAAGATAATCGTTATGAATCTGGCGCAGCTCGGTTTGCGAGATAATGGCACTTGTGCAGCCGGCTTTTTGCAGCTCCGGTTCGCATTCATCCTGCGCATCGCCCATGAGAAAGAAAACGGAATGCCCGCCCGCATGGTTCAACTGATGCGCCATATCCAGCAGCACACCCGTAATCCAGCCGGTTTTCCAGCTGGGGTGGTTTTTTTCAATCCATGGCTCAACGTAAAAGAGTATTTTCATTACGCTCTGCTGCTTATGCGCATGTCCGGGCGCCCAAAGTTGCGGAAAGCGCACGGCATCAGAAACTGTAGCAGGCCATAAACCAAGCCCGAAACAGGTGGCTATGTAGGGGAAAGTGACGGCCGGGGCAATACTTACTACATATAATTAAGGGGGTGAAGCCTCCAGCCTTGTAGCGCATATGCCGGGCCTCTATATTCACCCAACCATACTTTTGGCTGCTGCATGAACTTGTCTGACAAGGAAACAAATTGGGCATGAAACTATCCGGTTCAATTGCCGCCTTTGCCGACAGCCCCTTGCCGGACGCAGTCCAACAACTGGACAGGCTTGGCGTGGACTACATTCATGTGGACTGCAACGATGATCCGCAAGTATTTAATGACATGGACACCATCCGCGCCCACACCCATTGTCCGATTGATCTACACATCATCAGCCCCACTCCGGAAAAATTCCTTCCGCTCGTTTCACGCTTTCATGTCGAACAGGTTTGCTTCCAGTATGAAACCGCCGCGCGCGTTCCCGATATCCGCGAGGAAACCGGCGCGCGCCTTGGCATGGCCTTCATGCTTGACACCGATCTGGCCGTGTTCGATGCCGTGGCAGACAAATTCCAGTTTCTTATGCTGATGGCCACAACGCCCGGCAAAAGCGGCGGCACCTTCGGCGAAGACGCTTACGATAAAATCAGCGCCGCCCGCCGGCGCTTTCCCGGCAAAGCCCTGCATGTGGATGGCGGCGTGAACGATGCCGTGAGCGGCCGCTTGCGCGATTGCGGGGTGGATGTCGTTATATCGGGCAACTTCCTTTCCAAAGCCGGCTCGCTGAGCGCCGCCGTTTTTGCCCTGAAGAACGGGTCGCGGTCGAATTTTCCCGTACGCGATTTTATGCAGGCCCGTAACGCCCTGCCCACTTTGCATACCGAAAATCTGACGCTCAAATCGGTCTTGACCACCATCAATAAGCATAAAATGGGTTTGGTGTTGATCGTCGATCATAACGACATTCTGGTTGGCATGATCACGGATGGCGATATTCGCCGCGGCATTTTGAACAATGGCACGGAGCTGGCGCTACCCAACCCTGCCGATATAATCAACTATTCCCCTCTTTCTGTAACGCCAGAACATAGCCTGCACGAAGCACTGCAAACCGTGGAAATGGCCGATCGCGTCGTGCTGTTCATGCCGGTTCTGGGGCCCGATAGACGCTTGCTGGGCGGGCTTAGCCTGCGCCAGATTTTGGGAGATCATGTATGATTATTGTTTTGAACGAGAAAATCGATGAAGTTCTTCTGCAAAAATTTCTGGCCAGCCACCCCGCCCAGATATTGACCGATCAAGGCAAAAAAATCCTGGTGAGCAGCGGCGCCATGACGGCCCTGCCTGAAGAATACCGGCAGCTGGCCAAACAGACCTTTGCCTTCAAGACCGATATCCAGCTCGCGGACAACAGTTATATCAAGCGCCGCACGATTAAGGTGGGCGACATAACCCTGGGGGACGGCGCCAGCACGGTTATGATAGCGGGCCCATGTTCGGTGGAAAACCGCGATCAGATATTCAAAACCGCCGAACATGTCGGCAAGCTTGGCGTACGCTTTTTGCGTGCGGGCGCGTTCAAGCCCCGCACATCCCCCTACTCGTTCCAGGGGCTGGGCCGCGATGGCCTAAAGCAGTTGCGCGAAGCAGCGGACCATTTCGGCATGAAGGTGGTGACCGAAACCCGCGACGCCACACAGGTAGATCAGGTGATCGATCTGTCCGATATCATTCAGATCGGGGCGAAAGCCATGTACGATCACGGCATACTTCGCGCCGTCGGCGGCTGCGGCAAGCCGGTTTTGCTGAAACGTCATTTCGGCGCCACGCTGCAGGAATTTGTGCAAAGCGCCGAATTTGTGCTGAGCGGCGGCAATCCACAGGTTATTCTATGCGAACGCGGCATCAGAAGCTTCGAAACCAAAACCCGCTTCACGCTTGATTTATGCGGCGTGGCTTTTATCAAACAGCATCTGAACCTGCCGGTGTTTATCGACCCGTCCCACGCCATGGGATACGCCTACGGCGTGCCGGACCTGACCCGCGCCGCCATGGCCATGGGCGTGGACGGCTTGTTGATCGAGGTTCATCCCGCCCCGAAGCTGGCCTTATCCGACGCCTCGCAGCAGTTGACCTACGGCGAGTTTTCAGAGCTTTATAACAGCCTGAAACCCGTCGCAGCCGCCGTCGGGCGCGTGCTAATATAACAAACAGCCATCAGCATCACACAGGGTCGTTATGAAAGTTGCCGGTGTTGTTCCCGCCAAAGGGTCAAGCAGTCGTCTGCCTGATAAAAACCGCCAATGCATACGCGGCATTCCCCTATTTCTGTGGGCTGCCAACAACCTGAACCGTGTGCTGCCCAAGCAGGATATATATATAGACAGCGACAGCGATGAAATTCTGGCCGAAGCCCGCGCCGCCGGCTTTCAGACCATCAAACGCCCCGCCGATCTTGCCACCAATGCGACGGATGGCAATCGCTTCATGATCTGGGAGGCGGAAAACATCGCATGCGACGTGCTTGTTCAGCACCTGCCCCCCATGGCCTTTTTAAGGGAAAGCACCATCAGGAAAGCACTGGACGCTATTGCATCAGGCAAGCAATCGGCCTTCGGTGCGCAAAAGGAACAAGCCTATGTGTGGACCGAACAAGGCCCTTCATACGATCCTCTAAACGTTCCGAACAGCTACACCCTGCCGCCGCTCATTCGCGAAGGCATGGGCTTCTATGCGACACGCCGCGATGCCTTGCTGCACAATCGCACCCGCATCAGCCGGCCTTATGAAATGATCGAACTGGACAGGTATGAAGCGATCGATATCGATTACCCCCATGACCTTGATTTCGCGCGTAGCGTCGCCGCCGGCCTGCCCGCGGACAGCGAATACATCAAAGGCATCGGCGCTTTGAAGCGCGAACGCATCAAGTTTCTGGTGATGGATATGGACGGCGTGATGACGGACGGCCGTTTGTATTTCTCGAACAAGGGTTTTGAAACGCTTGGTTTCCATGCGCGCGACGGCAGCGCCACAAGAAAGGCCATCAAGGCCGGCATTCAAGTCGCCGTGCTATCTTCCACCGAACAACCCGATGTGCTTCGGAAACGGGCTGATTTCATCGGAATTAAAACCTACATGGCGGGTTGCAAGGACAAGGCAGCGCAGCTTGCCGCATGGTGCGAAGAATTCAAAATACCGCCCGAACAAACCGCCTATCTGGGCGATGACATGGCCGATCTTGGCCCGATGCAGATGGCTGGCCACGCCGCCTGCCCTGCCGATGCCGATGCCCGGATCAAACGCATCGCCCGCTACGCGCTGCAGCGCAAGGGCGGCCATGGCTGCGTAAGCGAATTCATCCACACCTACATCCTGGACGCCTGACAATGATGAATGCTGAATTTGAACGCTGGTTCGGCCGCGAACACCTTGACGAATACTGCACCGGCGTATTTTCCGATTGCATGGACAAAATGGGCCTGTCCGGCCGCGTCACGCACGAATGGAAGATCAACAATCCGCGCGGCCGATTGTTTGGCAAGGTTCGCACGCTGACGGTTGAAGCACTTGATACCAAGGACGAGCAAATCCAGCTTGGCCTGAATTTTCTGGCATCATTAGGCAGCAGCGATGTATTTGTCGTGAAAGGCAACCGCAGCTTCGCCTATTTCGGCGAGCTTATGTCACGCCTCTCGCAGGAAATAGGTTTGGCGGGCGTGGTGATCGACGGCCTGACGCGCGATACCTGGTACACCCAGACCATCGAACTTCCCGTGTTCGCCAAAGGCTATTCGCCGGTCGATATCAAGGGGCGCGGGCGTGTCACGTCCCCCGATGTTGCCGTGGTCATCGACGGCATTACGGTGCAGCCGGGCGATTATGTTTTTGCCGATCAGGACGCCGTCGTGTTCATTCCGTCGTCGCGCATGGAAGATGTCGCCAAGGCCGTGCGCATCATGGTGGGCAAGGAAGCGGATATAAAAACCATGATCGAGAACGGCAAAAGCATTAAGGATATTCTGACCAGCCATACCGAGTTTTAGGCAGTGGCCGGGAAAATGGTGGACAGGGAAGGATTCGAACCTTCGTACGCTCGCGCGGGCAGATTTACAGTCTGCTGCCATTAACCACTCGGCCACCTGTCCACTTGGCCGCAAGGCCGGCCAAGTCTGGGCCTCGCGGTTATTCAAAACACCCGCCTTGCGGGCGGGCGCTCCCCTGTCTATGGGGCCGTGCCGTATAGCAGGAAAGACAAGCCGTGTAACGAATATAGGCAAGGCTTGTCAACTTATGCGGTTTGGCCTTATGTGAAGCCCATGAAATCAGCCAAAAAAGACCGTTTCCGGCCCCGCCGCGACAAGCACGGCCCCAAGCGCGGCCCAAAACGCGATCAGCGCGATTCCAAGCGCGAAGCCAGGCCGCCCAAAAACCAGCCGCAAGGCAACACCCCGGCTACGGCGGGCGCACCGCGCGCATCGGGCGCCTGGCTTCACGGGTTACATGCCGTGCGGGCCGCTTGGCTGAACCCGCGCCGCAATTGCCGCCAATTATGGCTTGCCGATAGCGCAGCCGAAAGTTTTGAAGCCACGCTGCAAGAAGCGCGCGCGCTGAAACTGAACCGCCCTTCCCCCCGCATCGTATCGCGAACCGAACTTGATGCCATGCTTTCAGGCTGCGTGCATCAGGGTATCGCGCTCGATGCCGCGCCGCTGCCGGAAATGCAGCTTGAAGATTTGCTTGCCGCACAGCCGAACCTTGTCGTGCTGCTCGACCAGGTGACGGACCCGCACAATGTTGGCGCGATTTTGCGCTCCGCTGCCGCGTTCGGCGCAGGCGGGCTCGTGCTGACAGAACGCAACGCGCCGGGCGCCACCGGCACGCTGGCGAAATCGGCCTCCGGCGCGCTCGATGCCGTACCGCTCGTGCATGTCGTCAACCTCGCGCGCGCGCTCGAACAATTGCGCGAAGCCGGTTACTGGTGCGTCGGCCTGGCGGAAGAAGGCGCGCGCTCCATCGCCGCACTCGATCTCAGCGGCAAGACCGCGCTCGTGCTGGGCGCGGAAGGCACGGGGCTGCGGCGTCTGACGCGCGAACGCTGCGACGAGCTTGCGCATCTGCCGACGCAAGGGCCGATCGGCAGCCTCAATGTTTCGAACGCCGCCGCGGTGGCGCTGTATGAAGCGCGGAGGCAAACCGAGAAGGCTGGAAAATGATTTACCTTAATTTTCCTGACCGATCATTCCAAAAAGACGAACAAGGAAACCTGATTTATTATCCTGTGGGCCGCTTCGGCAAAGGATATGTCGTTCCCTCCGATATAGAAAAAGAACAAATCAAGAAGAAAATAGCAAAAGGTATAATCATACCCGTGGTCATTTTTATCGTTGCCGCACTTGTATTATACATAACAAATTACCCCCCATCAGCGGTCTTCCTCATCGTTTTCGGATTTGCAGCAAACCTGTATGTCAGGAAAAAAGCGGTGCCAGAGAGTCTGGAAGCAAGCCCAAGAAAATTCGATGTCATAGAAGCAAGGGCGCTCATATTGAGTGTAGTTGACTACAGCATCCTCATAGTTACGATTTTGTTTTTTTCCTTTGCGTTCGCATTGCAAATTCCCGCAATTCTAAAATACAACTGGCATCCATTCTTCGTTGCCGTTGCGGCTTTCATTGGTCTTTCTACAATCTATTTGATATATATGCTGACATTAAAAATCAGGCTCGGCAGAAAGAATAAGGGCTAAACTCGCCCCAACCTGATCGCAAGCGGGCAGGAAAAATCGCGCACCGTCGCGGGGTCGCCCCATAGCGCGGCAAGCGGCGCATAAACCTCTTTAAGCGCCGCCGCGCCGTTTTGCGCCGCAAATTTCTGCGCCGCCGACCAACTTGACAGATAGCCAAGCATGTGCGGCAGATCGTGCGCGGCGGCAATCGCAACATCCGGTGCCGGCAATTCATCGAACGGAAACGGAATATCTTTGTACCCGCCCCAAATAAGCTTGTTCTGCGGCTGCCAATAGGGGCCGAACGCGCCATGCGCAATCTCGTTTATCGCCGCGTCTATCGCCGGTTCGCGGGAGCGAAAGAACCCATAAGCCCACAGCGCGATAACGCCGCCGGGCTTCAGCGCGCGCCGCGCTTCGGCGTTGAACCTGCCGTGATCGAACCAGTGCGCCGCCATGGCCGCGCTGACAAGATCAGCCGCGCCGGCATCAAGCGGCGCGCGTTCGGCCGCTATGCTGTATGTGATATTCGGGCACGGCGCGGCGCGGGCGATTTGCTCCGCGCTCGGATCGGTCGCGAATACGTGCGCAAAACGGGCTGCGAGGCCCACGGCCGCCTGCCCGTTGCCGGTGCCGCAATCCCAAACGATCTCGCGCGCCGGGCACAGATTGGCGATATGATCGAACAAGGCATCGGGATAGCGCGGGCGGTAGCGCGCATAAATATCGGCATGGCCGGAGAAATGATCGGCGAACGGTTCGCGCCGCAAGGCTTCAGGCATGACCGGCATCGCCCGAAAGCATGGCGGGAGAGATACCGAGCCGCGCGATCGCGCGCTCCCATTTGTTTTCGAGCTGGCCGTCAAACAAAAACCCGGTATCGCTTGACGATGTAAGCCAGCCGTTCGCTTGCAATTCGGCATTCAGCTGCCCCGGCTGCCACCCGGCATAGCCAAGCGCGAGCAGGCACTGTTCCGGCCCCTGCCCCCGCGAAAGTTCCTGCAAAATCTCCACCGTCGCGGTCATGCCGATCCCGTCATCGATCATCATCGTGCCTTCGCGCCGGTAATCGGCGGTATGCAGTACAAAACCGCGGTTGCTTTCCACCGGCCCGCCGAAATGCACGCGCACATCATGCGCCGCGTCCGCGAGCGTAAGATCGAGCTGTTCGAGCAGCGTGCGGAAATTCAGTGAACCGTAAAGACGATTGACGATAAGCCCCATCGCGCCCTGTTCGTTGTGCGAACACATATAAATGACCGCGTGCGCGAAGCGCGGGTCGGCCATGGTGGGCATGGCGATAAGCAGCTGGCCGGTTAACCAGTTGGTTTCGCTTTTCGTTGCCTTCGAACCCGGTTTTTCCGGCATCAAAAAAACCCTGTATCTTAACAATCGTGGTTTATCTTAACATGGTGATTGGTTAAACAAGCATAAACCGGAAGATCACAGGGCGCTACCATGATTCGCTTGCTTTCCACGCTAATTGTTTTTGCCGCCGTCATCATAGGCATGCCCGCCGCGCAAGCCGCGACCAGCACGCCATGGCAATCCAATGAACAGCTAAGCGTGCGCCTGCTTTCCGGGGTCAATGCCGTGGGCGACCTGAGCGTGATCCCGCTCGGGCTCGAAGTGAAACTGGCGCCGGAATGGGATACCTATTGGCGCTCGCCCGGCGATGCCGGTATGCCGCCGAATATCGATTGGCTCAAATCGCAACCGGACGGAAACATCGACAGCATTACAATCCTGTACCCGGCGCCCCACCGCTTCACGATGCAGGGCCTGGATACGTTCGGCTACAGCACGCATGTTATCTTCCCGCTTGAATTGCAGCCGCGCGAGCCGGGCAAGCCCGTGACGCTCGATGCACGCGTGGATATTCTGGTGTGCAAGAATATATGCATCCCCCACCGTTTTGATATGAAGCTCGCGCTGCCCACAGGCGCGGCCGCGCGCAGCGATGTCGCGGCGCTGATCGACGAATACCGCGCCAAGGTCCCGCGCGATAGCGACGAAGCCGGGCTAAAGGTCACGGCCGCTGTGATGGATGTCGAAAACGGCGTGCTGACGGTCGATATCGCATCCGAAAAGCCGCTGCAGATGCCGGATGTGTTCGTCGAAACATCCGAAAGCCTGATCTTCTCCGCCGCCGCGACCGAAATAAGCCCCGATACGCTGTTCGCCGAAATGCGCCTGCCGCTGGCCGCCATGTCGGACAAGGAAGCGTTGCGCGGGGGGCTGCCGCTTACGCTGACCGTCACGGATGGCGATCGTTCGCGCGAACAGAAGGTCGATCTCATCCTCGAAGCGCAGCCCGCCCTATCAGAGGAGCCCGCGACCGAACTGGACCCACCAAATGACGGGCTTTTGCTCGTCATTCTTTTCGCGCTGATCGGCGGCTTTATCCTCAACCTCATGCCTTGCGTGCTGCCGGTGCTTTCGCTGAAGATTTTGTCGGTTATCAGTCATGGCGGCGGGGAGCGGGCGACCGTGCGGCGCAGCTTCCTGACCACCAGCGCGGGCATCGTCTTTTCCTTTCTCGTGCTCGCGGGCATGATGATCGCGCTGAAGGCGGCAGGGCTTGCGGTCGGCTGGGGCGTACAGTTTCAGCAGCCCCTGTTCATCGTGTTTCTTTGCGTGCTGCTGGTTCTGTTCGCCGCAAATCTTTGGGAATTGCTTGGCGTTCGCCTGCCTTACTGGCTCAGCGATCAGGTCGCTTACGCCAGCTACCACCCTCGGCTGGCGGGTGATTTCACCACCGGCGCCTTCGCCACTCTGCTCGCCACGCCTTGCACCGCACCGTTTCTCGGCACCGCCATCGGTTTCGCGCTCGCAGCCGGCACAACGGAAATATTGCTGGTTTTCTTCGCGCTCGGCACCGGCATGGCATTGCCATACCTTCTGATCGCATGGCGGCCGGGGCTGGCCACTTTATTGCCCCGCCCCGGCCACTGGATAACGGGGCTGCGCCGTATTCTCGGCCTCGCGCTGATCGTGACCGCCGCGTGGCTGCTTTTCGTGCTTTCAACGCAAGCGAGTGTGGATGCCGCACTGGCCGTTGCCGCCTGCCTCGGCGGCACCGTGCTGCTGCTTGCCGCCAAGCGCCTTACCGAAGGGCATGTGAGGCGCGCGATCAAAGCCGCAATCGCGCTGCTAATCGGCACATGCTTTATCCTCGCCGCGCTTGGCGCGCCCGACCCCGCCGAACCGCCCGCCTATACCGGCGCATATAATTGGCACAAGTTCGATGAAGAACAGATCCCCGTGCTGGTCGGCGCCGGCAAAACCGTGTTCGTGGATGTTACGGCTTCATGGTGCCTGACATGCAAGGCGAACAAGCGCTTCGTGCTCGATACCGAAGATGTGCGCGAAGCCTTGTTCGCAGACGATGTCGTCGCGATGGAGGCGGACTGGACAAACCCGGACCCGGCCATCGCCGCCTATCTGAAGAAGCATAAACGCTATGGTATTCCCTTTAACGTCGTTTACGGCCCGGGCAGCAAGCGGCCCATCCTGTTGCCTGAACTTTTGACCGAAAGCATCGTCTTGAAAGCCTTGAAGAAAGCGCGCGCCGCGCAATAAAGGCACGAACGGGCTTGCCGCATGCATGCGCAGTGCGTACAAAGGGCGTGCTGATTTATTCACCCGAAAAGGAGAACGGCATGACCATCAAGACCGGCGACAAAATCCCCGCTATCGCGCTTAAGCAACTGACCGCGGACGGCATGCAGGACCTGAACACCGAAAGCGTTTTCAAGGGCAAAAAGGTCGTGATGTTTGCGGTTCCCGGCGCTTTCACGCCGACCTGCTCGGCCCGCCATCTGCCCGGCTATGTCAACAACCTAAACTCCTTCAAGCAGCAAGGCATCGAAGTTGCCTGCCTTTCGGTCAACGACCCGTTCGTGATGGACGCGTGGGCCAAGCAGGGCAACGCCTCGGGCATCACCATGCTCGCGGACGGCAACGCCAGCTTCACCAAGGCGCTCGGGCTTGAAATGGACGGCAGCGGTTACGGCCTCGGCACACGCTGCCAGCGTTTTGCGCTTTATGCCGAAGACGGCGTCGTGAAGCAGCTTGCGGTCGAAGCGCCGGGCCAGTTCGAGGTTTCGAGCGCGGAAGCGATGCTGCAAATGGTCGGCAAGGCGAAAGCGGCTTAAAGCTTAGCCTTCGCTTGCGGCGCGCGCGAGCGCGTCGGCGCGCTCGTTCTCCACATGGCCGTCATGGCCGCGCACCCATATGTATTCGACATCGTGCGGCGCCGCAGCTTCGATCAGGCGTTTCCACAGATCGACATTCTTCACCGGCTTTTTGTCGGCGGTTTTCCAGCCGCGCTTCTGCCATGAAGACACCCATTCGGTGATGCCGTTGCGCACATACTGGCTGTCTGTATAAAGCTTCACGCACGATGAGCGTTTAAGCGTTTCGAGCGCCATGATAGCGGCCATCAGCTCCATGCGGTTATTGGTCGTATCCTTGGCGCTGCCCGATATTTCCTTTTCCGCGCCGTTATAGCGCAAAAGCGCGCCCCAGCCGCCGCGGCCCGGATTACCGCTGCACGCGCCATCCGTGAATATCTCGACAACATCATCGTCCTTCGTCATGCGCGCTACTCTACACCAAGCAGGCGCATGATGAAGCCCGTGAGACTTTGGGATTGTTCGGAGCCTTGCGCCGCCGTGGTGCCCGCTTGCGCGCGATTGTAGTTATATTGTGCATATAGCGAAGGCAGCGCCTGCGCCGGCCGGCCGGCCTCGGCCGCCGCCATATAATCGTGCCACAATTGCGCGGGCGCGCCGCCGCCCGTGACCCGCTTCATCGAAGCATTGTCATCGTTGCCCATCCACACGCCCGTGGTGTAATCGGACGTAAAGCCCACGAACCATGCATCGCGGTAATCCTGCGTCGTGCCGGTCTTGCCCGCCGCTTGCCTGTCCAGCCGGGCGCGGCGGCCGGTGCCTTCCTGCACTACGCTCATCATCATATCGGTCAGCACGGCAATCGCTTCCGGATCGACCGCCACCGGCGGCACCGCGCTTTCCGGACGGCGATAGATTTCCTGCCCGTCGCGCACGCGTATGGAAATAACCGCATAGGGCGTCACCGCACGGCCGCCCGCGGCGATGGCGGCGAAGGCGGTCGTCAGTTCCATCAGGCTGGCTTCGCTGGTGCCGAGCGCAAGCGAAAGATCGCGGTTGAGCGGCGAAGTGATCCCAAGCGCGCCGGCCGCGCGCACCACCGGCGCGATGCCGATATCGTGCAGCACGCGCACCGCGACGGTATTGAGCGATTCCGCCAGCGCCTGCCTTGCCGTAACCTCGCCCCTGTACTGGTTGTCGTAATTGGTGGGGGAATAGGATCCGATTTTGATCGGCGCGTCTTCCAGAACCGTATCGGGCTGCAAACCGGCCTGAATAGCGGCAAGATAGATGAACGGCTTGAAGGCGGAGCCTGTCTGCCGCCGCGATTGCGTAACACGGTCATATTCGCTTTCACGGAAATCGCGCCCGCCCACATAGGCGCGCACCGCGCCGTCCGGCGCAAGGCTGAGCAGCGCGGCCTGACCTATGTTGCCCGCTGTACCATCCTTCTCGAGCGTCGCTTCAAGGTATTTTTCCGCCGCGCGCTGCAAACCCATATCGAGCGTGGTGGTCACCAGAATATCCTGCCCCGTGCTGCCGGCTATCTGCGTCGCCTGATCGGCCACCCATGCGGCAAAATAGCGGGCATCGGCCATCACGGCGGGTTTGATCTCGCCCATCTCCGCCATCGCAAAGCGGCGCTGGCGTTCGTCTATAAAGCCGGTTTCCACCATAAGGTTCAAAACCAGCGCGGCGCGCGCCTTGGCTTGGTCCGGGTTGTTGGTGGGGGCGTAGCGCGAAGGCGCCTTCAGCAACCCGGCCAGCAGCGCGGCTTCGCCAAGATTGATGTTGCGCGCGCTTTTCCCGAAATAGACGCGCGCCGCCGCATCCACGCCATAGGTGCCGGAACCGAGGTAAACGCGATTGAGATAAGCGCCGAGGATCTGGTCCTTGCTATAAGTATGTTCGAGCCAGATCGCGAGCATCATTTCCTGCACCTTGCGGCGGAAAGTGCGCTCGGGCGTCAGAAACAAATTCTTGGCAAGCTGCTGCGTGATGGTGGATCCGCCCTGTACCACGCGCCCGGCCCTGAGGTTCGCGAACATCGCGCGCGCGAGCCCGAACACATCCACCCCGCCATGGTCGAAAAAGCGCCGGTCTTCCACCGCCATGACCGCATGCGTCAGATATTTGGGAAGCTGCGCCAGCGGAACCTGTTCGCCATACAAATCGCCGAAGCGCGCGAACTGTGTGCCGTCCTGCGTCATCAGCACGATCGAAGGGCGGCGGGTCGGCCCTTCGACCTGCCGCACATCCGGCAGATCATAGGCGTACCACGACAAAAGAAAGAACAGCCCGACGCCGCCCCAAATAACCGCGAGCGCGGCTGCCGTGAACAGCTTGCGCCGCCGCGCGGGCGTAAGCGCGAAAGGCCGCGCAATGGTTTTCCAGAAACGACCGAAGCGCCGCCCAAGCAGCTTCCCGAACCGCTTGCGCGCATGGCGCATCCGGGCGCGCAAGCCGTGGCGGCGGCGTGATTTTTTTGATGTGCGGCGTTTGGTCAAGCGCTTTCCCCGGGAAAGTTTCTTACTAGCAAATAGGTCACCGGCGCGTAAGCTGGTTTCCGCCAGCGCATTAGCCAAACAAAAGTGACGCAATCAGGGCGATTGTGCCACATGGATTGCTGCACTGCAGCAGGTGTTTTGAATTGTAACGACTCTGGCGGTTATTTTATGATGCCGGACCCAGTATGCGG
Organism: Alphaproteobacteria bacterium; assembly: GCA_016124955.1. Taxonomy (NCBI): domain Bacteria; kingdom Pseudomonadati; phylum Pseudomonadota; class Alphaproteobacteria; species Alphaproteobacteria bacterium. The sequence continues at coordinate 14,159 of WGMR01000010.1, read as the reverse complement.
GGATGGTCATGGCCAGCACGGATCAAATCATTTACAGGGGTCCCTTCAAGACTCTCCCGTACGAACAATACGCCGCCATGAACGGCCGGCCGCCGGAGGCCCTGCGCGATCAACTGGTGGAAGTGCTAAAAGAATACGGCCGCATCGATATCTACAGCCGAAAATGCAGTTTGTTCGACGCCGCTTCGGAGCTTGCGCAAACGGGGCGGGCATATATGCGCGAGAAAAACGGAAGATCGTATATTTCGGCCTACAGACCGTTGCAGACAGCCCAGGCGCGCATCATGAGCATGCTGGTTATCAATCTGTAAAAAATTACGGAGCCCGCGCAAAATCGCCGGCTCGCTTTGTTCGATTTTCGATCAGGTGATGGTGCCGTTGAAGAGACTCGAACTCCCGACCCGCGCATTACGAATGCGCTGCTCTACCAACTGAGCTACAACGGCGCGCCAACACTGAAAGTGCCGCAAACCTAGTTATTCCGGCCACAATGGTCAATAAATTCGTTTCCGCCCGTGCGGAAGGTTAATGTTAACTAATGAGTCACCTGCGGCCTGACCCATTGGCTCACGATCGCGTGCGCCTGCTGCGCCGCCACTTCAGGATGGTACCAACCGAACACGGCGAGCGCCGCTTCATAGGCCCTGCCGTCCGGCGCGCCGCTATCGAGCATTTCGCTGTAGGCGCGACGCACGGCACCCGAACAGCAATCGCCGGCGCAAATATCCGCGATCTCGTCTTTGCTCAAAGGTTTACGGACGGAGGCGTTCATCGCCTGACTTTATCCGTCTTGGGCTTGGTGCCTTTCTTGACGCCGTAAAGTTCCAGCCGGTGGCCGACAAGGTCATAGCCGAGGCTGGTAGCAATTTTTTCCTTGAGCTTTTCAAGGTCTTCATCCTGAAATTCGACTACCTCGCCGGAATTCAGGTCGATCAGATGATGGTGATGTTCGTCGCGCGACTCTTCATAGCGCGCACGGCCATCGCCGAAATCGAGCCGCTCGATCACGTTCGCTTCCTCGAACAGGCGCATGGTGCGGTACACGGTGGCAATGCTGATGTGGGGGTCAAGCGAATGGGCGCGGCGGTAAACTTCCTCCACATCCGGGTGGTCGTGCGCGTCCGATAAAACGCGGCTGATAACCCGGCGCTGCTCGGTCATCTTCAGGCCGCGCTCGACGCACAGCTTTTCAAGGCGTGAAATCATGCCGACCCCCTGTTTACGGGTCCGGGCGGGGCCTGCCGCGCGGACGCTCTTGACAACAATGTTAGATTAAAGGATCACCACATCCGGTCAAAGGATTTTAAGGGTCCGCTTTAATGCCTTACGTCGTTACCGAAGCCTGCATCAAGTGCAAGTACATGGATTGCGTGGAAGTTTGCCCCGTAGATTGCTTCTACGAGGGTGAAAACATGCTTGTGATCCACCCGGATGAATGCATCGATTGCGGTGTGTGCGAACCGGAATGCCCGGCTGAAGCCATTATTTCCGACAACGATTCGCAGGCCGCCGAAAAATGGCTGGAAATGAACCGGGAATATGCCGAAAAGTGGCCCAACATAACCCGTAAGAAACCAGCCCCCGAAGACGCCGACCAATGGAAAGACGTTGAGGAAAAGTTTGCCAATCATTTCAGCGACAAGCCCGGCGAAGGCAATTGATTCGTTAACCAATATGACGAAATGTTGGCGTTAACTAATTGAAAAATAGTGATGAAACTATTTTAACCAGTTAAAACTTTTTGCTTACATGCCCAAATAATGGTATGATCTTTTTTGGAAATGGCGCGGTTTGTTGGGGGATATTTCCGCCCGTTCCCAAGTTGACATCGGTGCCCAGCACCATCGGAAAAGCTGGATATGGCAAGGCCCCACGGGTTTTGCCGGGCAGTTTTTTGTTATTTGTCCGATAGCGTTTCCGTTGGTGATGGCTTGATTGTTAACAATAGTTAACGCAACAGCGCAAGCAGGAGAGGGGTTTTTATGGCTAGCAAGGCAGATAAGGTTGAATTCAAGAAGGGTGATTACGTCGTGTACCCGGCCCATGGTGTGGGCCGCGTTGAAGGCGTGGAAAACTTTGCGATCGCCGGCGCGAGCGTTTCGCTCTATTCGATCATGTTCGAACAGGATCGCATGCGCCTCAAGGTTCCCGTGGGCAAGGCCAAGACCGCCGGTCTCCGCCGTCTCAGCTCCAAGGACCGTATCCGCGACGCCATGGGCACGCTGCAGGGCAAGGTCAAGGTCCGCCGCGTGATGTGGAGCCGCCGCGCGCAGGAATACGAAGCCAAGATCAATTCGGGCGACCCCGTGTCGATCGCCGAAGTGGTGCGCGATCTGCACCGCGGCACCGAACAGCCGGAACAGAGCTACAGCGAACGCCAGATCTATCAGGCCGCGCTGGAACGCCTGGCCCGTGAACTGGCCGCCGTCGAAAAGACCGACCAGACCAAGGCCGCGGAGAAGATCGAAACGATCCTCACCAAGGAACGCATGAAAAAGGCGGCCTGAGGCATACAGTTCCCCAAGAGTGATGAGTGGTAAAAAGGGCGGGAGAAATCCCGCCCTTTCTTTTTGCCTCCGCGCTAGCGCATTTTTTATGGCTTTTGCCGCACGCGACTCGGGCGCGCCGCTTGCGCGGGTGTTTTTGCTGTGCCTAACCTTGTCGCAAGCACCTTGAACGATTCGGTTTTACGCATATGCAGGTGGATGAGAAATTCATAGCGCTGGGGCAGCCGCGGCGCGTCTGGGCGGTGGGCTGCCTGTATGGCGATACGCCGCGCTTGATGCAGCTGCACGATTTTCTGATCGACCATGTCGAGCCGGGTGACCGTATCGTCTATATGGGCGGCTACGCCAGCGCCGCGCACGGGCTTTCGGCCATTGATGAAATGTTGCTGTTCCGCCGCACGCTTTTGATGCGGCCGGGTATGGAAGCGCGCGATTTCGTCTATCTGCGCGGCCGCGCCGAAGAAGCATGGCAAAAGCTTTTCCGCATTCCGTTTGCACGCGAACCGGAGCGGGAAATCGAACGGTTGTTCGATGACGGCGCCGATATTTACCTAACCGGTTACGGCCTTACGCTGGCCGAAGCGCAAAGCATCGTGCGTTCGGGCGTACCGACCATGACACGCTGGACCGGCCGCCTGCGCCAGCAGGTGCGGCAATTCGCCGGGCACGAACAGATCGCCAGCGCCATGCGCCGCGCCGCATACACCACGAGCCCCGGCGGCACGCCGCGCGGGCTGGTGCTTGTGCCCGGCGGCTTCGACCCTTCCAAAAGCCTCGGCGATCAGGGCGAGGCGTTATGGTCCGGCATCCACGGCTTTGGCCGCATCACGGGCGAATGCCAGGGCTTCAACCGCATCGTGCGCGGTTTCGACCCGGCGGGGCTCGGGCTCGATGTGCGCGACGCCACGCTCACGCTCGATACGCGGGAGGGTAAAGGCCCCCTGCTCACCGCCTGCCTCGATGGCACCGGCCATGTGCTTGAAATTCTCTCGCTCAACCCCCTGCCCCCGGCACCCCCGGCGGATCAGGAAAATACCGCCCGGGCACAGGACAAGCCTCATTTGTCGGTCGTACAGACCTGATCCCCCTTTGCTTTTGATAAAAAGCGGGTTTTTGCATTAAGCTGCAGGCATTGATTCGCCCAAGCAGTATTGAGCCCCATGCCCGCACGCACCGTCATTCGCACATCCTATTCCCCCAAGGGCCGGCGCCGCGGGTCGCCCATCCTGCCGTCCGATCTGCGCTCACAAATGGCGGACAATGTCGCAACCATAATCGGCGGCGCCGTAATTTTTCTCGGGCTGCTGTGCTTTGCGGCAATCTTCAGCTACAGCCCGGCCGATCCTTCATGGAATACCGCCCCGCCGGCCGCCGATACGGCGCAGGTCGCCAACTGGCTTGGGGAAGCGGGCAGCCATGTTGCCGATATTCTGGTGCAATTCTTCGGGTTTTCATCCTACCTGCTGTGCCTTGTGCTGGCGGCGTGGGGCTGGCGCATCGCGCGCCGCCGCGGGCTTGATCATCTTGGCGGACGCGCCGTCACCACCGCGATCGCGTTGATCGCGCTTGCGATCGCGCTCGGCGCCCTGTTCCCGGTTACGGGCGGCGGCGAAAGCGCCGTCATGCGGCCCATAGGCGGCGCGATAGGCCAGCTGCTGGCGGGCAAGCTGGCGGGGCTTTTGCCAAAATTGTGGGGCGGCTATGCCATCGCCGGCGGATCGCTGGTGATCGCGTTTGCCGCCGCCTATATGGCATGCGCGCTGACCTTGGGCGAATGGATGGCGGCGGGGCAGGCGATCAGGCGCGGCGCGTTCTGGCTTTTCGGCCATGCCAGCCGCGGCGCGATGATGGTGTGGCACATGCTGCGCCGCAGCCGCGAACAGGCGGCCGAAGATTACTTGAACGAATCCCCCGCCGCTGAGGAAGACGACGAGGCGGAGGATGAAGAACCCGCCGCGGCGCGCGCACCCGCACCGCGCAAGGGCCCGATGGTGCGCCGCGCGGCGGCTTCGGCACGGCAAGCGCGCCTGATGCTGAGCGGCGACACCGAAACGCAGCTCCCCCCGCTCGAACTTTTGCATATGCCCGAAGGCGCGCTGCGTCCGCGCGAAATATCGGAAGCGGCGCTGGAACAAAACGCCAAATTGCTGGAAAGCGTTTTATCCGATTTCGGCATCAGCGGCACCATCACCAACGTATCGCCCGGGCCGGTTGTAACATTGTACGAACTGGAACCCGCCCCCGGCATACGCGCCGCGCGCGTGATTGCGCTCGCTGACGATATCGCGCGTTCCATGAGCGCGGCTTCGGTTCGCGTCGCGGTCGTGCCCGGCCGCAACGTGATCGGCATCGAGCTGCCCAACCAGAATCGCGAGATCGTGTACCTGCGCGAACTGCTGATGACCGATGCATTCGTGGACGCAAAAGCCTCGCTGCCGCTCATTCTCGGCAAGGACATCGCGGGGCAGCCGATTGTGGCCGATCTGGCGCGCATGCCGCATCTGCTTGTGGCGGGCACCACGGGCTCGGGCAAATCGGTTTCGGTCAACACCATGATTTTGTCGCTTCTGTACAGGCTTTCGCCGCAAAAATGCCGCTTCGTGATGATCGACCCCAAAATGCTCGAGCTTTCGGTCTATGAAGGCATCCCCCACCTGCTCGCGCCCGTGGTGACCGAGCCGCGCAAGGCCGTTGTCGCGCTGAAATGGACGGTGCGGGAGATGGAAGAACGTTACCGCGCCATGTCCAAGCTGGGCGTGCGCAACATCGAAGGCTACAACATGCGCCTCAAGCAGGCGCGCGACCGCAACGAAGATTTGATGCGGCAGGTGCAAACGGGCTACGACCCGGCAACCGAGCAGCCGATTATCGAAGAACAGCCGCTCGATCTGACCGAGCTGCCCTACATCGTCGTAATCGTCGATGAAATGGCGGACCTGATGCTCGTGGCCGGCAAGGAGATCGAGATTGCGGTGCAAAGGCTGGCGCAGATGGCGCGCGCCGCCGGCATTCACCTGATCATGGCGACGCAGCGGCCCAGCGTCGATGTCATTACCGGCACGATCAAGGCTAACTTCCCCACGCGCATCAGCTTCCAGGTCACATCGAAGATCGACAGCCGCACCATTCTGGGCGAACAGGGTGGCGAACAGCTGCTCGGTCAGGGCGACATGCTGTTCATGGCGGGCGGCGGGCGCATCACACGCGTGCACGGGCCCTTCGTGCGCGACAACGAGGTCGAGGCGATCGTGAGCTTCCTCAAGGCGCAGGGCGAACCCGAATACCTTGACGAGGTGACCGAGGAAGATGACAGCGGCGGCGGCATGTTCGGCGACATGGGCGGCGGGAGCGGCGGTTCGGGCGACGAGATGTACGACCGCGCGGTCGATCTCGTGCTGCGCGAGCGCAAGGCATCGACCAGCTTCATTCAGCGACACTTCCAGGTCGGCTACAACAAGGCCGCCACGCTGATCGAGCGCATGGAAAAAGAGGGCGTGATCAGCCCCGCCAACCATGTGGGCAAGCGCGAAGTGTTCGGCCGCGACCCGGGCGAGGATTACAACTAATTGAGCTATAAGTGAATTAACGAAGATTTTGTGCGTTGCACAAAATTTTATTTCGTGAAAATGATATGAATTGACATTTTATTCCACTATTATGCACCATACCCAACATTCACGGATTAATAAAAACCAATTGAAGATATCAACATGGCAAGTCCCGGCACGCCCGCAAACGACAATGAAGCAGAGAGGCCCATCAATGAAGACAGCCCTGACTGGGACATCACGCAACCGGGCGGGGAACATGGTGACGAAGCAAGCTCCTTGGTTAGTTTTGCTTCAAGGCCATCTTCCAGAACAATTCTGGCGTTACATCCGGGCCGGCGCACAAGAACATACACAATCTAACTTCGCCTAGCTTTCGCCATCATGGGCGTCTATATATTACCCATGATACTGGCGCGTTGTTTGTTTGCCCTCACCCTGTTTTTCCCCGCCGCCGCCTTCGCGTTCGAAGCGCCGCCGCTTTCGGATACGGACAAGGCGGATATTGCCCGGGCCGAAAGCTGGCTCGATGCCATGCGCACGCTTTCCGCTAATTTCGTGCAGATCGCCGATAGCGGCGCGACCGTAACCGGTACCTTCAAGCTCAGCCGCCCCGGGAAAATGCGGCTCGTGTACGATCCGCCTTCGCAGGACTTCATCGTTGCCGACGGGGATTTCGTGAATATGTGGGATAGCGAGATGCAGCAAAACACCAGCATCCCCATCAGCTACAGCCTCGCGAACGTCATATTGCGCGACGACATCAAGTTTTCGGGCGATATTACGGTCACAAAAGTCACGCGTACGGCTTCTTCGCTTTCCATCACCATGGTGGAAAGCGATGACCCGGAACAAGGCGCAATGACCTTGATGTTCGAAGAAAGCCCCTTCCTGTTGCGGCAATGGAAGGTTGAGGATGCGGAAGGCCGCGTCACCACCGTAGCGCTGCAAGATCTGCGCAGCGGGGTCGATTTTCCATCCGGGACCTTCGTTTACCGGCCGCCGAATTTCGGCAAGCCGGGAAAGTTACAGTAACCGCGGTTTAACCGCCTTGCCTCGGTTGCGGAACTGCCGCAAGCCCGGCTTGCGCGCGTTTCAGTTCACGCATGCAGCTTTTAACCCGCTGAGGCGACGCACTTTTCATCTGGACTTGTCCGCACCAATAGCGCGCGGCCAGTGTAAACCCCGCCCGCCGTTCCTCCGGCGTTATGTGTGCGTTGGCGATACCGGGCGTATCAAGGTGAGCAAGCATGGTGGCCCCGTTGCCGGCCTGAAGATCGTCTCTGAAACGGGTGGCTTGCCGTTCAAGCTGATCGCCTTGTTTGGCGGCCTTGCTTTCAAGCCGGGTCATCACATAATCAAATTCGCTGACGGTTTTGCGAAGCGCAGCGATTTTCTTGTCATCGGCCTCGGCAACCTCGGTTAGGCGGCAGGCAGTCCGGCCGTCCGGCGCAAGCGTTAAACCAAACCGGGCGGCGGCTTCGGGCACGCTGATCTGCCCATATCGCCCGCCACTTGCTTCCGCATATGGAACGCCCATCAGAAGCTTATGCGGACCCACCCGCACAGAAAAACAGGCCACGCGCCTGTGGCCGGATGGAAAGCTGATCAAGCGATGACGAACATCCGCAATGTAGGGGGCAAAATGATGGCTGAACGGAATGTAATGGTCTGTCACAGTAATCTCTCCTTACTCAATAGCCGGGCGTTATAAAGCAGGTCCGCAGAAATTGCAGCAAAAATCATCGCAAAAACCGGCTTGCCATTAACCCTATTACCGCGTTCAAACGGCGGCCCGAACCTGCTATGCAATTGCTGTTAACCACAACCATGGCCCTTTCCTATCATGCGCATCTGCACTTGGAACATCAATTCCGTCCGTCTTCGTATGCCGCTTTTGCTGCGGCTGATCGACGAACACAAGCCGGATGTCATTTGCCTGCAGGAAACCAAGGTGGTTGACGATGCTTTCCCGCACGCGCCCTTGCTGGCCAAAGGCTACAAGCACCGCCATGTGCACGGCATGAAAAGCTATAACGGCGTCGCCATACTTTCGCGCCTGCCGCTCGGCAAAACCGGCGCGAAGCACTGGTGCGGCAAGGAAGACAGGCGGCATATCGTGGCCACACTGCCCGGCGGCACGGAAGTGCATTGCGTTTATGTGCCCGCGGGCGGCGATATCCCCGACCCGGAAGCCAACGACAAATTCGCCCACAAGCTGCAGTTCGTGGAACAGCAGGCGGCATGGTGGAAGAAGCAGAAAAAGACCGTGCAAAAAATTCTGGTTGGCGATCTGAATATCGCGCCGCAGGAGCATGACGTCTGGTCGCACAAACAAATGCGCGGCATTGTTTCCCATACCCCGGCCGAGATCGAACGGCTGGAAAATATGCAAAAATCACACGGCTGGGTCGATGCCATGCGCCACTTCGTGCCGCCGGAAGAAAAGCTTTATTCGTGGTGGAGCTACCGCGCGCAGGATTGGAAAAAATCCGATCGCGGCCGCCGGCTCGATCACATCTGGGTCACGCCCGGTCTGGCGGACGGCATGAAGCGCATCCACGTATTGCGCGAAGCGCGCGGCTGGCAGCAACCAAGCGACCACGTGCCGGTGATGCTTGATCTCGCTTGATCAAACCTTGTGATATTCCCGGTACCAGGCCGCGAAGCGGGGAATGCCCTCGCTGATCGCGGTTTTGGGCGTGAAACCGAGGTCGCGGCGGCTTTCGGCAATGTCGGCGAAGGTTTCGGCCACGTCGCCGGGCTGCATCGGCTGGAAATCCGTCTTTGCCTTGACCCCAAGCGCATCTTCCATCAGCGCGATAAAGTCCATCAAGTTTTCGGCATGCGCGTTGCCGATATTATAAATCTTGTGGCCTTGCGGCGCGCGATCATAAGCCGCCAGCACACCCTTCACCGCATCATCGATATAGGTAAAATCGCGCTTCATCTTGCCGTGATTGAAAACCTTGATCGGTTCGCCCGCCAGCATGGCGCGTGCGAACAGATATGCGGCCATGTCCGGGCGGCCCCACGGGCCATAAACCGTGAAAAAGCGCAAGCCGGTGACGGGAATGTTGAACAGGTGGTGATAGGCCTGGCTGAACAGTTCGTCCGCGCGCTTGGTCGCGGCATAAAGCGAAACCGGGTTGTCGGCCGGGTCGCCGACCGCGAACGGAACCTTGCTGTTGCCGCCATAGACGGAAGACGAACTGGCATACACAAGATGCCGCAGCTTGGGCAAATGCCGCGCCAGCTCAAGCATCACCATATGCCCCATGACATTGGCTTCGATATAGGCGTAGGGGTGCGTCACCGAATAACGCACGCCTGCTTGCGCCGCCAGATGAATAATGCCGTCGATCGCATCACCATAACGCTGGCCGAAAGCTTCCATCGCTTCGCGGTCGGCGATATCGATCTTGGCGAACACAAAACCCGCTTGCCTTTCAAGCTGGCCGAGCCGCGCGTGCTTAAGCTGCACGTCGTAATAATCGTTCAGATTGTCAACACCCAAGACCTTGTCCCCGCGCGCCAGCAAGGCATGGCACACATGGGTGCCGATAAAGCCCGCCGCGCCGGTGACAAGGATCGCCATGAGCTAAAGGCTCCAGTAACGTAATTGCGCGGGGATAGATGCGGGTTCCAGCACCGATTTGATATCGGCAACCACGCCGCCGGCCTGCACGCGCCCGAGCCACATGGCGGTATCCGCCATCACTTGCCGGTGCGGCACAGCCAGCACGAGCGCATCAAGGTCGGTCAGCGCCGCCTTGTCCGCCAGCTCGAGCTTGTATTCGCGGACGGCCTGCGCGGCATCCGCCATCGGGTCGTGCACCATAACCTCGCAGCCCGCCTGAGCGAGCGCATGCACCATATCGGGCACGCGGCTGTTGCGCAGATCATGCACGTTTTCCTTGAATGTGAGCCCGAGAATGCCGATGCGGGCCTTTTTCTTGCCCACAAGCTGCACGATCCGCTGCGCGATGAACACCGGCATGTTGTCGTTGATGCGTCGCCCGGCAAGAATGACCTGGGGGTGATAACCAAGCTCTTCCGCGCGCGTCGTCAGGTAATAGGGATCGACGCCGATGCAATGACCGCCCACAAGGCCGGGCGTGAATTTCATGAAATTCCATTTTGTGCCCGCCGCCGCCAGAACATCGGCGGTGCGGATCGACAAGCGGTCGCAGATCAGCGCCAGCTCGTTCATCAGCGCGACATTCAGATCGCGCTGCGTGTTCTCAAGCACCTTGGCGGCTTCGGCAACGCGAATGTTCTGCGCCTTGTGCAGCCCAGCCGCAATGATCCCGCCATACACGGCTTCAAGCCGCGCGAGGCTTTCGGCGTCTTCCGCCGCGATGATCTTGGTAATGGTTTCCAGCCGGTGCTGTTTGTCGCCCGGATTGATGCGTTCGGGCGAATAACCGAGCGTAAAATCCGCGCCGTGCTTGCGGCCCGAAATTTTTTCGATCTCGGGCCCGCAAATATCTTCCGTCAGGCCGGGCCATACGGTCGATTCAAACACGATCACGGGTTTTTGCGCGCCACGCGCGCTTCCCGCCAGCGCCTCGCCTATCGTGCGGCATGCCCCGAGCACGGGCGTAAGATCGGGCCGCTTGGCGTCGTCAATCGGGGTCGGCACCGTGACAATATAAAAGGTGCAATCACGCAGCGCGGCCGGGTCATGCGTCAGCATGATGCGGCTGCCCTTCAGATCGCTGCCGTCAACTTCGTCGGTCCAGTCGTTGCCCGCCTTCAGCGCCTTCACGCGCGCCGGGTCGATATCAAAGCCGATCACGTCGTCGAACACGCGCGCAAGCGCCACGGCAAGCGGAAGCCCGACATAGCCAAGGCCGATAATGGCGATTTTTTCGGTCATGGTTTTTCCTGCGTATCGCCCGGCGCCGCATCGTCCGCGCCGGGCGGATTGAAACCGCCCTGCTCCAGCCGGTTTTTCTTCAATATCTTGTTGGCACGAACCGGCGTGCCATCGCCCGCAATGTGCCAGCCGTTGGCGGCGGCAAACGCCACGAAGGCGGCAACGATGACGGCGACAATGACCCAGAGGAACATTTTCATGCGTTTCGGCTATGTTGGAACCCGCATGTTGATACTATCCGGGCCCCGTTGAGGCAAGTATGCCCGAAACCGGCTAATTCCTGATACATTTGAAATGGATGGCGGTGCCGCTCAGGCCTCTGCCGCCAACTCCTGTCGCGGTCGCGCAATCCCCGTCGCGCGAAAGGAACTGGGCGGACCGGGCGTAATGTTCGCATTCCTCCTGCGCCACATCCAGCACATCCTGCCAGCTGTCGTTCGATGATTGGCAAACGGTCGCCATCGCAGGTGTGCGGCCGACGGCAATGGAATCCGCGCCCGCGCAAGCGGCAAGCAAAGCAACAAGTGCCAGGGCGATAAATTTCATTATTCCGCTCTTTCTTGTTACAGTTCGAATCAGCTGCCAGTTTGGTCAATTCTTCCCCTAACATCAACCTGCATGAGCCTATGAAACGAATATCCGCCGCGCTTGCGTTTTTCTTGCTGCTGGCTTCACCGGAAGCCATGGCCTCCGAAACTGCGAAAGCCGTCACCATGGGCATTTCGCCGTTCCATTGGGCGGGGCTGTTCTGTATCGCGGTTTTTCTGCTTTCCTACACGGCGGTGCTGTTCGAAGAAGCGATCGATCTGCGGAAATCCAAGCCGGTGATGCTGGGCACAGGCATTATCTGGATCACAATCGGCTTCATCGCGCCTTCCTACAACATCGATCACCACACGCTGCACGAAGCGGTTTTTCATGGCTTGCACGAATTCGGTAGCTTGTTGCTCTTCCTGCTCGCGGCCATGACATATATAAGCGCGTTACAGGATAGACAGGTCTTTGCCGTATTGCGCGCCAAACTGGTGCGTTCGGGGCTGAACCTGCGGCAGCTTTTCTGGGTTACGGGCACACTTGCCTTCATACTTTCCCCCATCGCCGACAACCTCACCACCGCGCTGGTGCTCGGAGCCGTCATCATGGCGGTCGGCGCCCAGAATAAAAAATTTATCGCCCTTGCCTGCGTCAACGTTGTTTGCGCCGCCAATGCCGGCGGCGCCTTCAGCCCGTTCGGCGATATCACGACCCTGATGGTATGGCAGGCCGGCAAGGTCGATTTCTTTGAATTCTTCGCACTGTTCCTGCCTTCGGTTGCCTGTTTTCTGGTTCCCGCCGCAATCATGAGCGTGTTTGTGCCGAGAAGCATGCCGGCCAAACTGGAAGAAAAAATATCGCTCAAGCGCGGCGCGCGTCTTATTATTTTTCTCGGCCTGTTTACCATCGCCCTCGCCGTATGCTTTGAACAGGTGCTTGGGTTGCCGCCTTTCCTCGGCATGATGGTCGGCTTGTCACTGCTGATGATGGTGGCCTATGTGCTGCGCACGACGAAACCAAAAGACAGGGATTTCGACGTGCTCGAACTGGTCGCATCCGCCGAATGGGATACGTTGCTGTTCTTCTTTGGCGTGATCTTCAGTATCGGCGGCCTTTCTTTCCTCGGCTACATGGAGCTGGCCTCGCAAACCATGTATCTGGGTTGGGGCGCGAGTGCGGCCAACATTGTGCTCGGCCTCGTCTCCGCCGTGATCGACAACATCCCCGTCATGTTCGCCGTGCTGACCATGGATCCGGATATGCCGCATTTTCAATGGCTGCTGATCACCCTGACGACCGGCGTGGGCGGCAGCCTGTTTTCCATTGGTTCGGCGGCCGGCGTCGCGCTGATGGGCACCGCGCGCGGCTATTATACTTTTTCCAGCCACCTGAAGTGGACGCCGGTGATCATGCTGGGCTACGCTGCGGCAATCGGTGCGCATTTCCTGTTAAACAGCCATTTGTGACAAGCACGGCAAGAATCGTTGCCATACCCCATCATGTATTATAAAAGATAGCAGGTACGTATTAGGGGGTTCACCCCGCCAGTTATTTTCTTGCGCCGCCACTGATTTTTTCTCGGGGAACCGCGATGGCGATTATTACGGGCGATGGCAATACGCGCGCAATGAGCGAGCGCGGCATCTCGTTCGCCAATATAATGTGCTTCATGGCTGCCGCGCGCGAAGCAGGTACATTGATCGATAACGGCGGCTATTGTTCCAGCGAATTCGGCGGCGGCACGTCATGGAAGCTCGTCGTGCCCAAAACCGCGCAGCTGGCAAGCTGGCCCAAAGGGCACAGAAACGCTCCCTCATCCTTCGTAATTACAGCGGTCGAGCTTGGGCAAGGCAGCCGATATCCCCACGATTTTATATTGCAGGAAGTCAAGCATGCGCCGCACAAGGCAAAGGCCATCCGCAAGGCGCTATGCAGTATGCGCATAGGCAAAACGGCCGCGCGAGGCGGCCCGGGCGCATAGTATCGCCGCCGCTTACAGGCCGTTTGCTTCCATCGTCAAAGCATTCACGCATGAACGCGGTGTCATGGTTAACTTGTTGCGCTGCAAAAAATCATAATAAACAATATTCTTGCTTCATCACTTCTTGTTTTTTTCAAGCCGATGGCAAATTATTATTCCCGTACATTTCACATTGCAGGGTTCATCGTTCTTTTCTTGTCTCATACATATTCGGAGACATTCATGAGTCTATTTCTTGGTAGCGGCAACACAAATGCCATGGGCAAGCATGATATTTCATTCAGTAACGTCATGGCCTTCATCGCTGTTGCGGCGGAGACCGGAACATTTATTGATATTGGCGCGTATTACAGCCAGGTCCTGGGCGGGGGAATTATACGGCAGTATGCCGTACCGAGCGCCATGCGCGCGCTCGGCTGGTCTGTGGATCCAACCGGATTCGTCGTAACCGCAATAACGCTCACGGCGCCCGTCGCCGTTTATCTTGGCGGCTCCCTTATTATTCAGGCCGTAAAATCGCGGCCGCGTCGCGCGGGCGTAATCCGCGATTTCACTCAAGGCGATTGATGGCGTCCCCTACGGGATTCGAACCCGTGTTGTCGCCGTGAGAGGGCGATGTCCTGGGCCTCTAGACGAAGGGGACGAGGGGCCGGAAGGCGGTTGTTGTAGCCACACTGCCCCCGGCTAGCAAGCGAGCATAAAATCGC
>WGMR01000009.1 GCA_016124955.1 Alphaproteobacteria bacterium | reverse complement strand
CAAGGCTGCTTTTCGTGTAGTACACAGCCGCAACCCCGTAATCGTCGGCGCCCCAATGGATCGCACGGTTATCGTTCGGATGAACGGTCGTGATCGGCAAGCCGTAACTGTAATCCGACCAATAGCCGTCCGGCAGGTTCATCGTCACGGGGACATTCACATACACAGGCGGTGTGCAGGTCGTGGCGCAGCGCACACATTTGCGTGTACAAATTTCCGGCGTTACCTCTTTTTGTATATAGGCAGTTTGCACGCCGCCTTTGCAATCCGGCGGAACGCGCTGGCCGGGGCTGCTGGAACACCAGACATTATTAAGTTCACTCGCGCTCGACCAGCTACCCTGTCCGCGCACAGACCACTTGCCGCTGTTGGCAGCCGGGATCTTGTAGTTGGGCAACTGTGCAACCGGCGGATGGCCCGGATTGCTCCAAAGGGTCCATCCACAGCTGCTGCAGTCGCCGCGGCCGTTACGGCCGCGCGCGGCCACGATATATTCATAGCCCGCGGCGGCGCACACATGCATCGCGTTATCCCAGTTGAAGCCGGCAACGCTGGTGTTTTGGTAGCCGCCCCACTGAATGAGCCCGCCGCCGCCTGCGGACAATTTAACAACCTGTCCGGCTTCCTTCGCGGCGGCGCAGCTCGCATTGCTGCCGCCATCGCTGCCCGCACAACTCCAGTTCCACGGGCCGCTGCCCGAAACGCCCGAGGCCGTACCCGCAGCACAAAGGCTGCCCGTGGGTGCGCTGGCAAGCGATTTACCGTGCGAGGCGCCGCACGCGCCGTTGACCGGCGGAACCTTGCCGGCGGCGCAACTTACGCTTGAACCGCCATCCTTGCCGGCGCAACTCCACAACCACGGACCGTTGCCCGATACGGCCGAAGCCGTGCCTTCGCTGCAAAGACCGGTTGTGGGCTTGCTTGAAGCGGTCACGCCATTTGACGAACCGCATGTACCGTCAACGGGGGTTTTACACGCGCCGCTCGAGGAAACGAGCGTCCACTTCGCGGTACAGCCCGGACCGGCTTCGCACTTATATGTTTCGGTGCGGTCATCGATCGTGGCGGTGAAAGTATGCGCGTTGCGGGTAATGGGCGGGGATATCTTTTTGTCGCAAACGGTGATCGCCGAATTGTCGCTGGTACAGAGATCGTGGATATACACCTTGCTGGGCTTATGGATGCGAAAACTGTCCCATTCGCGTTTGCTGCCAAGCGGGATGAAGTATGTCTTATCCGAATCGTTGTCTATAAAGACGCAATCATCATAAGCGCGCAACGCGCGGTCGGACACGCCCGGAAAAACGGCGGAAGCATTTTCGGGTGGCCGTGGATCTTTATCGCCGCAGCGCGCATCACCCTGCAATTCATAATTACGGTTGGCGCAGCTGTTGGAGGCATACGCCGGCGCGGCGCAAAAGAACGCAAGGACGGCAATGCACAGGATCCCGGCAAAATAACGCATCAAAAAATACCCTTGAATAAAATGCTTCAAACGCAATATTGCGCGCCTTTAATGCTGCCCTTACAGGCTAGCAAGGCATCATTAATGGCGGCTTAATTGGCTGGAAGGGCTAAATGGACGGCCCCGGCATAGGTATGATTTCTATGGCTTTTTCGCTTCGTTTGGTTAAGCTTGCCTGAAGACCCTGTCCCGGCGGCACAAAATCTGTTTGGTGCGCCGGGCCGGACCGAGGCCGCCCCCACTGGCGATACAAGGAAAACTCTGCTATCCCGTTGGAACTGTATGATTCTTGAGGGTTTAACCACCATTTCAACCAAACGCGCACCATGAAAATCACGCTCGACCGTTCCGCCCTGCTCAAGAGCCTCAGCCATGTGCAAAGCGTGGTCGAACGGCGCAACACGATTCCCATTCTCGCGAACGTCCTGATCCGCGCCAGCGGCGGGCAGGTCAGCTTCACCGCCACCGATATGGATCTCGAGATCGTCGAAAGCGTCGCGAGCGAAGATGCGCCGCGCGGCACCGGCGCGGTGACCGCGCCCGCGCATACGCTCTATGACATCGTGCGCAAGCTGCCCGAAGGCGCGCAGGTCGAAATGAATGCCACCAACACCAACCAGCTTACGCTCACTTCCGGCCGCTCCCACTTCAAGCTCGGCTGTTTGCCGGTCGAAGATTTTCCGCAAATGTCGGAAGGCGACCTGAAGCACAAATTTTCGCTTTCCGCCGGCGATTTGCGCGCGCTGATCGATAAAACCCGCTTCGCGATCTCGACCGAGGAAACCCGCTACTATCTCAGCGGCATTTATCTGCATGCGGCAAAAACCAAACAGGGCGGCAGCAACATCGACGTGCTGCGCGCGGTCGCGACCGATGGCCACCGCCTCGCGCGCGTGGAAATGCCGGCGCCTTCCGGCGTCAAAAGCATGCCCGGCATCATCATCCCGCGCAAGACCGTGCAGGAAGTCCGCAAGCTGCTCGATGAAACGCAAGGCAATGTCGAGGTCGCGCTTTCCGACAGCAAGATCCGCTTCGCCGTCAACGATACCATCATTACTTCCAAGCTGGTCGATGGCACCTTCCCCGATTACGAGCGCGTGATCCCCGCCAACAACGACAAGTTGCTGCAAGCCGATGCGCGCGCGTTCGCCGCCGCAGTTGACCGCGTCGCCACCATCGCCACGGAAAAATCACGCGCCGTGAAGCTAAGCCTCAGCCCCGGCCATCTGACGCTTTCCGCCAACAGCCCGGAAGCCGGCAGCGCCAGCGAAGAGATCGAAGTGCAATATGACGGCAGCCTGCTCGAGATCGGCTTCAACGCCCGCTACCTGCTTGACGTAACGCAGCAGATCGAAGGCGATGGCGCCAGCTTCCTTCTGGCCGACGCCGCCGCGCCCGTGATCGTGCAGGATGTGGCCGATACATCGGCGCTTTACGTGATCATGCCGATGCGGGTGTGAGCGCTGTGGGCGCCGCGAAAACGGTTGCCGCACCCGCCGCCGCAACGCAAATACGCCGCCTGTCGCTGACGGCGTTCCGCAACTATATCGATATGCGCATGGAACTGGCCCCCGGCCCCGTCGTGCTGACGGGCGCGAACGGCAGCGGCAAAACCAACATTCTTGAAGCGCTTTCGATGCTGGCCCCCGGCCGCGGCATGCGCCGGGCGGCGATGACCGAACTGCAATCGCACAAAAGCAACGCGCCGTGGGCAATTGCGGCCGAGGCGGAAACGCGCGACGGCTTCACGACCATTGCAACCGGGCTCGACCCCGCCGCGCCCGCGCGCGACCGGCGCGTGGTCCGCATCGACGGCAAACCGGCGAAAAGCCAGGCGGCGCTCAGCGAAGCGATCGCGCTCGTGTGGCTGACCCCGGAAATGGACCGCGTGCTGGTGGAAGGCCCGGGGGCGCGGCGCAAATTCCTCGATCGCCTCGTGTTCGGTTTCGATCCAGCCCATGCCGGGCGCGTGAACCGCTATGAACAATCCTTGCGCGAACGCATGCGCCTGATCCGCGAAGGCGGGCCGGACCCGGCATGGCTTGGCGCGCTCGAGGACGATCTTGCGCGCACCGGCGTGGCGATCGCGGCGGCGCGCAAACAAATGGTCGAACAGCTCGGTCTTGTCGTCAACGAAGGCGACGGGCCGTTTCCGCACGTGCAGCTCGCGCTCGAAGGGCTGGCCGAAAGCCTGCTCGATACGCAAGCAGCGCTGACGGTCGAAGACACGTTGCGCGCGCGGCTCGCGGCCGGGCGCGAGGACGATAGAAAAAACGACAGCTGCGCCACCGGCCCGCATCGCAGCGATCTTGCGGTAAAGCATGCGGGCAAGGATCAGCCGGCCGATTTATGTTCGACCGGCGAACAGAAAATGCTGCTGATCCGCATCGTGCTCGGCCATGCCCGGCTGCTGGCGCGCTGGCGCGGCTGCGCGCCGCTTTTGCTGCTTGACGATATCGCCTCCCATCTCGACGAGGCGCACCGCGAAGCGCTTTATGACAACCTGGTCGCGCTGCACGGGCAGTTCTGGATCACGGGCACGGATGCTTCCCTGTTCGCGCCGCTGGCGCAGCGGGCCCAGTTTTTCGCAGTCAAGGGCGATAATGTAAGTGCCGCAAAGCTGTAAACGCATTGAAGTTTCCGCAAGCGCTTCCCATATAGTGCCCGGGCCCGCTATAATCGGGGCCAGCAAGGGGAGCCGCCATGTTCATACAAACCGAAGACACGCCGAACCCGGCGACGCTTAAATTCCTGCCCGGTCGTGCCGTCCTGGAAAGCGGCACCGCCGATTTTCGCGATGCGGCGGCGGCCGAAACCGCCTCCCCGCTCGCGAAAGCCCTGTTTGCGCTTGAAGGGGTTGAAGGCGTTTTCCTCGCGCGCGATTTTATCACCGTGACGAAAAGCGCCGCCAGCGGCTGGACCGCGCTGAAGCCGCTTGTGCTGGCCGCGATCATGGATCATTTCACGGCAGGCCGCGCCGTCATGAACGATACGGCCGCCGCCCCGGCCCCGGCGGGCGGAGATGACGAAAGCGAGATCGTGCAACAGATCCGCGAACTGCTCGATCACAAGGTGCGCCCGGCCGTGGCGCAGGACGGCGGCGATATCGTGTTCGACAGGTTCGAAGACGGCATCGTCTATCTGCATATGCAGGGCGCTTGCGCGGGCTGCCCAAGCTCGGCCGCTACGCTCAAGGCCGGCATCGAAAACATGCTGAAGCATTACATTCCGGAAATCGCCGAAGTCCGGCAGGCGCAGTAGCGCATCGCATGCAAATCGCCATCGTCAGCGGAAGCCACCGGCCCAACGGACAATCGGGCCGCATCGCGCGCTGGCTGCAAGGCAAGCTTGGCGCAATCGGCGCAACCGGCGCCGTCATTGACCTTGCGGGCAACCCGCTGCCGCTGTGGGATGAAAGCGTCGGGGATGCAGGCAGCGCGCTGGCGGCGCAGTGGGCCCCGTATGCAGAAACGCTGCGGGCAAGCGACGGGTTCGTTATTGTCAGCCCGGAATGGCACGGCATGGCGCCCGCCGGGCTCAAGAACTTTTTTCTTTACTGCAAACCGCAGGATGTGGGCCACAAGCCCGCGCTGATCGTCGGGGTTTCCGCCAGCCGCGGCGGCGCTTATCCCGTCAGCGAATTGCGGGAAAGCAGTTATAAAAACAGCCGCATCCTTTACATCCCCGAACATCTGATCGTGCGCGATGCCGCCAAAATGCTTGTGGGCGACGAACCGGCGGGAAGCGATGATGCCTATTTGCGCGAACGCGCCGTCTATACGCTGAAACTTTTGCTTTCCTACGCTGCCGCGCTCAAACCCGTACGCGCAAGCGATGGTATTGATTACCGGAAATATTCGAACGGCATGTGATGCTTGTACTGGCGATCGATACGGCGGGTGCAGCCTGTTCCGCCGCGCTCCGGCAGGGGGCGGAAAATGGCGGCACGGTGATTGCCGCGAAGCGGGAAGACATGCCGCGCGGGCAAGATGCGCGGCTTATACCGCTCGTGCTCGAATTGTTGCGGGAAGCCGGGCAACCGATCGGCGCGCTTGATCGTATCGCCGCTACGCGCGGGCCCGGAAGCTTCACGGGCATACGCATCGGCCTTGCCGCCGCTTGCGGGCTCGGCGCGGGCGCGAACAAGCCTGTGTTCGGGGTTTCGCGCTTCGCGCTTTATCGCGCACGGGCCGCCCGCCCGCCCGGCAAGCCGCTTTTGGTCGTGATCGACAGCAAGCGCGACGAGCTTTTCTGTCGCCTGTTCGGCGCGGATGGCGTTGCGGCGGGCGAAGCTTTTATGGCGACGGCAGAAAATTTGCGCGCGCGCTTTGCCGGACAGCCGCTCGCGCTTGCCGGGGATAACGGCGCGCTGCTGCAAGCCATTGCCGCGCCCGCGCATACCATCGCCGCGCTGCCGGAAAGCGAAGCGGCCTGTGCCGCCGCGCTGGCAGCGGGCGCAGGCAAACCCGGCGATGAATGGTCGCCGTTGCCGCTCTATATTCGCCCGCCCGATGTCAGCTGCGGCCCGGTATGGACCGGCGCGGCGGAGAGCACAGCATGAGAGACGCCGCGCCGGAACAGGGGCCGTCGCCGGACGTGCGCGATATCGCACCCACCGATGCGTGGCTGCTGGCCGCGATGCACCGCGAATCTTTCGGCAAGGAAGCCTGGCCGGTTGAAGCCTTCACGGGCGCGCTTGCGGCACCCGCGCGTTTCGGTTTCCTGTTGCGCTGCGAGGCTATGCCCGCCGGCTTCGTGCTTTGCCAGGCTGCGGGCGGCGAAGCCGAGATTCTGACCATCGCCGTATTGCCGCGCTATCAGCGGCGCGGCTTTGGGCGAAGGCTCGTGCAACTTGCGGTGGACGAGGCGCGTGCCGCAGGGGCTGCGCGTATTTTGCTTGAAGTTGCGGCCGATAACCCGGCGGCGCAGGCGCTGTACCGCGATACGGGTTTTGCCGACATCGGCGCGCGGCGCGGCTATTACAAGCGCGGCGCGGTGGTTGTGGATGCGCTGATGCTGGCATGTGAACTTAATAAACCCATATAAATCAATATATTAACCATTGAATAAGGCAATTTCTGTATGATTTGGGGTGGAAATCCGGCGGGCCTGTATGGTAATTTTGTGGACGATTCGTCCCGCTGGCCTTCGCGACAGAAGGCCGCTGTGAAAGGACAGTTCAGCTAATGGGCAACCCCGACCATTCCGAAAGCGTGAAAAGCGCCGATCTCCGCCTCGGCACGTTGCTTGTCCGGCTCGCGCACGACAAGCATGAGATCGAGGTCGCGCAGCGTTTGCGCTATAAAGTTTTCTACGAAGAGATGCATGCGGAAGCGAGTCCGGAAATGGCGGCCGCGAAGCGCGATTTCGACGATCTCGATAATTTCTGCGATCACCTCCTCGTGCTCGATACCGCAAAGAAGGGCGATGAAGCCATCATCGGCACCTATCGCCTCGTGCGCCGCTGCCACGCCGACAAATACGGCAAATTCTATTCAAGCGATGAGTACGATATCGGCAAGCTGGTTTCCTATCCCGGCGAAATTCTTGAACTTGGCCGGTCCTGCGTCGCCACCGAATATCGCAGCCGCCCGATCATGCAGCTGATGTGGCGCGGCCTTGCGGCTTACGTATTCCAGTACGATATCGCCATCATGTTCGGCTGCGCCAGCTTTCCGGGCACCGATCCGCAACAGCACGCCGCCGCGCTTTCCTATCTGCATTACCATCACCTCGCGCCGCCGGGTATCCGCCCCAAGGCGTTGCCGGAACGGTATGTCAACATGCGTATCCTGCCGCCCGAAGCGTTTGACGCTTCGACCATGGCCGATGACCTGAAGCTCGATCCGCGCTCGGGTGCCAACAACCTGCCGCCGCTGATCAAGGGTTATTTGCGCGTCGGCGGCTATGTGGGCGACGGCGCGGTGGTCGATACCCAGTTCAACACCACCGACGTGTGCATCATCGTCAAAACCGATCTGCTGACCGACCGTTATTTGCGTCATTACGAGCGCAAGGTCCGCGACGTGCCGCTGGTATAAAGCGCTAGCGCGGCTCCGAAATATACGCCACATTCGGCCTATGTCCGCGCCCAGCAACAGCTTTGCCTATGGTTCCCGTCTGCGCGCCGCATTGCGCGCGGCGGGGCTGACGCTGCTGATCCTTATCACGCTCATCCTCTATCCCGTGATCAATCCGCTGCCGCGGCGCTGGAAGCTTGGATACGCGCAAGGCTTCTTCCGGGTTGCGCGTTTCCTGTTCGGCGTAAAGCTGCTCGTGCGCGGCACACCGCGCACGCACGGGCCGACCTTGTTCACCAGCAATCATTCTTCCTATCTCGATATCATTCTGATCAGCACGGCGGTGCGCACGTCTTTTATCGCCAAGGGCGAGATTGAAGGATGGCCGCTGATCAACCGTTTGTGCGAATTGCAAGACACATTGTTCGTCACGCGCAAGGCCGCGCTGGCTGCCAAGCAGCGCGATACGATCCGCGCGCGGCTGGAACAGGGCGATAACCTCGTGCTATTCCCCGAAGGCACCACATCCGACGGCAACCGCGTGCTGCCGTTCAAAAGCAGCCTGTTCGCAACCGTGATGGAACCGACCGCGCACGGGCCCGTGATGGTGCAGCCGGTCTCGATCATCGCCACCGCGCTCGACGGCATCCCGCTCGGCCGCACGTTGCGCCCGATCTATGCGTGGTACGGCGATATGACGCTCGGCAAGCATGTCTGGCCGCTTTTGCAGGCAGGCCAGATAACGGTGGAGCTTGAGTTTCACGAGCCGGTGGCCAGCAACAATTTCGCCCGCCGGCGGGAACTGAGCGATTATTGCTGGACCGCCGTGAACCGCGGTGCCATGCGCGCACTGACCGGCCGCGAACCGCAGCATTTGTTAACCAATCAGGGCGCGGGCGCGCAGAAACAGCTTGCAGCGCCGGCACCGGATTTGGCACAAATCACCCCGTCATGACCAGCACAACACAAACGGGCCCGGAACGCGCTGCGCGCAAACGCGTACACGTCAAGAACTGGGGCTGCCAGATGAACGTGTATGACGGCAATCGCATGATCGACGTGCTCGCGCCGCTCGGTTACGCGCCGGCGGATGATGCGGAAAACGCCGATCTCGTCATCCTCAACACCTGCCATATCCGCGAAAAGGCGACCGACAAACTGTTTTCCGAACTGGGGCGTTTGCGCGCGGCACAAAATGCGCGCAGCGGCAGCGACCGCGAGCTGATGATCGCGGTCGCGGGTTGCGTTGCGCAGGCCGAAGGGCCTGAAATCCAGCGCCGCGCGCCCTATGTGCAAATGGTGTTCGGCCCGCAAACCTATCACCAGTTGCCGGAAATGATCGCGCGCGTAGAACGCAGCCGCGGCAACGTGCTGAACACGGATTTTCCTGCCGAAACGAAATTCGATCAATTGCCGGCGCCCGGCGCGCAGGGCCCCGCCGCCTTTCTTTCCGTGCAGGAAGGCTGCGATAAATTCTGCACCTTCTGCGTCGTTCCCTATACGCGCGGCGCGGAATATTCGCGTCCCCCCAAAGCCGTGCTGGCCGAAGCGCGGCAACTTGCCGCGCGGGGCGCGAAGGAAATCACGCTTTTGGGGCAGAACGTCAATGCCTATCACGGCAGCGACGGGGCCGAAACCTGGTCGCTGGCGCGGCTTTTGCACGGTATCGCGGAAATACCGGGCGTCGCCCGGCTGCGCTACACCACGTCACACCCGCTGGAAATGACCGATGACCTTGTGCAGGCGCACGCGCAATTGCCGCAGCTTATGCCCTTCCTGCATCTGCCGGTGCAAAGCGGAGCCGATGCCGTGCTCGCGGCCATGAACCGTCGCCATACACGCGAAGATTATTTGCGCGCGGTTAATCGGTTGCGCGACGCCAGCCCCGGTCTCGCGCTGTCTTCCGATTTTATCGTCGGCTTCCCCGGCGAAACCGACAAAGACTTTGAAGACACGCTCGATCTCGTGCGCCAAGTCGGTTTCGCGCAAGCCTATTCCTTTGCCTACAGCGCCCGCCCGGGCACGCCCGCCGAAGCGATGCCGCGCCAGCTGCCGCAGGCGGAAAAGGAAGCACGCCTGCACATGCTGCAAGCGCTGCTTCAGGAACAGCAAAAAAAATTCAACGAAGGTTTTACGGGCCGCACCATACCGGTGCTGTTCGACCGGCGCGGCAAGGAACCGGGCCAGTTGCTCGGCCGCACGCCATGGATGCAGGCCGCGCATGCTACGGTGCCGGATACAATGTTCGGGCAAATTGCGGATGTAACGGTCACGGGCGCGACGCTCAGCAGCCTCGCTTGCCGCGCGGCCGAAGATAAGCGGGCGGCATGAAGCGCAAACAGCCCGCCGCCGGGAAAACGCCCGTATTGAACGCGACCACGCTTATTCTGCATGACGGGTGGAAAAAAATCCCGCGCCTGCGCGTCTCTATCCGCGCCGCCGTGCGCGAAACCGGCAAGCTGGTGCCCGCAGGCAAACTGCCGCGCGGCGCGGGCCTGACCATCGTGCTGGCGGACGACAAAACCGTACGCACGCTCAACCACGATTTTCGCGGCAAGGATAAAGCCACCAATGTTTTGTCATTTCCCCAGTTCAGCCCCCGCCAGCTGGCCCGGCTTTGCCGCGCGCCCGGCAAGCGCATTGCCCCAAAAGGG
This sequence comes from Alphaproteobacteria bacterium, assembly GCA_016124955.1. Classification (NCBI taxonomy): domain Bacteria; kingdom Pseudomonadati; phylum Pseudomonadota; class Alphaproteobacteria; species Alphaproteobacteria bacterium. The sequence continues at coordinate 129,593 of WGMR01000009.1, read as the reverse complement.
CAGCCCGTTGAGCTTGGCGATATCATACTAGGATATCAATATATAGTGGTTGAGGCAAAAAAAGAACACAAGGTATTGATAAATCACCTGTCACATCTTATCATTCATGGTATTTTACACCTGCTTGGCTATAATCATTCCTCTGCAATGACCGCACGGAAAATGGAACGTCTCGAAATTTCAATCATGGCTGCTCTCGGCCTCCCCGATCCCTACAAGGCAGGGCCACGTCAAAAGGCCCGCGGCAAGCGCCCGGCCAGAGCCGCGCGCAAAACATGAACGGCCCTTCAAACACCGATACCCCCTTGCGGGAACCCGAAGAACCGCCGAGTTGGCGCGCGCGCATCGCCGCCGCGTGGAACAGGCTGGTCAACAAAATCGCGAAAACCAACGCCGAAGAGCTGCGCGAGGCGATCGAGGAATTGATCGAGGAGCCAAGCGCAACCACGGGCATGCCGGCAGCCGAGCGGCTTTTGCTCGCCAATCTTTTGCAGCTGCACGAACGCACGGTGGCCGATTGCAAAATCCCGCGCAGCGATATCGCCGCCATCGATATCGATACGCCGCTGGCCGAGCTGGTCGCGATGATGACCGAAACGCAGCACAGCCGCATCCCCGTGTACCGCGAAACGCTCGATGACGTGCTGGGCATGGTCCATATGAAAGACGTGATGGACTGCCTCGCGCACAACCGCGATTGCAAGGTGCGCGATCTTTTGCGGCAGGTTCTGTTCGTGGCCCCCACCACGCCCGCGATCAAGCTGATGCTGCAAATGCGTTCCACACGCCATTATATGGCCATGGTGGTCGATGAATTCGGCGGCGTCGATGGCCTCGTGACGATCGAGGATCTGGTCGAGGAAATCGTCGGCGACATCAACGACGAACATGACGAAGTTGTGCCGCCGCGCATCATGATGCGCGGCGACGGATCCATGATCGTCGAGGCGCGGCTGCCGATCGAGGAATTCGAGGGCCGCGTGGGCGCGATTTTAACCGAAAGCGAACGCGAGGAAATCGATACGCTGGGCGGCCTCGTTTTCATTCTCGCCGGGCGCATTCCGCAGGTGGGCGAAACCTTCCGCCACAGCTCGGGCGTGGAATTCGACGTGATCGAGCTCGATCACAGCCGGGTCAAGCGCGTGCGCGTGCGCAACCTGCCCGCTGCCGCGGGCGAAGCCGATGCGGGCAAGCTCCGCGCCACCGCCCGCCAATAAATCAGGCAATCTTTTCCAAGCGTTAGAAAGCGGCCTGCAACAGGCGTTTCCGGGCTTGATCGCCCGCGCCATGTGTGCTGTCTTATCCGGCCGCTTGCGGGCATCCCTGTAACCTTTATCCCGGATACTATTATGAGCAACGCAGAACGTTTTTTCTTCACCAGCGAATCCGTTTCCGAAGGCCACCCCGATAAGCTGTGCGACCGTATTTCCGATACCATCGTCGATCTGTACCTGAAGCACGATCCGCAGTCGCGCCTCGCGATCGAAACCCTTGCCACCACCAACCGCATCGTGATCGCGGGCGAAATGCGCTCGGCCGCCGAGCTGCCCCCGTCGGCTATGGAAGATGCGGCCCGCGCCGCCGTGCGCGATATCGGCTACGCCCAAAAGGGCTTCCACTGGCAATGGGCCGCGGTCGAAAACCATGTGCACGCACAATCGGGCGATATCGCGCAGGGCGTCGATGCCGGCGACGACAAGGATGAGGGCGCGGGCGACCAGGGCATTATGTTCGGCTACGCCTGCCGCGAAACCCCTTCCTACATGCCCGCCGCGATCCATTATTCGCACCGCATCCTGCAAAGCATGGCCGAAGCCCGCCACAGCGGCGAAGCCGCGCAGCTCGGGCCGGACGCGAAAAGCCAGGTCACGCTGGAATATGAAAACGGCATGCCGATCCGCGCTTCGCAGATCGTGGTGTCCACCCAGCACGACGAGAATGTCGATCTGAAGGAAGTGCGCGAAATCGTGCGTCCGCACGTCGAAAAGACGCTGCCTGAAGGCTGGATGTGCGGGGAAGAAAACTTCTACGTGAACCCCACGGGCCGTTTTGTTATCGGCGGTCCGGATGGCGATTGCGGCCTGACCGGGCGCAAGATCATCGTCGATACTTACGGCGGCGCAGCCCCGCATGGCGGCGGCGCGTTTTCGGGCAAGGACCCCACCAAGGTCGATCGTTCGGCCGCATACATGATGCGCTACCTGGCCAAGAATATCGTGGCCGCGGGCATCGCCGAGCGTTGCACGCTGCAGGTTTCCTATGCCATCGGCGTTTCCAAGCCCCTGTCGCTCTATGCCAACATGCATGACACCGGCAAGGTTTCGGAAGAGCAACTGGTGAAGGCGCTGCAGGATCTGGTCAATCTCAGCCCGCGCGCGATTCGCGAACATCTCCAGCTCAACCGGCCGATCTACGCCAAAACCGCGGCTTACGGCCATTTCGGCCGCGAGCCCGAGGCGGACGGGCACTTCTCATGGGAAAAACTGGATCTCGCGCCCAAGCTGAAAAGCGCACTGAGGGTCTAGCCATAAAAGACCTGGGCGAAAGCGGCGGTCCGCAGGCCGCCGCGCCGTCTTTCTATGGCCGCCGCAAGGGACGGCCGCTGACGGCGCACCGCGTCACGCTCACCGATACGCTGCTGCCCGCCATGCAGGTTGCGTTGCCGCGCGAAGGCGCGCTCACGCCCGCCGCAATTTTCAGGCATGCGCCCGAAGCCTGCTGGCTTGAAATCGGGTTCGGCGGCGGCGAACATCTTGCGGCGCAGGCGGCCGCCAACCCCGCCGCCGGCATGATCGGCAGCGAACCCTTCGTCAACGGCGTCGCCAGCCTGCTCGCACATATCGATACGCAGGGTCTGCGCAATGTGCGCATTTTCCCCGATGATGCGCGCCTGCTGCTCGATAAACTGCCCGATGCGTCCATCGCGCGCTGTTTTGTTTTGTTCCCGGATCCGTGGCCGAAAAAGCGCCACGCGCGGCGACGCTTCATCGGCCCGGAAAATCTGCCGCGGCTCGCGCGCGTGATGCAGCCGGGCGCGCAATTGCGGCTCGCGACCGACGATCCCGGTTTGCAACAATGGTTTGCCGAGCAGATGGCGGGCAAGGATGCGGACGCCTTTACGCCCGCGCCGGGCAGCTATGCCGGGCTTTTGCCTGCGCGGCCCGATGATTGGCCCGCAACGCGCTACGAACAAAAGGCCGTTCGGCAAGGCCGCGCGCCCGCCTATTATATGTTCGTGCGCCGCTGAACCGCATAGCCGGATGTTGGCAAACAAGACCGCATAAGTCTTGTTAAGCGTGCATAGAATTGATTTTTGCGGGGGCGCCGGGCATAGTGCTTCCTGTTCGCGCCCAACAAAATGCATGCGCCCGCATGGCCAAGATATCCTTGCTTCCCAGAAACCGCATCGGTCGCGATATCGTGATTTTGCTGGCGGTCAAATTCGTTATCGTCATTCTTGCCGCCCTGTTCGTGTTTGGCCCTGCGAAAATCCATGTAAAACCGGATATGGTGCGCGATCTTTTCTTTTCCCGTGAGCAGCCGCGGAGCCCCTGATGGACGTCGTTGATCTTTCCCGCCTCCAGTTCGCGCTGACGGCGCTGTACCACTTCCTGTTCGTGCCGCTTACGCTCGGGCTCGCCTTCATCCTCGCGATTATGGAAAGCGTCTATGTCATGACGGGGCGCGCAATATGGCGCGACATGGTCAAGTTCTGGGGGCTTTTGTTTGGCATCAACTTCGCCATGGGCGTGGCCACCGGCATCACCATGGAATTCCAGTTTGGCACCAACTGGGCCTATTATTCGCATTATGTCGGCGATATTTTCGGGGCGCCGCTGGCGATCGAAGGCCTGATGGCCTTTTTCCTCGAAGCGACCTTTGTCGGGCTGTTTTTCTTTGGCTGGGACAAGCTAAGCCGCCTGCAACACCTTATCGTCACCTGGTTGCTGGCGATCGGCACCAACTTTTCCGCGCTCTGGATCCTGATCGCAAACGGATGGATGCAAAATCCTGTCGGCGCGGTTTTCAATGTCGATACCATGCGCATGGAAGTTTCCGATTTTGCCGCCGTAATCTTCAACCCCGTGGCGCAGGCGAAGTTCGTGCATACCGTCAGCGCCGGCTACGTCACCGGCGCGATGTTCGTGCTTTCGATCAGCGCGCTGTATCTTTTGCGTAAAAAACATATCGAACTCGCCAAACGTTCCATGACGGTCGCGCTCAGTTTCGGTCTCGCGGCGGCGCTCTCGGTCGTCGTGCTCGGCGATGAAAGCGGCTATACCGCCAGCCAAAGCCAGAAGATGAAAATTGCGGCGATCGAGGCGATGTGGCACACCGAGCCCGCGCCGGCCGGCTTCGCGCTGTTCGGTCTGCCCGATCAAAAAGAAAAGGTCACGCATTTCGAAATCAAGCTGCCTTGGGTGCTGGGGCTTATCGCCACGCGTTCGATCGATGGCGAGGTGAAGGGCGTGCACGAGCTGGTCACGCAAGCAAAAGACCGCATCAAGCGCGGCATGGTCGCATGGCAGGCGCTGGCGGCGCTGCGCAAGGACAAAGGCGACAGCTACTGGCAACGCAAGTTCAACGATTACCGTGACGATCTCGGCTACGCGTTGCTGCTCAAACGCTATATGGAAGACCCGGCCAAGGCCACGCCCGAACAGATCGACCGCGCCGCATGGGATACGGTGCCCAACGTCCCCGTGTTGTTCTGGAGCTTCCGCGTTATGGTTGCGCTTGGTTTCTATTTTATCGCGCTGTTCGCTTTCGGCTTTTATCTTTCCAGCCGGCGGCGGCTCGACAAGCATCCATGGTTCCTGAAACTTGCGCTTTGGTCTTTGCCGCTGCCGTGGATCGCGGCCGAGCTGGGCTGGATCGTGGCTGAAATGGGCCGCCAGCCATGGACGATCGACGGCGTGCTGCCGACTTTCCTTTCGGCCTCGTCGGTCAGCGCCGGGAATGTCTGGGTCACGCTGGTGGGGTTCGTTCTATTCTATTCCACGCTACTGGTCGTGGATATCGTGCTGATGCTGCGCGCGGTGCGGCAGGGCCCGAAAATGGCGGCATAGGGGGAAGCCATGCTCGATTATGAAATTCTGCGCCTGATCTGGTGGGTTCTGCTTGGCGTGCTTTTGATCGGCTTCGCGATCATGGATGGCTTCGATATGGGCTCGGCCATGCTGATACCCGCGCTTGGCCACAACGATACAGAGCGGCGCATCATCATCAACACGGTCGGCCCGGTGTGGGAAGGCAACCAGGTCTGGCTTATTCTTGGCGCCGGCGCGGTGTTTGCGGCATGGCCGACACTGTATGCGGTTTCTTTTTCCGGCTTCTATCTCGCCATGTTTCTTGCGCTTTGCGCGCTTATCCTGCGTCCGGTCGGCTTTAAATTTCGCGGCAAGATCGATAGCGTTATATGGCGAAATGTATGGGATTGCGCCCTGTTCGCCGGCGGCTTCGTGCCCGCATTGATCTTCGGCGTTGCGGTCGGCAATGTCCTGCAGGGCGTGCCCTTCACCTTCGACGACAGCATGCGCATGACCTACGCCGGCACGCTGCTCGGTCTTTTGAACCCGTTCGCGTTGCTGTGTGGCCTTGCCAGCGTAGCGATGCTGGCGCTGCAGGGGGCGGCGTGGCTGCATGTGAAGGCGGGCACGCCGGTCGATGCACGCGCGCGGACCATCACGGTTTGGCTTGCCTGTCTTGTCATGGCGCTGTTCGCGCTGGCGGGCTGGTGGATCGCGACGGGGATCGATGGCTACAGGATCGTAAGCGCCATCGTTCCCGACGGGCCTTCCGACCCGCTCGCGAAGGATGTCGTGCGCGAAGCTGGCGCATGGCTGGCGAACTATCGCGCCATGCCGTGGATGCTGGCTGCGCCGCTGCTCGTTTTCGCGGGCGCATCGATGGCAATTATGTGTGCGCGGGCGGAAAAGCCGCTGCTTGCCTTCATCGGAAGCTCGTGCGTGCAGGCAGGCATGATCGGCACCGCAGGCGTCAGCATCTTTCCGTTTTTGCTGCCTTCATCGCTGAACCCGGATGTCAGCCTTACGGTATGGGATACGTCTTCAAGCCAGACAACGCTCGTTATCATGACGGTGTCGGTCGTGATTTTTCTGCCGCTCATCCTCGCTTACACGGCGTGGGTCTATCATGTGCTGCGCGGCAAGGTGACGGCGGGGCAAATCACCAAACAATCCGACCAGCTTTACTAGGGAGGGCGCGCTTATGTGGTATTTTAGCTGGATTCTGGGCCTCGGGCTCGCTTGCGCCTTTGGCATTCTGAACGCCTTGTGGTTTGAGCTTGAGGCCGACAAAAAGGCGGACAAGCCTGCAAACAAGGATTGAGAAAAATATTATTGTTTTATATCAAATAGTTATGTGAATTCACGGCCGCCGCGCGGCATAGTTTCCGCTTGCTTTCCCTCCTGAAAACGCTATAAAAAGGCCCATTCTCATAGATTGACTTTGAGGTGGGCCAAAAGCCCGCCTTTTTTGTTGCCCCGGAAAGGGTTATGAAAAAGCCGCTTTGGGAAGACTGCCGGGGTAATTATGGGGCCGGAACGATCATGACCGCACTGCCATCGAACGCGCAGCTCACGGATATGATCCGGCCCTTACTGGCCGGGATGGGGTTCGACCTCGTCCAGCTCCAGCTTATGGGGGCGCAGGCCGGGTTGACCCTGCAGGTGATGGCGGAGCGGGCGGACCGCAGCGCCGTCACGGTCGAGAATTGCGCGGCGATCAGCCGCGCGCTCGGCGCGATGCTGGATGAAGGCGATGTGATCCCCGGCAACTATATGCTGGAGGTTGGTTCGCCCGGTATCGACAGGCCGCTGACGCGGCGCGAGGATTTCGTGCGCTTCGCAGGATGCGAGGTGAAGATCGAAACCCTGGCGCCCATGAATATCGCCGTGGCCGAAGGAAAGCCGGGGCGAAAGAATTTCAAGGGCCGGCTCGAAGGCGTACGCGAAGAAGCAAGCGGCACGCTGGTTGAAATGGTAGTGGAAGGTTTCGGCCTTATCGCGTTGCCGCTGACGGCGGTCGCGAAAGCGAGGCTGGTGATAACGGACGATTTGATCAAGGCTGGAAACAGAAAGTAAGCAGAGGAAAAAATGGAACTGTTGCACGTAGCTGACGCCGTCGCCCGCGAAAAGGCCATCGAACGCGATGAAGTGCTTATCGCGATGGAACAGGCGATCCAGAAGGCCGGCCGCTCCAAATACGGCCACGAACACGATATCCGCGCCACGATCGACCGCAAGACCGGCGATATCAAGCTGCAACGCTTTCTCGAAGTCGCCGACCCGGTCGAAAACGAATTTACCCAGATCCCGCTCAAGGCCGCGAAAAAGATGCGTTCCGACGCCGCGCTGGGCGAATTTATCATCGACGATCTGCCGCCGATCGATTTCGGGCGCATCGCCGCCCAGACCGCCAAGCAGGTGATCGTGCAGAAGGTGCGCGAAGCCGAACGCAAGCGCCAGTACGAAGAATACAAGGATCGCGGCGGCGAGGTTATCAACGGCATCGTCAAGCGCGTGGAATACGGCAATGTCACGGTCGATCTCGGCCGCGCCGAAGGCGTGCTGCGCCGCGACGAATGCCTGCCGCGCGAACATTTCAAAAACGGCGACCGCGTGCGCGCCTACATCTACGATGTGCGCGAAGAAGTCCGCGGTCCGCAGATTTTCCTTTCCCGCACCCACCCCATGTTCATGGCCAAACTGTTCGCGCAGGAAGTGCCGGAAATCTATGACGGCATCATCGAGATCAAGTCGGTTGCCCGCGATCCGGGCAGCCGCGCCAAGATCGCCGTGGTTTCCAACGACAGCAGCATCGACCCCGTCGGCGCCTGCGTCGGTATGCGCGGCAGCCGCGTGCAGGCCGTTGTCGGCGAACTGCAGGGCGAGAAGATCGACATCATTCCCTGGTCGCAAGACCCGGCAACCTTCGTCGTCAATGCGCTGGCTCCGGCCGAAGTGGCCAAGGTCGTGCTTGATGAAGAAAACCACCGCATGGATGTCGTTGTGCCGGACGAGCAGCTTTCGCTCGCCATCGGTCGCCGCGGCCAGAACGTGCGCCTCGCGGCCATGCTGACCGGCTGGGATATCGATATCCTGACCGAAAAGGAAGAAAGTGAACGCAGGCAGGAAGAAGTCCGCAGCCGCACCGCGCTGTTCCTCGAAGCGCTGGCGGTCGATGACGTGATCGCGCATCTGCTGGTGGCCGAAGGCTTCACCCGTGTCGAACAGATCGCCGAAACGCAGCTCGACGAGTTGGCCGAAATCGAGGGCTTTGACGCCGAAGTGGCCGAAGAGCTGCAGCAGCGCGCCCGCACATGGCTTGCGGAACGCGCCGCCGCGCTCGAAGCCAAGCGCAAGGAGCTTGGCGTGGTCGATGACGTGATGGCGTTGCCGCACATGACGGTGGAATTCGCCGTCAAGCTCGGTGAAAAGGAAATCAAGACGCTGGACGATGTCGGCGACCTTGCCAGCGACGAGCTGCGCGAGATCCTCGGCACGGATCAGCTTAGCGAAACCAAGGGCAATGAACTTATTATGGCGGCCCGCGCACACTGGTTCGATGGGGAAGCCCCGTCCGAACAAGACGCGTCATGAGCGCCAATCACCACAACCGGGACATAAAGAATGACCGAGCAGAAAAAAAAGAAAGTCCTGAGTCTCGGCGATCGCCCGAAGCTGGAGCTGAAAAAGCCGGTTGATCCGGGCGCCGGCGGCCAGGCCGGCTCTGTCCGGCAAAGCTTCAGCCACGGCCGCACCAAGACGGTCGCGGTCGAGGTAAGGCGCAAGCGCGATGGCGTGGAAGCGCGCGGCGGCGAAGCAGGCGATGCGGCACAAGCCGCGCCGGGTGGCCGCAACCTCACACAGGAAGAGCGGGATGCGCGCATGCGCGCGCTGCGCGGCGCCGCCCTTGAAGGCGAAAAGCGCCGCAGCATGCCCGAAGAGCCCGAAGCGGCGGCAGAACCCCAGGAACCCGCCGTCACCGCCGCCGATGTCGAGGCCGAAAGCGATCCGCACCGCAAGCGCGAACTGGAAGAGCTGCGCCAGATCCAGGAACAGGAGCGCGCCGAAGCCGACAAGCGCAAACAGGAAATGGAATCGCGCCGCGGCTACGCCAGCGGCGCCCGCACCGAAAGCGACCGCGACGGCATGGCGCGCCGCGCGGGCGAAACCGCGGCCGCCAAGATGGCCGGGCGCGGCGTTGGCCGCGAAGACGACGATGAAGGCGCGCGCAAGCGCCGCGGCGTACCGTCACGGGGGCGCGGCGACAACCGCCGCCAGACCGGCCGCATCGACGTCGCCAAGGCGCTTTCGGGCGACGACAGCGAACGCACCTATAGCGTCGCCTCCATGCGTCGCCGCATCCAGCGCGAAAAGCGCCAGGCCCAGCAGCATGCGCAGGAAGCCCAAAAAGTTACGCGCGATGTGATTTTGCCCGAAGTGATCACGGTGCAGGAACTGGCGAGCCGCATGGCCGAGCGCGGCGCGGACGTGATCAAATCGCTCATGAAGCTTGGCGTTATGGCCACCATCACGCAAACGATTGATGCCGACACAGCCGAGCTGGTCGCCAACGAATTCGGGCATCGCATCAAGCGCGTCACCGAATCCGATGTCGAAATTGGCCTTAAGATCGAAGACGAAGCGGGCGATCTGCTGCCCCGTCCGCCGATTGTTACGGTCATGGGCCATGTCGATCACGGCAAAACTTCCCTGCTCGATGCGCTGCGCACCACCGATGTGGTCGCGGGCGAAGCGGGCGGCATCACCCAGCATATCGGCGCCTACCAGGTCATTATGGACAAGAAGAAACACGGTTTCGACCGCGTCACCTTCATCGATACGCCGGGCCACGCCGCTTTCACCGAAATGCGCGCGCGCGGCGCGACCGTAACCGATATTGTCGTTCTGGTGGTCGCAGCCGATGACGGCATCATGCCGCAAACGATTGAAGCCATCACCCACGCCAAGGCAGCGAACGTTCCGATCATCGTCGCCATCAACAAGTGCGACCTTCCCGCCGCCAACCCAGACCGCGTGCGGCAAGGTTTGTTGCAGCACGATATTCAGGTCGAAGAAATGGGCGGCGATGTGCTTTCGGTCGAAATATCGGCCAAGACGCGCATGAACCTCGACAAGCTGCTCGAAACCCTGTTGTTGCAGGCGGAAATCCTTGAGCTTAAGGCCAACCCGAACCGCGCCGCCGAAGGCGCGGTGGTCGAAGCCAAGCTCGAAAAGGGCCGCGGCAGCGTCGCCACCGTTCTGGTGCAAAAGGGCACGTTGCGCGTGGGCGATATTTTCGTCGCCGGCGGCGAATGGGGCAAGGTGCGTGCGCTGATCGACGATCGCGGCGGCAACGTGCAGGAAGCCGGGCCCGCCACACCGGTCGAGGTGCTGGGCATTAATTCTACGCCGCAAGCGGGCGACGATTTCATCGTGGTCGAAAACGAAGCGCGGGCGCGCGAAATCAGCGATTTCCGCCAGCGCCAGCGCCGCAGCGCACACGCGACCGCAACGGCGCGCGGCTCGCTCGAACAGATGCTCGAAGACATCAAGACCGGCCAGGCCAAGGAGCTCGGCGTCCTGCTCAAGGGCGACGTGCACGGCTCGATCGAGGCGATCAAGACCGCGCTTGAAAAGCTTTCCGCCAATAACGATGAGGTTAAGGTCCGCGTGCTCGATGCCGCCGTGGGCGCAATCACCGAATCCGATATCACGCTCGCGAGCGCGTCGAAAGCCATGATCATCGGCTTCAACGTGCGCGCCAATCCGCAAGCGCGCGAACACGCCAAGCGCGACGGTGTCGAAATCCGCTACTATTCGATCATCTATAACGTGATCGACGACGTAAAACAGGCGCTTACCGGCATGCTGGCGCCCACGCTGCGCGAAAAATTCCTCGGCAACGCCCAGATTCTCCAGGTCTTCAACATCACCAGGGTCGGCAAGGTCGCCGGCTGCAAGGTGACCGAAGGCGTGGTGAAGCGCGGCGCGGGCGTGCGCCTGCTGCGCGACAACGTCGTGATCCATGAAGGCACGCTCAAGACGCTCAAGCGCATCAAGGACGAAGTGAAGGAAGTACGCGAAGGCTATGAATGCGGCATGGCATTCGAGAATTATGACAACATCGAAGCGAACGACGTGATCGAATGCTTCGAGATGGAAGAGATCGCCCGGTCGCTTTAGCGCCGCGGCTTTTTCCCTGCAGGTGGCAATGATGCGTTCCCAACGACAACTCAGGGTCGGCGAAGAGCTTCGCCACGCGCTCGCGGCGGTGTTCCAGCGCGGCGATATTCCGCTTTCCCCGGACATGACCCAAACCCCCATCACCGTGACCGAAGTGCGCGTCAGCCCCGATCTGAAGAACGCGACCGCCTTCGTCATGCCGCTCGGCGGGCGGCTTGCAAGCGAAATTGTGGAAGCGCTGAATGCCAGGGTCGGTTTTTTCCGCCACGAACTCGCGCGCGCCGTGAAGCTGCGCTACGTACCGAAGCTTGGTTTCGCCATCGACGACACCTTCGATAACGCCAAGCGCATCGACGATATCCTGAACCAGCCCGACGTGGCGCGCGATCTCGCGCCGCACGAAGACGATTAAAATTTCATGGGCAAAAAACGCAAGGGCGACCCCGTCCATGGCTGGCTGGTGCTTGATAAGCCCGCAGGCCTTACCTCGACGCAAGCGCTCGGCAAGGTGCGACGCCTGCTGAATGCGCAAAAGGCGGGGCATGGCGGCACGCTCGATCCGCTGGCAACAGGCATTCTGCCCATCGCCTGCGGCGAGGCGACCAAGCTGGTCGGCCATGTCATGGGCAGCCACAAAACATATCGCTTCACCGTGCGCTGGGGCGAGGCGCGCAACACCGACGATTGCGAAGGCGCGGTCACGGCCAGCAGCGAAGCACGCCCGTCGCCGGCACAGATCGAAGCCGCCTTGCCCGCATTCACAGGCACCATCAGCCAGCGCCCGCCCGCCTTTTCCGCCGTCAAGGTGGCGGGGGAACGGGCCTATGACCTTGCCCGCGCGGGCGAAGATGTGATGCTGCAGGAGCGCAGCGTTACGGTCCATGCCTTCAGGCTCTGCGGCACCCCCGGGCCCGATTTGGCCGATTTCGAGGTGGATTGCGGCAAAGGCACCTATATCAGGGCTTTGGCACGGGATTTGGCTTTAAAATTAGGGACTTACGGCCATATTACAGCCCTGCGGCGCACCCGTGTGGGCCCGTTCGCAGTCGAAGATGCAATTTCACTGGAAAAACTTGAGGATTTGTCGCATAACACCGGCGCCATAACGGCCCTGAAGGGCATAGCGACTGTTCTGGACGACATCCCGGCTTTCGCTTTAACGCCCGCTCAGGCGCACCGGTTGCAAACCGGGCAACCCGTGCTGTTGAACGCCCAGATGGCCAGCGTGATGGATCACGCGGCAGGGAAGGAAACGGCACTGGCGACCCAGAACGGCACCCCCGTCGCACTTGTTACGATCAAGGACGGAATGCTGCACCCGGCACGCGGTTTTAATTTCAGCCAATAGAAGGAGTAACACGATGTCGATTAACACGGAGCGCAAACAGGCGCTCGTCAAGGAATACGGCCGCGGCACCAACGATACGGGCTCGGCCGAGGTCCAAATCGCGCTGCTGACCGAGCGCATCAACGAATTGACCGGCCACTTCCAGAAGCACGCGAAGGATCACCATTCCCGCCGCGGCCTTTTGCTCATGGTCGGCCGCCGCCGCAGCATGCTCGATTATCTGAAGAAGATCGACGCGAAGCGTTACGAAACGCTGATCGAAAAGCTGGGTATCAGGAAATAAGGCGCTTGTTTACGCCCGCCACGCTATCGTCCCCTACTGTTCTTCACGGCCTGCGTGCGCGCTGGGCGGGAAGCTTTCTTGCGAAGCGTGTGCTCGAAGAAGCGCACCGCAAGACAGGCAAGCCAATCAGCTACGAAGATATCACCGTGCTCGAACGCGGCCCGTGGGGCAGCATTGTGGGCGGCGCAAAGGCCTATGTGGACGAAGGCTATGCCTATGTCGGCTGGCTTTGGGTCAGGCAGGACTGTCGCGGGCGCGGTCTGGGCACCCGCATCATGAAGAAAATCGAGGACGAGGCGTTGCGGCATAATGCGCGCACCGTATGGCTCACCACCATGAGCTACGAAGCCCCCGGTTTCTATGCCCGCAACGGCTACACGGAATTCACGCAATTCGAAGGCGGGCCGAACGGCCACGCCCGCATCGGCTTCAGGAAAAAATTATCGCCAGCAGTGGCATCCCAAAATTTGTCAGAAGGAAAATGCTGACAAGGCCTGCCGCCATAGGGGCGGCGGGGACTTCACAAAGGAAGGAAAGAGTACAATGTTTAAAGTCTATCGTAAGGAAATGAACTGGGGCGGCCGCCAGCTGGTGCTGGAAAGCGGCAAAGTCGCGCGTCAGGCCGATGGTTCGGTCGTAGCCAGCCTCGGCGGCACCACCGTGCTTTGCACCGTGGTCGGCGCCCGCAAACCCAAGGAAGGACAGGATTTCTTCCCCCTTACCGTCAATTACCAGGAAAAGACCTACGCCGCCGGTAAAATTCCGGGCGGTTTTTTCAAGCGCGAAGGGCGCCCCTCGGAAAACGAAACGCTGGTCAGCCGCCTGATCGACAGGCCGATCCGCCCGCTGTTCCCCGAAGGCTACCGCTGCGATACGCAGGTGGTCGCCACCGTGCTCAGCCACGATCTTGAAAACAACCCGGATGTCGTCGCGATGATCGGCTGCTCGGCGGCCCTGACCATCTCCGGCATTCCGTTCCTCGGCCCGATCGCCGGGGCGCGCGTCGGCTACAAGGACGGCAACTTCATCCTGAACCCGACCATCGACGACATGACAGCGTCCGAACTCGATCTCATGGTCGCAGGCACCCAGGAAGGCGTGCTGATGGTCGAATCCGAAGCCAAGGAACTTCCGGAAGGCAAGATGCTGGAAGCCGTGATGTTCGGTCACCGTGAATTCCAGCCCGTGATCAACATGATCATCGAGCTGGCGGAAATGTGCGCCAAGGAACCGCGCGAAGTTCCGCCCGCGCCGTATGACCGCGAAGCCCTGCAAAAGAAGTTGCATGCGCTGATCGGCAACGATCTGAAGGAAGCCTACAAGCACACCGTGAAGCAGGAGCGCTATGCCCTGCTCGACGCCGCCAAGGAAAAAGCCAAGGCCGCGATCCCGGATACCGAAGCGACCCCGCAGGCGCTCGCGACCGAGATCGACGAGCTGAAGTACAACCTCGTGCGCGGTATCGTGCTTGACGAAAAGCGCCGTATCGACGGCCGCGACACCAAGACCGTGCGCCAGATCGTGGCCGAGGTCGGCGTGTTGCCCCGCACCCACGGTTCGGCGCTGTTCACGCGCGGCGAAACGCAGGCGCTGGTCGTCACCACGCTCGGCACCGGGCAGGATGAGCAGATCATCGATGCGCTCGCGGGCGAATACCGCGAAGACTTCATGCTGCACTACAACTTCCCGCCCTATTCGGTCGGTGAAACCGGCCGCATGGGCAGCCCCGGGCGTCGCGAAATCGGCCACGGCAAGCTCGCCTGGCGCGCGATCCACCCGCTGCTTCCCGGCAAGGAAGCGTTCCCCTACACGCTGCGCGTGGTTTCGGAAATTACCGAATCCAACGGCTCTTCCTCGATGGCGACGGTGTGCGGCACCTCGCTCTCGCTGATGGACGCCGGCGTTCCGCTGACGCGCCCGGTGGCGGGTATCGCCATGGGCCTGATCAAGGAAGATCGCGGCTTTGCCGTGCTGTCCGACATCCTCGGCGACGAGGATCATCTCGGTGACATGGACTTCAAGGTCGCGGGCACCGAAAAGGGCGTCACGTCGCTGCAGATGGACATCAAGATCACCTCGATCACCGAGGAGATCATGAAGATCGCGCTCGATCAGGCGAAGGATGGCCGCATCCACATCCTTGGCGAAATGGCCAAGGCGCTGACGGGCGCACGCGACAGCGTGAACCAGAACGCGCCGCGTATCGTGTCGATGAACATCCCGAAGGACAAGATCCGCGAAGTGATCGGGACCGGCGGCAAGGTTATTCGCGAAATTTGCGAGACCACCGGCGCCAAGATCGATATCGAGGATGACGGCACGGTCAAGGTTTCGGCGGTCGAGGCCAAGGCGCTCGAAGCGGCCGTCAACTGGATCAAGGGTATCGTCGCGGAACCCGAAGTGGGCGTGGTCTATACCGGCAAGGTGGTCAAGATCATGGACTTCGGTGCGTTCGTGAACTTCCTCGGCGCCAAGGACGGCCTCGTGCACATATCCGAACTGGCGGACCGCCGGGTCGGCAAGGTGTCGGAAGTCGTCAACGAAGGCGATGAGGTTCGCGTCAAGGTTCTTGGCGTCGATGACCGCGGCAAGGTCAAGCTTTCGATGAAAGCGGTCGATCAGGCCACCGGCGAAGACAAGAAGGCGAGCTAA
The DNA here is from genome assembly GCA_016124955.1 of Alphaproteobacteria bacterium. Taxonomy (NCBI): domain Bacteria; kingdom Pseudomonadati; phylum Pseudomonadota; class Alphaproteobacteria; species Alphaproteobacteria bacterium. The sequence goes on along the minus strand of WGMR01000009.1, from coordinate 114,097 downwards.
CCGCTTACGCGCGCCCCTTCCCCGGTCGGGGCGGGGGCGCGCAGGCGGACTTCTGCGGCGTTGCCATTATGGGACTGGCCTAGCGCCCCCGGCCGTTGTTATAGTTTGTCTTTGAATGAGGGGTTTGCCGTGAAAGCACTGAATGCACTTCTTATGTCGGGCCGCGAGGTGCTGCCGCTGATTGAAGGCGGCAAGGGCATTTCCATATCCAGCGGCCGCAGCAGCGGCGCATGGGCGGCGGCGGGCGGCATCGGCACTTTTTCCGGCGTCAACGCCGACAGCTATGACGAGCGCGGCAACGTTATTCCCCAAACCTACAAGGGCCGCACCCGCAAGGACCGGCACGAAGAGCTGGTCGCCTACGCCATCCGCGGCGGCATCACGCAGGCGCGCATCGCGCACGAAATCGCATCCGGCGCCGGGCGTATTCACATGAACGTGCTTTGGGAAATGGGCGCCGCCGAACGCGTGCTGCACGGCATCCTTGAAGGCGCGAAGGGCCTGATCAACGGCATCACCTGCGGCGCGGGCATGCCCTATAAACTGGCCGATATCGCTTCCAAATACGGCGTGCATTACTACCCCATCGTTTCATCCGGCCGGGCGTTTCGCGCGCTATGGCTGCGCGCCTACAGCAAGGTGCAGGAATGGCTCGGGGCCGTGGTCTATGAAGATCCGTGGCGGGCGGGCGGCCATAACGGCCTTTCCAACAGCGAAAACCCGGAAAAGCCGGAAGACCCGTACCCGCGCGTGCTCGCGCTGCGCAAACAGATGCGCGAATACGGGCTGGATAACGTGCCGATCGTAATGGCGGGCGGCGTCTGGTGGATCAGCGAATGGGAAGATTGGCTCGACAACCCCGAACTTGGCCCGATCGCCTTCCAGTTCGGCACGCGCCCTCTGCTTACGCGCGAAAGCCCGATTTCGGACGCGTGGAAGGAACGGCTGCTGACTTTGCAGAACGGCGATGTCTATTTGAACAAGTTTTCGCCCACCGGCTTCTATTCGTCCGCCGTGCGCAATCCCTTCTTGCAGGAATTGACGGAACGGTCGGAACGGCAAATCGCCTACGCGCTCGAAGAAGTGGGCGAACATACCGCCCCGTTCCAGATCGGCCCCGTCGGCAAGCCGGTTTTCCTCGTGCCCGAAGACAGGGCGCGGGCGCAAGCCTGGGTCGATGCAGGCTTTACGCGCGCGATGCGCACGCCCGATAGCACGCTGGTGTTCGTCACGCCCGAACGCGCGCAGCAGATCACGCAGGATCAGATCAATTGCATGGGCTGTCTATCGGCCTGCCAGTTTTCCAACTGGTCACAGAACGCCGAACACAATAACAGCACCGGCCGCAAGCCCGATCCGCGTTCTTTCTGCATCCAGAAAACATTGCAGAAAATCAGCCATTCGGATGAAACCGAAAACCAGCTCATGTTTTCGGGCCACAACGCTTACCGCTTCGGCAAGGATCCGTTCTATGCGAACGGGTTCATCCCCAGCGTGCGCGAACTGGTGGAACGCATCGCCAGCGGGTATTAGGCAATACACACCCATTAACCACGATTCATACGCGCAAAATTTTTTTACGTTTCTGTTGCGGAAGCGGGTGCGGTTATTTTATAAACCGCCTATTGAATTGCCGGTTTTTCCAAAGGAATTTTATGAAAACCCCGTCCATCAAACCGATTTCTGCAATCAATCGCCTGCTTGGGCGTGGGTTAACCCCCAACGGGCGGCGCGGTTTTTATACCGGACTTGCGGGCGCGGGCGGCATTTATGCCGTGTTTTCGCTTGCCGCCGCCACGGTAGGCTTGCCGTTCGGCATAAGCGCGGGTGCGGCCATAGCAAGCAGCATAGTTGCTCTCGCGGTGGCCGGCGCAGCCACTTCGGTCTTTTGCCGGATAAGAGGAAAAGGCCAGGATAAAATGGATAACCGAAGGGCGGCTTTCGGTTTCGGCCTGATGCTTGGCGCAATGGCAGGTTTCTATGCCGTCCTCGCCGTCGATTCGCTCATACACTATGCGCACGGCGCTCTGGCGCCAAAGCCGGTACCGGGCGGCTAAGACCGCAAACATTCTTTCTTGTGTCGTTCTTGATCGGGGAAAACAGCCCTGTTATTCCACTGCCTGCACGGCGGCGGCGCCGCGCAACAGGTAGCTGGGGTCTTTTTGCCAGGCGGAAAGCAACTGCTGCGAGACCTGCAGGCTGATACGGTCGAAGGCCGCCAGCGCATGGCTCAGTTCGCGCGGGTGCACAACCTGGTCATCCGGGCGGGCGCCGCGGGAAATCAGGAACAGAGAAACGAAGTTCGGCTTGTCGATGCCGATCGCGCGACACAGCGCCGCGAGCGAACGGCCGCCCTGCTCGATCACAACATGGTCGATCACCGCGATATCAAGGCGCGTCATGCGCGCGAGCAGGATGTTGAAAAGGCGGAAGTGGCCGATGCGCAGCACCTGGATCAGCGTCTTTGTGTTCACGGCCTCGCGCTCCGCCAGCCAATCGGCCACCTGCTTCATCGCCTCGTCGTCGTTCTTCTCGAGCATGTGCTTGCCGAGCATCTCGTCGATCGTCTGCTCCAGCGCGCCATCAATCTGGCCGGCCTGAATGCCGAACTTCTTCATGGCAAAGCGGCGCATTTCGCCGCCGACCCACCAATACATCTTGGTTGCGGTGTCCTTGTCCACTTCCGGGCGCTGCATGACGGGTTCGCGCAGCGCGGCGGTGAAACGCGCGGCTTCGGCCAGCACGGTCATCGCTTTGGGTGATATCCTGGCGCCAAGATTGGTGGCCAGCACCGTCATCACCTCGACATCGCCGGTCACGACCAGCGCATCGGCCACCGCTTCGGAAACCGCCTTGCGGTGTGCAACGGCCTTGGCATGGTCGGCGGGCTGCGAGGAAACGATATAAACCAGGTCTTCGTCGGAAAGGATCGAGGAATTTTCAAGCACCGGCTGCGCGACCTCGATATGGTCGCAGGCAAGCGACATAAGCAGGCGGCGCGGCACGCGGTTCGATGTCGCAAGTTTCTGGCTTAGCCCGGTGCGCACCGGCACCTTGCTGTTGGCCAGAAGCTCATCGATAATCTCGTTGATCAGTTCCTGTTCGCGCGCGGAAAGCACAACCGCCTCGCCCACGAACATATCGGCCATCGCCTCAGCGAGCTGCTTGCGCCCCACATCGGAACGGTCGCCCGCGAGCGCCATCAGTTGTTTGACATGTGCTTCCGACATTTCGATCATGAACACTTCTGTTAAATTGCGGTTTTCGTCATTGCCATCAATTGGCTCAAATACAGGGTAATTTTTCGCGACCCTGTTAAATTCCTGAATAGTCCCTGCTTTTTTGCCGCCATGACTCAATCATGGATTGATTAATAGTTCCTTCATGCAGGCCGTGCGAAAATTACTTACATTACTTGCATTTATTTTTAGGTGATTATGGAACTCGTTCCGCCACCATTGCCGGCCGCGCCCCAGACCGTGCTGCAGACCCAGTCCGTTACGGTTCTGCGCCCGGTCCAGCAGGTGACTCCGCCCATTTCCCCGCGTGCGATTGATCCGAACGATCAAAGCAGCCGGAGCAATTCCACCCACACGACCGCCAAGGATGGCCATCAGCCCGCCCATAGCGGCGTTGGCGCGACGCCGAAGCGCGGCCAGCATATTGACGTTGCCATCTGATTTACGGTGCGCGGATATGCGTGTCCGATGCGTTGTTTTCCGTGTTTTCCTCATAAAGCTACAATAACACACACATTTGAAACTAAAGCATTGATTTATAGGTAAAAAATGTGTTAATGCCGAATCGTAGGTTTTGAACGATTCGGATTAATCATTTGTCCCGCCTGATAAAATAGCCCTTGGTAAAGAGCTTCTTAAGATCACCCCTTCACGCAGCCAGGAATTTTTCATGAATTTATCCCTCGCCCCTATTCGCATCGGCAGCCGCGGCAGCAAACTGGCCATCATCCAGGCCGAAGAGGTCAAGTTGCGCCTGCAGCAGGCATGGTCCGAACTGCTGGCGCCGGGCGCGATCCAGATCGTGCAAATCACAACGGCAGGCGATTGGCGGCCCGAACACAAAGAGCGCACTTTCACCAGCATGGGCGGCAACAAAAGCTGGTTCACAAAGGAATTGCAGGATGCGCTGATGGCAGAGCGCATCGATATCGCCGTTCATTCTCTGAAAGACGTGGAAACACGCGCCACCGATGCGCTGAAGCTTTCCGCCGTGCTGCCGCGCGCCGATGCGCGCGACGCCTTTATATCCAAGCTCGCGCCTTCGCTCGATGAATTGCCCGAAGGCGCCGTGGTCGGCACCGCAAGCGCGCGCCGCAGCGCGCAAATTATCGCGCGCAGGCCCGATCTTAAAATCGTGCCGTTCCGCGGCAATGTCGATACGCGCTTGCGCAAGCTGGCAAACGGCGATGTCGATGCCGCCATCCTCGCGCTCAGCGGCATGCAACGGCTCGGGCTCGTGCAGGAAGTGACCTCGATCGTCGAGCCCGAAGTGATCCTGCCCGCCGCCGGGCAAGGCGCGATCGCGGTCGAGATCCGCCGCAAGGACGAACGCTGCAACACCTATACGCAGGCCATCAACGATCCGCGCAGCTGGGCGCCCGTTACCGCCGAACGCGGCTTTCTGCGCGCGCTGGACGGGTCCTGCTCCACGCCGATAGGGGCGCATGCCCGCTGGATCGACGATGCTACGCTGCGGCTGGACGGACTTGTGGCGCGCCCGGACGGCAGCGACCTGATGCGCGTCGATGCCACCGGCCCCGCCGCCGATGCCGCCCGTATGGGCGAAGCTTTGGGCAAAAGCCTGCGCGCCAAACTACCCTCTGGCTTCTTCAAAGCAGCCTAATATACTGCTGCCCATGCCGACGATTCTGGTTGTCCGTGCCCGGGAAGATGCCGATGCGCTTGCGCTGCGCCTTGGCAAGGAGGGCTATAACTGCATCACCGATCCGCTGCTGATCATCGAGGCCAGCAGGTTTTCGCGCCCCGATATGACGGGGCTGCAAGCCGCCATCGTCACAAGCGCCCATACCGCACAGATTTTGCACGAACAGCAAGTGCCGGGGCAGCTGCAGGCATTGCCCTTCTATGCGGTGGGCGATAAAACCGCCGCGTCGCTCGAAGGGCTTGGCATCGATCGCATCATCAATGCGGGCGGGGATGGCGCGGCGCTGGCCGGGCTTATCGCCGCCGAACGCAACCCCGGCAAGGGCGCCTTGCTCCACATCGTCGGCGATCATACCGCCGCCGAACCGGCGGCAGGGCTGCAGACGGCGGGCTTCACGGTCCGGGCATGGGAAGTTTACCGCGCCAAAGTGGCGGAAGAGCTGAACGCGAAAACGCGAAAGCTGCTGAAGCAGGGCAAGATCGATGCCGTGCTGCTTTATTCGCCCCGAAGCGCCGGCGTCTTTGCCGATTTGATCGGTCGTGCTAGCCTTGAAGATGCTTGCCGGTCCATGCTGGCGGTCACTTTATCGCCCGCCGTAAGCAAGGCTGCAGGCGCGGTGCCGTGGCGGGAAATCGTTGCCGCCGCGCATCCGGATACCGAAAGCCTGTTGACCGCACTGAAGAATGCTTGTCCTGCCGCTGCCAAACCCGCAGCCGGAAAATCCAGCTCCGGCACAGCCGCCGCCGAACGGAAAAACGAGGAACGCGTGACCCAGCCAGAAAAGCCCGCCGCGCCGCCCGCAACGCCGCCACGCAAGCAAGCCACGCGCAGCGGGGGCGCTTTCATCGCATTTCTTGCTTTGCTGATCGCGCTGGCCGCGCTGACCCAGCCTTTGTGGATGCCGCTGCTTCCCGCAGGCCTGCTCCGTATCACTGGGCTGGGCGACGAACGGGGTGCGGAAGACAGCGAGGCAATGCAGCGCATCGTCGAAAAGAACGAAGCATTGGCGGCACGCATGGATGATCTTGAACGCCAGCTTACGGCCGCAGCCAAAGAAACAAACGAGCAGGATGGTGATGCCGAACTGGCCGCGCTGCGCGCCACCATTGCCGCGCTTGAGGCCGGTTTGCAAAAAGTTGCGGCAACGGCATCGCAAGGCGGGGAAACCGGCACGCGCGCCGTCACCATCGCTTATCTGCGGCTGCGCGAAGCGGCGGCAATGGCCGCGCCCTTTACAGCCGCGCTCGAAAGTTTTTGCGCCGCCGCCGGAAAGGATACGGACGCCATCGCCGCCGATTGCGAAAAGCTGGGCGATGCCGCGGCTTCGGGTGCCGCGACGCTGCCGATGTTACAAACCCGCCTTACGGCGCTGGCGGCTTCCGCGCTAACCTCGGCGCGGCAGGAACGCGCCGCCAGCTGGTGGGAGCGTATCGGCGCAGGGCTGCAGGCGCTGGTTTCCGTGCGCAAGCTCGGCGAGGGCGGCGAAGGGGATGAACGCACGCTCTATGATATGCAGGCCGCGCTGCAGCGCGGCGATATTGCGGGCGCGCTGCATCTGGCAAAAACCTTGCCCGAAACGGCGCAAAAAGATATCGCGCCGTGGCTGGCGGACGCGCAAGCGCGGCTTTTGATCGATGAAAAGATCAATACATTAGGCGATATGCTGGGCGGCGCGGCGACGCTGGCGGCCACATCGCCCGCCGCGGAAGAAACGCCCGCGGCAGAAGGCCCGGCGCCGTGAGAAGACTTATATGGTTTACCCTGCAACTTGCCGCGCTGGTGGCGCTGGCGGTTTGGCTGGCAGCGCGGCCGGGTGACGTCACCATTGTTTGGCTTGGCTACGAGATTAAAACATCGGCCGCCCTTTTGGCCTCTGGTGCTTTCCTGCTGCTGGCTGCATGCCTTTTTATCTACCGCTTGCTGCGCTATCTCAGCCCCGCCCGCTGGAAAATGCGCGGCGATCTGCACAAACTGGAGCGCGGCCACGCAAAGCTGACCGAAGGGCTGGTCGCGGTAGCATCGGGCGACGCCGCCGAAGCCGGGCGCAAGGCCATCGCGGTGCGCAAGCTGCTCGGAAACGGCACGGCGGCAAAGCTTTTGCAGGCGCAGGCGGCACAGCTGGCGGGCGATACGCATGCGGCGGAAGAGCTGTTCGAAGAACTGGCACGCGATCCGCAAGGCGCGGTGCTTGGCTTTCGCGGCCTGATCACGGCGGCGCTCCGTGCCGGCAAGTGGGATGAGGCCGATGCGCTGGCGCGCAGACTTGAGCGCATCAGGCCCGAAACGCCCTGGCTGCAGATGGTGAAGCTCGAGCTCGCGGCGCGGCGCGGCGAGTGGATCGGCGCGGGCGAGGCGCTGAAGCAAGCCATGCTCAACCGCTCCCTGCCGCGCGATGAAGCACGGCAGCGGCAAGCGGCGCTGCTGACCGCCGAGGCGCAGGAACTAACACGCAAGGGCGCGCACGAAGCGGCGCTGCAAGCGGCAGAAAAGGCGGCGCATATGCGGCCTCGCTGGTTGCCTGCGGTGATCGAGCTTGCGAGGGCGCAAATCGAAGGCGGGCACGAGCGGGCCGCGCGCCACACGATCGAGCGCGGCTGGCGCGAAACCCCGCACCCGGCACTGGCCCGTCTGTATAAACAATTGCAGGATAACGGCGATGCGCTCGGGCGCCTGAAAAAATTCGAAAACCTCGCCCGCCACAACATCGCGCACAGCGAAAGCCGGATTGCTTGCGCCGAAGCCGCTATCGGGGCGCGGCTGTGGGGTGAAGCGCGGCGGCATTTGCTCGCGCTCACAAGCGCCGCGGTCGGCGACAGGCGCGCTTTCCGCCTGATGGCCGTTATTGAACAGGAAGAACACCGCGATCATGCCGCGGCGGCCCGCTGGCTTACGCGCGCCGCCGAAGCGCCCGTGGAGGCGCAGTGGCTTTGCACCGCATGCGGCGGCGCTTCCGTGCAATGGCAGGCGAGCTGCGCCCATTGCGGGGATTTCGCGACGCTTGAATGGCGCGCACCGGGGCAAAGCCGCTATGCGGGCGGCGGAAAGCCGCAAAAACTGACGACGACGGGCCAGGCCTGATTTCGGTGCAGGGATACGCGCATGAAGGATAAGACGAAAAAGACCATCGCCATATTCGATTGCGACCATACAATCGTGAAGGGCGACAGTTTTGTGCCGTTCCTGGCCTTCGCCTGCGGCTGGCCGCGCACGACCGGCGCGCTGACCGACACGCTGCTTGCCTGCCTGTTTACGCGGCCCGCCAACGCGCGCGATTTTATCAAACAGCGCCTGCTCGACCGCCTGCTTAAGGGGCGCAAACTCGCCGCACTCGATGCCGCGCTTGTGAAAATCCGGTCTTGGCGCAGGCTGCGCCCGGCCATGGTCGATAAAATGTACGAACATAAGGCGGCGGGGCATCATATCGTGGTGGCCAGCGGCGCGCTGACGCTCTATATGCCCGCCCTGCTCGATGAATTGCCATATGATGCAGTGATCGCCACCGATTTGCTGATCGAACGCGGCACGGTTTCATCGACCATGACGGCAGGCAATTGCGTGCGGGAAGGCAAGGCGGCGCGCGTGCGCGCCTATATGGAGCAAAACGGGCCGTTCGCGGAAAGCTACGGTTACGGCAACGCGCCGCACGATCTGCCGATGCTGGAGCTGGTCAAGCACAAAACGGTGGTATGAAAAAACCCCGCCGGGTCGCGGCGGGGTTTTCATTCGCGCATAAAACGTTTCCTAGCGCTGGCTTCCCATCAGCGACAGCAAAAACTGGAACGCGTTGATGAAGTTGAGATAGAGGCCGAGCGCACCCATCACCGCCATTTTCTGGTTGGCTTCGACGCCCCAGCTTTCGGCATAGGTCTGCTTGATGCGCTGCACGTCGAACGCCGTCAGGCCGGTAAAGACCAGCACGCCGACCACCGAAATCACCCATTGCAGCATGCTCGATGCCGCGCCGGTGAAGATCGCAAGGCCCATATTCACCAGCATGGCAATGAATACGCCCATGACGCCCATGATCATGATAGCGCCAAAGCCGGAAAGATCGCGCTTGGTCGTATAGCCCCACAGGCTCATGGCCGCAAAGGTCGCGGCCGTGATGAAGAAGGCGCGGGCGATGCTTTCCTGCGTAAACACCATGAACACGGCACCCATGGAAAGGCCCATCAGGCCGCAGAAGATCCAGAACAGGGTTTGCGCGCGCGCAACCGAGATGCTGCGGATCTTGTAGTTGAGATAGAAAATGAAGCCGAGCGGCGCGAGCATGACAACCCAGGCCAGCGGCGTGCCGAAAATCAGCGCGCCGAGCGGGGTGTTGGCGACGATCCAGGCAAGCGCGCCGGAAAGCGCGACGCCGCCGCCCATATAATTGAACACGCTCTGCATATGCGCGCGCAGGCCCGCATCAAACGCGGCGCGGTCGGCGGGGGCGGCAACAAAGGTGCGGTTAAAGGCCATTGAATTCCTCCGGGGAAGCTGTTTACCGATACAAACTACCGTATGATATGGGCGGAATGAGGGCCGGTTTCAAGGAAAACCGGACAAAAATCGGCAAACATCTGATTTTGCTGCGTCTTCCGGCGCGTTTTTATGCCTTTAACGCGCCGGGCTTTATCGCACCCGCCGTCGTGCCGGCCACGAGCTTTTCCGCGTCCTCGGCAAACAACGGCTTGTGGAAATAATAACCCTGCCCCATGTCGCATTTCAAATGGCGCAGCGCGATCAGATCCTGCTCGGTCTCGATGCCTTCGGCGATCACCTTTTTGCCGAGGATGCGGCCGATTTCGGTGATGATCCGCACCAGCTCGCGATTCTCGGGCGCTTTATGCATGCTCATGATGAAGCTGCGGTCGATCTTGATATCGTCCACCGGCAATTTTTGCAGATAGCTGAGCGAGGAATAGCCGGTTCCGAAATCGTCGATCGCCAGCGTGCAGCCGAGCGCCTTGATGCTTTCCATCTGCGCCAGCGCGGCTTCGGCGTTTTCCATCAGGCCGCTTTCCGTGATCTCGAACTTGATCCAGGCGGGGTTGATGCGCGACATCTCGATCACGTTGCTGGCCGCGCGGATCAGGCCCGGATATGTAAACTGGGTAGCCGAAAGGTTCACGCTGATGAACAGCGGGTGCAGATTGGCCGGGCGCATGCGCTGCCACTTCATCAGATTGCGGCAGGATTCGGAAAACACATAGTTCCAGAGCGGCACGATCAGCCCGGTATCTTCGGCGATGGCGATGAATTTGTCGGGCGGGATCCAGCCGCGCTCCGGGTGGTTCCAGCGCGCCAGCGTCTCGAACCCGCGCAATTGCAGGGTTTCGAGATCGAGAATCGGCTGGAACGCGCAATGCATCTGGGTGGTATCGAAATAGATCGCACGGCGCAAATCGCTTTCCACGCGCGCGCGCTCCTCAAGCCGCTGGCGCATGGTGATGTCGTACAGCACAACTTCATCCATGTTCTTTGTCGTCACCGAATGCGCGGCAATCTCGGCGTCGCGCAGCATGCCGCCGTAATCGGCGTCTTCCGCGCCCATCGCCTCCGCATCCGCCACCGCGACCCCGATCGAAGCGATCAGATGCACCTCGCGGTCAGCGATGCGGTAGGGCTTGGCCAGCGCGGACTGGATCGTGTAGGCGATCGTCATCGCCTCGGCCGGGCGTTTCACCGGCGCCATCACGGCAAACGCGCTGCCGGAAAGACGCACGGGCAATTGTTCTTCCGTCAGGGCTTCGCGCAGCCGCGCGGTGATCGCGAGCGTCAGCTCCTCGCCCATATCCTGGCTAAGCGCGCTGCGCATGATGGTGGCGCGCGGAAATTTGATATGGATCAGCGAAGGACGGCTGGTGCCGGATTGCAAAACTTCGCGCAAGCGGCGCAGCAGCAGCGCGCGGTTGGCAAACCCGGTTTGCGAATCGTAGTAGGCGACGCGCTCGAGCTGCTGTTGCTGCATCTTGCGCGTGGAAATATCGTGCAGCATGGCAACGAAACCATCAAGCTCGCCTTCGCGCCGCAAGGTAGGCTGCAGACTGATCTCGGCCCAGTATTCATTGCCGTCGCGGTTGCATGCGAGCACTTCGTGCTTGATATTGCTGCCGGTTTCCACCGCTTCGCGCAACAGCGCCACCGTTTTCTGCTCGCCGCGCGGGCAGTTCAGCATGCCGATAAGGTCGCGGCCGCGCGCTTCGGCAATCTGATAGCCGGTGGCCTGCGCGAAGGCGGCGTTGATCCATTCCACCTTGCCATCCTTGCCGGTGATGGCGACCATCACCGTGCTGTTGGCGGCCACGAGCGCGTTGCGCTGCAGCTTCATCAGCTGGTCGGACGAAAGTTCCTCGCTGCGCTGGCGGCGGCTGGCCTGGTGCCACAAAAGGAAGCTCGCGAGCACGGAAGCGAGCGCGGTCACGAGCGTCAAGGTAAACTGGCGGTTGAACAGCCCGTCAAGCTCGGGCTGCACGCTTGAAAGCATGGGCAAAAGGTTGGCGCTCTGGCGCCCGAGATAAAGGTTGAGGATCAGCAGCAAGGGAATCGCCGCCATCAGAAAAATGGCGAGCGCCTTGATGGCGAGCGGCATCAGCCGCGCAAAGCTGCGATCTGTTTCAGGCATAACAGTTCACCTTAACGCGGGCTTGCTGAATCCTATGTTAAGTTAAGGGTTTTTTAACCGACGCGGCGCACGACCGCCCTTTTTACGGGATTTTATTGCCTGATTCTGGCGGTGCATTGGGGGCCGGTGGAGGCTTGGCATTTTGCCAAGCCACCTCAAACGCCGAGCGATAGGCTTCGGCCAATGGCCCGGATTTATGCAGCACGACATAGGGGGATGGTTTGTGCTCGAACACGATTAGCGCAAAGCAGTTGCCGAAAGAATAAAAGGCCGTCGGCATGGCACTATGGCGCGGTTGCCACTTATATTTTGCATAACCATATCCTGAATGAAAATCGCTTTCGGTTGCTATCACACGAAATGATCGAAGTTGTCCCGTCTCTTTTAACTCTTTCATACGCAAGTAATGCTTTACCGGGTCTTTCCGGCACAACGCAAAACGCCATTCTTCTACGGCACTTATACACACATCTCCTCCAACTTGCTTAAGGTGCTCATAGAGGAAATCCGAAAAGTCATCAAAACGATCGACGCCTTCATACACCTCGATATTACTGGCCTGGAAACGCACACCGGAATTTTCAAGGAACTCGACGCCGCGGCTCTGGAACGCATGCGCGATAGCGGAAAGGCTGCGCGCTTGTGGCACAACGAGGCCTTGTTCGATCTTGCGCACGCCGTCTTTCGTCATGCCGGCGGCGGCGGCAAGGTCCGTCAGCGTCCAGTTCAGCAATGCGCGCGCCGCGCGGATCTGGTGCGGATCGGGCTTCATGGCGCGCACATCGGCGCATGGCGGAAAACGAAAACCGGTAACATCTTCCCGGAGCCCTTTTGGAAAAACCCTATAGGAATTATAAAATAACGTATGAACAGTATTTTTACTAGGAAAAAAGAGAATTTATTTGACGAAAGAATTTTCATGCCCTTATCGTTCTGGCACGGGCCGGTTGCGGCGGCCTCCTGAACACACCATTGAAGGAGACGGCAAATGACATACCCAGACCTGATCAAGAAATTCGGTGCGATGATGGCGTATGACATCATGCTCAGCGTCGAGAAAATGGCCGGGCTTCAGCTTGACCGCGCGCGGCAGGATAGGACCGAGGAATGGCGCTTCCAAAGCGCGCTCGAACGGCTCGATGAGATTGATGCAGCGAAGATGGCGATGGAGGGGAAGAAGGCGGGCTAAATGATTAAAATAGAAAAATGAGTTATATGGCTTCACGCTTTTGAAGAACCAACGCCGTTTCTTTCTTGAGAACATATGATTCTCCAAAGCGATTGTTCTCTGGCATACCCAACCCTTCAAACGATGGAGTCAGATACTTTTTAATATCTACTATTCTATTCGTATTGCCTCCGCAGATTCCATTTTCTCCGTTAACCTGAACAGTTATGTGTTCACGCTGTGAGATTAAGCTCACAGGGACAGACTCATACGCCATGATAATTGCAAGATCGCCAGGGCTAAAATGATGTGCGGCCGCTCCATTTAAACATACAACGCCAGAATTTTCAGGACCTTCGATAACATAGGTCATAATACGTGCAGCATCCTTGCGGGTAATATTAACAACTTCGACTTTTGTATGAGGATAAATACGGGATGCCCGTAAAAGAGCGGGATCAACTGTTATCGAGCCAACATAATCAAGCTCAGCCTGCGTAACAACGCAACGGTGAATCTTGCCATAGCAAAATTCGCGCGTCGCCTCTCTGGTCTGTCTTTGCTTGGAGTAACTCATCAGGCGCTTTTTTTCTCGCGTGTCTTTATATTTTCTTGCGGGAAGTCATTTTCGAGAGACTCAATTGTCGACTCAAGATTGCTGATAACACGGCTGCAAAGATCGCCTTGTTGATTGGTCTCTACAGCCAAGTCCTTAATGAAGAAATGAGCATCCCCCACACTACCATCGGCCCATACTTCATTGTACTTTGTGCGCGAGTAAACAGCGCCGTTCTTTTTTCGTATTTTCAGCGAACGGGCATTTTCATCTCTTATAAAGACTTCTGCATATCTGTAGCCGTGACACTTAGTCCACCTTTCGACTTCTTTGTACGCAAACTTAGCAATGCCCTTCCCGCGATATTCGGGGTCGATCCAAGTGGAATCCCATTCTGCAACCAAACCCTCTTCCGGCTTCTGTGCAACAATCGCCATGATACCAACAAGATCACCTCCTGCAAAAATGCCTATTATGCAGTGTTCGCGTTTCTCCGTGCAATATTCCCGCCACTGCTCTTCGGTTACAAGTTGGCTGTCTCTGCGGTATGAGGCGCTAAAATATTTACCCTCACCTATATCCAAAACTCTTTTACGCAAGACACGGTAAGAATCGCTGTCATCTGCCGATAGGGGCCTTACATCAAGGTTTTCTTCTTGCACACATATTTCTGTGCTTAATGCTAGAGTCCTCATAACTGACCCACAGATGCAGGAGGTGCCATGGCAACATCCCAGGCAATATTGAACGCCTGCCTATAAGCCTCGGCCAGCGGCGCAGATTGAAGGACAACCACATAGGGCGGCGGATTATGAACAAACGAAATAAGTGCAAGACAATCACCAAAAGCATAGAACGCTGTGGGCGAAAGCGCCGGACCTGGTTGCCATTTATAGGTAGAAAATGTCGGAGTAAACTTACTCTTGTTCGCAAGGATACGAAACGACTCTACTGTTCCAGAATCGCAAAGCTCTTTCATGCGCCTATAGTGCAAGCTGGGATCCTTGCGGTATTTGCTAAGCAGATTTTCATCGACAACACTTAAACAGACTTCGCCACCATACTTATTGAGGTGTTCAAATAAAAAGCTATAGAACTCATCGAATTTTTCCGGTCCATCAAAAATGGTCACGCCTGTCGGCTTAAGCCTTACACCCTGATAATCTGTAAATTCTATGCCGCAAAGCGAGAAAGCACTGACGATCTTCTCAATCGTGGCACCGCGCGCCTGCACCGCCCCTTTTTCGATATTGAAAATGGTATCGCGCGAAAGGCCGGTCTTGGCGGCCAGGTCTTCGGCATCCCAATCGAGCAGCGCACGGGCGGCACGGATTTGTCGTCCATTAATCATTCATTTACCTTGATTGCCATGCGGGCGGGTGTTTTGCCTAACCAGTGGGAATTTCGATCCTTATAACAAGGATTATTAAATCCCCAAGATCAAAATGTAAATACCTTTATTTGGCATATACATATGTATTATTGATAATACATGCTTATAAAAGCGTACTATAATGAATTTTATTACGTTTGAATCAGGTTTTCTATTGCTTTCACCCCATCGAATCGGTATGTTCCTTTCATCGCGCCCCACCCTGGCAAACAAATGCCAATCAGTGTGGCGCTTTTGTTTTGGAAACGGTCCGGCATAACGGGGCATGTGATATGAGCTTTCATGATCTTGAGATGAAGTTCGGTTCGGCGGCGGCTTTTCATTTCCTGATGGAAATCGAAAAGGTGGCGCGCATCCAGTCATGGGCCATGAGCGCAATCGACCCCGAAACGCGCCTCGCGAACGCCGTGCGCGCGCAGGATGCGATGGCCTCTTCCGCCGCCGCCCTGCTCGCGGCCTGATCAACCTTTTTGTGAACGCAAGCGAACGGAACAGCCCGGGAGCCAATGATGCACTACACCGACCTTGTGCAACGCTATGGCGCCGATGGCGCTTATGACATGCTTCTGATTATTGAAAAGCTGGCGCGGCTGCAAAGCGGCATGGACGCCACGATGGGCGAGGACGAGCGGCTGCAGCAGGCGCTCGATCGGTTGAACCAGTCTGTCGGCAAGGCAGCACGGACGCAAACGGCGTAAACGAAACAAGGAAACGGGCATGGATTTCCGCTTTTCACACATGATGCAAACGGCCCGCACGCAGGGCGGCGAAAACGACGCGCCATATACCGGCTGGGGCTGCTCCCGCATCGCGGAAGAGCTGGGCATAACCGGCATCGAAATTCCGGCGCGCGGCGCGCTTGTGCGCGGCATCGCCTTCGATATCCGCAGCCATGCCGTGAACGAACACGAACTTCTCAGCCTTGAAGCCTTGCTCAACTGGGCCGCCGCCACGCGCAAAAAAGACGGCGCGGCGCTGCGCCGCACGTTTGCGCATGTTTTCGGCGTGGCCGATGTTTCCGCGCTGCCCGCGGCGCGCTATGAAGAAGCGGTGCGCTATCTCGTCGATGGCCCGGTGATCCAGTAAGCCAGCATACGCGGCAAAAGGTTTCCCCTGCGCCTCCGCCCGCTGCAACGGGCCGGGGCGCTTTTTTTATGCGCGCTTCTTTGCCGGTTTTTTTGTATGCAGCCCCATCGCCTGCCGCATGAAAAAATGTTTGGCGCGTGGCATGCGTTCGACCGCACCAAGCCCGGCGGCGCGCAACAACCCGAGCCCCGGCAGGCTGTTCGAAAACAGGCGGTCGAGCGCGTCCGTCGTCACCGTCATCGCCGTATTATCGGCCCGGCGCGCGCGTTCGTAGCGGCGCAGCAATTCCGGGCTTCCGGGATCGAGCCCGAGCACGATCGCTTCCCCCACAAGCGCGGCAAGGCTGGCGATATCGCGCATCGAAAGGTTGAAGCCCTGCCCGGCGATGGGGTGAATGGCATGCGCCGCTTCCCCCGCCAGCGCCATGCGCGGCGCGGTATAGCGCTTTGCATGCATAAGCCCGAGCGGGTAACAGAAACGCGGCCCCGCCAGCGCGATCGCGCCAAGCATGCCGCTTGTATGCGCCCCAAGATGCGCGAGGAAGCCGGCGGCCGGCATATCCATCAGCACCTTCGCGGTTTCGCGCCGCTCGGTCCACACGATGGAGCTGCGATGGCGCAGCGCCTTGCCCGCGCTGGCGTGCACAGCCTGTTTTGCGGGCAAATCCGTCATCGGCAAGATCGCAAGCGGCCCGCCGGGCATAAAATGTTCGACCGCCACATTGCCGTGCGGCCGTTCATGCGCAAGCGTGCAAACCACGGCGGCTTGCCAGTATTCCCATTCCCGCGCCGCAATACCCGCGCGGCGGCGGCTTGGGGATGCGCGCCCGTCGGCCGCGACCGCAAGCCGGGCCGCAATCGTTTTTCCGCCAGCAAGCTGCAAAACGGCAGCATGCGCCCCCGCTTCCATACCCAGAACATCGGCGGGCGCCAGCATTGTGACATGCGGCATCCCGCGCAGGCGCTGCAAAAGCGCGGCGCGGAAATCGTGGTTCTCGATAATCCAGCCGAACGGCCGCCCGCGGCTTGCATCCGCTACATCCCGCGCGCGGAAGGTCAGCGTGTTCGGCCCATGATTATCGGCCACGCGAATATCCTCGATGGGGCAGGCGGCGCGCACATGCGCCCACACGCCCGCGTCTTCCAGAACATTTTGCGCGGCGGAAGCGATCGCGGTGGTGCGGCCATCCGCCTTCGCATGCAGGTATTTTTCCGGCGGGTCGCGGTCGATCAGGCAAAGGGTGGCGCCGGCGGCACCAAGCGCAGCCGCAAGGCTGAGCCCGGCCGGGCCGCCGCCGATGATTGCAACATCATACGCGCCGCGTTTATTGTTCATGGGTTTCAGGCAGCCAGTCCCACCCGTGCGGCCCGAGCGCCTGCAACGGACGGAAACGTGCCTTGTAGGCCATTTTGCGCGAACGCGCGATCCAGTAACCGAGATAAACATAAGGCAGGTTCGCATACTCCGCTTCGTGCACCAGCATCATGATCAGCATCACGCCAAGGCTGCGTTTCGCTTCGGCCGGGTCGAAGAAGCTGTAGATCGCGGAATAGCCGTCGCCGATCGTATCGGCCAGCACGGCGCCCGCCAGCGCGCCGCCGGGCGTACGCAGCTGGAATATTTTCGTGCCCGTCTGCCCTTCGCGCACCATCGCGTTGAAATCGGCAAAGCTCATGCGCGCCATGTCGCTGTCGGCGTGGCGCGATTGCTGATAGGCGGTGAAAAGCGCGAACTGTTCCTGCGTGACGTCTGTTCCCGTTATCTCGAGCGTCAGATCCGCGTTACGGCGCTGCGTGCGGCGCAGGCTTTGCGATGGCGCAAACTGGCGGACGGGGATGCGCACGGGCACGCAGGCGCTGCATTGCGGGCAAGCGGGGCGGTACACAATATCGTGGCTGCGGCGGAACCCGGCGCGGGTCAGGCCGGAATTGGTTTGCGCATCGCGCGCGCCGTCGCCCGAAAGGCGGGTGAACAGCTTGCGTTCGACCTGTTCGGGCAGATAGGGGCAAGGCAACGGCCCGGAAAGATAGAATTGCAGGTTACGGCTCAGGCCGGGCGGGATGATGGACATGGAGCGGGCGGACCACGCTGAAAATGGCTTGCGAAGGCCCTAGTTTCGGGCTTCCCGCCGTGCGGGACAAGTGCAAATTATTTCCATGGCGGAACAGGCGGTTACCGGCCGCTCTGCGATAGACGGTTATTGCGGGATGATCGAAGGCGCGACATCCAGCCCTGGCGCGGGGCTTTTATCTTTCTTCAATGCGCCGCTGTCCGTCACATTCAGGTTCTGCCGCAACAGCACGATGGAAATGCGCCGGTTCATCGACGCGAGCGGGTTGGCGGGATCGAGCGGATCCCGGTCCGCCATGCCGACGACGCGCGCCACGCGTTCGTTGGCGACGCCCGCGTTCACAAGCGCGGCGCGGCTGACATTCGCACGCTCGGTCGAAAGCGACCAGTTATCGCGCCGCGATGCAACCGGAAAGGGTTTGCCGTCGGTATGGCCGGAAACCGATATCCGGTTCGGCAACCGCGCCAGAACCTTGCCGACAAGATGCAGCAAATCGCGGCTTTTCTGGTACGGGTTCGCACCGCCCGAAGGGAACATCGAATAATTATCCTTATCGACGATTTGAATGCGCAAGCCTTCAGGCGTGTTATCGATCACCAGCTGTTCGGCCAGGTCGCTCAGTTCGGGGCTCTGCCGGATCGCGTCGCGCAGCGCTTCGGTTGCCTGACCGAACAGGGCCGCTTCCTCGGCTTCGCGCTTGGCAATCGCCGCCGCAATCGCTTGCTCGGGCGTTTTTCCGCCCGCTTCGCCGTCGCCGCCCGCCGCACCGGCGGCGGCGCCCGTACCATCGGCCTTGCCTTCGGCGCCGCCATCACTCTTGCGCGGCGTTTCATCCTCGCCATGTTCGCCCTTGCCGGTGGTCGGGATCGTGCGTTCCTCGACCGTTGGCGGCGAATTCATATGCTGCATGGCGCCATCCATCGTGATGGTGAGGCCGCCCATGACGCCGCCCGCACCCGATTCGGATTTCGATATGCTGGCGGGCGCAAAATAATCGGCGATACCCTTGCGCTCGATATCGGTTGTGACGTTCAGCAACCAGAGCAGAAGAAAGAACGCCATCATCGCCGTCACGAAATCGGCATAGGCCACTTTCCAGGCGCCGCCATGATGGCCTCCGCCCGCCTTCTTGCGCTTTTTGCGGATGATGATTGCTGGCTGGTCGTTAGCGGCCATAAGATTCTCCCGCTACGGTTCTAGCCCGGGGCAGGAAGCTGCCCCGTGGCCTCTTCAACCTCGGTGAATGTCGGGCGCACCTCGTTCAGAAGCGCCTTGCGCGCATATTCGATCGAAATCGAAGGCGCGTAGCCGTTCAGATGGCCAAGCAGGCCGATCTTCATGCACTGAAAATACTTGCCGTTTTCATCGAACTTCATCTGCAGGATGTTGGCGATCGGGCCGAAGAAGCCGTACGCCATCCACACACCAAGGAATGTACCGACCAGCGCGCCACCGATCAATCGGCCCAGCACTTCCGGCGGCTCGGTGATCGCGCCCATGGTTTTAATAACGCCGAGCACGGCGGCGACAATGCCCACGGCCGGCAAGCCGTCGGCGATCAGCTGTACCGAGTGCGAAATTTCATGGTCTTCGGTGTGATGCACTTCCATTTCTTCGTCCATCAGCGCTTCAAGCTCGTACGGTTTGTCGGCACCAAGCGTCACGAGACGCAGATAGTCGCAAAAGAAATCAACCGCATGATGATCCGAAAGGAAGCGCGGAAACTGCTGGAAGATCGCGCTGTCGTACGGGTTTTCAACGTGCGATTCCAGCGCCAGCAGGCCCTTGGTTTTTGCCAGTTTGAACACCTGGTACATCATGCACAGCAATTCGACATACGCACCCTTGTCATATTTCGATTTTGCCACCAGCATGCCGAGCGATTTTATGAGCCGCTTCAGCGTCACGCCGCGGTTGGCGATCAGGGTCGCGGCGAAGGCAACGCCGCCGATGATGATGAATTCGAACGGCGCCGAGCGCGCGATCACTTCCAGATGCCCGCCCATCAGGACGAAGCCGCCGAAGGTGCACAGATTAACGAGAACGAAGCCGACGATAAAAAGCATGGAAAGACCCGCGGCGTTGACAGGTTTGGGGTGAAAAAACAGGGAAAACCAGCGTTCAATATGGCCTTAACAGGGTTAAAGAGGCTTTAACGCCCTTCCGGGCGTGCGCGCGGGCAAAAAGCGCGGCTGGCCGCCATATTTTATAAACAAGCCGTTAAAACAGGGCCGGGCGCGACGCGGACACGGCCACAAAACGCCGCTTTTCCTTGCCGCCGGGGACGGGAAACGGCATATATCTAACCCCATGATCAACCAACGTCTTTTTCGCGATGTGTTGGGCGCGTTCGCCACCGGCGTCACGGTCGTGACCGCACGCAAGGCAAACGGCGCGCCCGTCGGCGTCACCATCAATTCCTTCAGCTCGGTCGCGCTGACGCCGCCGCTGGTGCTGTTCTGTCTCGCGCAGGATGCGCGCTGCTACGAAGCTTTCGCCGATGCGCATTATTTCGCCGTCAACATCCTTTCGGACCGGCAACAAAAACTTTCGCGCCATTTTGCAGGCACGGGCAGCAAGCAATGGGGCAAGGTCGCGTATGATCAGGGCGATCAGGGTTGCCCCTTGTTGCGCGGCGCGCTGGGCTGGATCGTGTGCAGGAAGAAAAAAATCCTCGCCGGCGGGGATCACGGCATCTTCCTCGGTCAAGTGACCGATCTGCAAATGGCGCCCGGCAAAGCCTTGCCTGCGCCGCTTTTGTATTATCGCGGGCAATACAGGCGCATAAAAAACTAGACCGGCGGCAGAGCGGGTTTTTTATCAACCAGAAACAGCGCGCCGATCAAAAGCGCGGCGCCCAGCAATTGCAGCCCGCCCAGGGTTTCACCCAGCACGGCCCAGGCGGTCATAAGCGTCACCAACGGTTCGAACTTCATGATGATGCTGAACCGCAGCGCGCCAAGCAGCTTGATCCCGGTGACAATCCCGATCATGCCGGCAAAACAAATAGCCGCAAGCGTCAGCAGCATGGCCCAGCCGGCCGCATCCACAGGCCAGTGCATGCCGATGACAAGCCCGAGCCCGAACACCATGGGCGCGGCCGCCAGCGCCATGAAGGCCGCAAGGCTAAGCGGGTGATGGCTTTCCATCACCCGGGCCGATACAAAAAAATTGGCGGCGCAGGCGCAGGCCGCGCCGAAAGCCAGCAAAACGCCGGGCCAGCTTATATCCCCGGGGGACCGGCCAACGACCAGCGCCACCCCGGCAAACCCGGTCAACAAACAAAGTAACAAAACCGGGCTGAATTCCCCCCGGTTGAATAGATAAGTCAGCGCCGCGATGAGCATCGGGTAGGTGAAAACGATCACCACAGCCAGCGACGCCTCGATCATCGTCAGTGCCGCCATGTAAAAGGTGATGACAAGAAAGGATGTGAGGCCCAGCGGCAGAAAGGTTTTAAGAAAATCCGCCCGGGCGGGCAAAACCGGATACCCCCGGCGCCACAACAGAAACGCGGTGCCGATATAAATGGCAACAACGCGGGCAAGGTTTACGCTGGTAACATCGCCGCCATGCTGGTAAATCAGCGCCGCGAGGATAGGGTGAACGCCGAAACACGTTGCCGCGATCAGCGTCAGCGCTACGCCCTTTCCGAAATCATCAAGCGCAAAAAACTTCACAAGCCGCCTATTCGGGAACGAACGTCATCACACCGGCATTGTCGCGCTGCAATTCTTCGCGCGTCTGGCCGAGCGTGACGGAACGGCCCGCCTGCCACGGTTCCAGGAAGTTATCGTAGTAGGGCGAGAACGGATGGCTCGCCTGCCCGGTCGCAATCATAAAGCGGGATTTAGCCGGGTCGCCAAGGTCATAGACCGCGCGATACCCCGCGCCATGGTCGCGGATCAGCGGGTGGCGGCTGTCGCCAAAGCCGTAATTGCCGCCCCGATCGACCGTATAGAAACCCCCGCCGCTGCTAAAACCGAGTCCGAAGAACGTGTTGAAGCCGGGCAAATGACCGAGCACGCGGTTTTCCATGGCTGCGATATGTTCGCTGCCCCAGCGCCATGTGCCGATATCCGGGCTGTAGCGATGCGTCAGCTCGTCGAGCGTTTCAAGGAAGGCACGCTCCACCACATGGTTGCAATCGGTCGCATCGCGTTTTTCCCATGTGCGGCAAAAACCATCCGGTTTTTCCAGAATGCCTTTCACCACTTCGGCATTGAGCGGCCCCCTGGCTTCCATCACCTCATCGAGCTGCCCGGCCAGCAAGCGTAAATTCATCTGCCGCAACCACCATTCGAAAATCAGCGGTTCGGGGCGGTTCTTGTCCATCGTGAAATCCCACGCACGTAAAAGATCGAGCGCCGTCTTTTCCTGCATCGTGGTGGGCACGAGCCGCAAAAGGAAGGGCATCAGATCCCGCGCGGCGGTCGAAACCGTGTCAGCCTGTATTGTTGCGAAATCGTTGACCGAGAATTTATCCTTCGCCTTCAGAAGTTCGGCGATACGCTGCGCGCGGTAATAGGCGGCGTAATCGGTGCCGAGCCAATACGGGTAGCCCCTGTCCACCACCGCGTTGTTGGCGTTCAAAATCGTGCCGCCCGGCGGGTTATAGACCTGCGGCAAGTAATTGAACGGCACGAAACCGATCCAGTCGCCATCGGTTGTGGTCCCGTCGGCCGGGAAACGGCCATCGCCGTTTTTGCGCACGGGGATATAGCCGCCGTTGATAAAGCCGATATTGCCCTCGCGGTCGGCATAGACCATGTTTTGCGTCGGCGTTTCGTAGATCGCGAGCGCATCGAGGAACTGCTGCCAGTTGCGCGCCTGATTGATGCGCAAAAGCGCCTCGGACGAACGGTCGTGCTCGCCAAGGCCCGTGAAGGCCAGCGAGACCACCTGCCCGGCGCCCAGCATATCATCGTTCAATTCGTCCACGATATCGGAAAGCACGGGGCCGTGGCGGGTGCTGCGCACGCGCAAGGTCACGTCATCTTGGCCCTTCACGCCGATGATTTCTTCGCGCACTTCGAACTTGCGCGAACCTTCGGGCGCGATGTAGCTGCCCGGGTCAGCGGGATCGATGGTTTCGATATAAAGATCCTGCGTATCGCTGTTGGTGGTGGTGAAGCCCCATGCGATAAAGCCGTTCTGCCCGAGCAGCACGACAGGAAGCCCCGGCACGGTCGCGCCCGTCAGGGTTTCTTCCGGCGTCGTGATGCGCGCAAGATACCAAAGGATCGGGGTTTCGAGATCGAGATGCGGGTCGTTCGCCAGCAGCGGCTTGCCGGTTACGCTGCGCGCGCCGGAAACCACCCATTCGTTCGATGCGCCCGGCGCGCCGGCGGGCAGCGCGCCAGCCATGCCCGCGAGCACAGGCAACGCCTTGCGCCACAATTGCTTGCGCGCATCGGTATGGTCTTCATCCGCCGGAACGGGCGCTTCAGGAGCAGGCGCGGCATCCGGGGCATTTTCCGGCGTTTCGGGCGCCGGTTCGACCGGCAATATCTTTTTTTCCGCAGGCGTGATGACCAGAGGGGGGAATTCCGGGCGCGTCGTCACCGGCGCGGCTTCAGGCGCGGGCGGGAACAACCGTTCAAGCTTGTCGTGGTCGTAGCGCGCAGCGAGGCGGCCCCGATAGGCTTCAAGCCGGTAGTTGGCGCTCAGCCGCCACGCCATCAGCTTGCCCCACACAAGCGTATCGGCAGGCTTCCAGGCTTCCGGGCTGAACCCGAGCAGCGTGAATTCCAGCGGCAGCGAACCCTTATGCGTATCGAGCCATGCGTTCACGCCATCCGTATAGGCATCAAGGATATCGCGCGCATCGCCCGCCAGCGCGCCGTAACTGCTTTGCGCAAGCGCATAGATGCCGAGCGTGCGAAACAGCTTGTCATAAGGCAGCGCGTCCGCGCCCACGACCTCGCTCAACCGCCCCGCGCCCGCGCGGCGCTGCATTTCCATTTGAAACAGGCGGTCTTGCGCATGCACATAGCCAAGCGCCCGCGCCGCATCGGTGCGTGAAGCGGAAAAAATATGCGGAATGCCGTTCCGGTCGCGCAGCACTTCGGTTTCGGCCCCAAGCCCCGCAAACTTGACCGTGCCCGTGTATGAAGGCATTTGCCCGCGCCAAAGCAAAAGCGCGGCGGCGGCCGCGATCAAAACAAAACCGATCCCGAAAAGAAACAGGCGGCGCGCCCAGCGAACGATAACGGCAATAGCGGGCGCGGCGGCTGTATTCATGATGTCCCTGCTGGCGGGCGGTTTTGTTTGCGGGCGGCTTTGTTTTTTGCAAGTGTTTGATTTACTGTTATTTTAGCATCTTCCCGCTACGATACAACCCGCTATACGCTATGGAAACCCCGCGATGGAACCTTCTTTCGTACCCTGCCTAAGCCCCGCCGGGCCGCACAAGGTCGCTTACTATGTGTGGGGCCGGGCCGATGCGCCGCGCACTGTCATTTGCGTGCATGGCCTGACCCGCAACGCGCAGGATTTTAACAAGCTTGCGCTCGCGCTCAGCGAAAGCGGCGCGGCGCGCGTTGTCGGCATAGACGTTGTTGGGCGCGGACGTAGCGATTGGCTGGCCGACCCCGTGCATTATTCATACCCGCAATATCTGGCCGACATGGGCGCGATCATCGCGCATCTTGGCGTAAGCGAGGTTGACTGGGTCGGTACGTCCATGGGCGGAATCATCGGCTTCCTGCTCGCGGCGCATCCGAAAACGCCGGTGCGGCGGCTTGTGCTGAACGATGTCGGGCCCTTCATCCCGGCCGAAGCGCTGGCGCGCATCGCTTCCTATACCGGGCTCGATCTTTCCTTCAGCAGCAAGGCGGCGGTCGAAGCCTATTTCCGCAAAACCTACGAGCTTAGCGGGCCGATGACGGACGATGATTTCGCGCACATCACCGCGTACGGCACGCGCACGATGCCGGACGGAAGCTTCAAGCTTTGCTACGATCCGAAGGTCGCGTCGAACTTCGCCGATATAAAAACCGATGTGGATTTGTGGGATTTCTATGACCGCGTGCAAGCGCCCACATTGCTGTTGCACGGCGAATTGTCCGACGTTCTGTCCGCACAAACCGCGCAAGAAATGACCGCGCGCGGGCCGAAGGCCGAGCTGGTCGAAATACCCGGTATCGGCCACATTCCGACACTGACGGACGCGCACCAGATCGGGGTTATTCGCCGTTTTCTCGGTCTTTAGGCATTTCCCCCGGCGGGCCGAACGTGCCGATCAGGCCTGTTTCACACACCCCGTCGCCCAGCAATATGGCGTTGCCGCACGCGGAACCGAGCAGCGCGGCGGCATCCCACCCCGCGCCCTCGATCACATGCAACCGCTGCAGGCTGCGCGCCACCGGGCCGTAAATGGTTTGCAGGTAGGAAAAATAATTGCGGGCACGGGCGGCGATATCGTCGCCCTGCAACCGCGCGGCGCAGCTGCGGTCGATCACCGTGGCGGATGGCAGCGGCGCGGCGGGCGCGATGTAATGCACGCGCCGCGTGGGGTAGCGCAGCCGCACCTGGCTCGCGCCCTGCTGGCGCATGTAATCGTTCAGCCGCTCCATGCCGAAGGGGTAATGGTCATAGCCGGGGCAAATGGTAAGTTCGGGCCGCGTGAAGCCGACGCTTTCCGGCGCGGTTGCCTGTTTCCCGGCGCTTTCCTTCGCATCCGTCTGTTCCTTCGGGCGCACACCGGTCATGTACAGATAATGCGGGGCGCCCGCGACAAGAAAGCGCGTTTCCACCATTACGCTTTCAAGCAGATCGGGGGCGCGGCTGGCGGCGGCATAGGTTTGCACGAACACCGCGCCATCGGCAAAGCCTGCGATCGTGGCTTGCTGCAGATCGGGAAAAAAATCTTTTTCGGCCAGATAGGCCAACAGAATATCGAGCGCGGTAAACGAGCTAACCGGGCGCGTGCCCGTCTTGCTGGCGCTATCGTCACCCAAAAGCCAGCCGTCGGCCTGCCAATAGGCGATGGATTTTCCGCCGTCCGGCAGATGCGCGGCAAAACGCATGATATCGCTCGCGGACAAAAATTGCGGCGCCAGCAAAATCGTATCGCCGCGCTCGCCCGCCGCCGCGCCCGCATAAGTCAGCGCGCGGGCATAGGCCGTGCTGGCGTCGCGCAAAATGCCGTGCACCATGATCACGGCGCGCTTGACCCCAGGGTGCGGGCGGCCAAGCGGCAGGTTGCTGTAAAGCGGCAGCAAAAGCGGGGCGGCCGCATCATCAAGCCCCAGCGGGAAGACGGGCATGAATTGGGGCGCGACCGCATCGACCGGCGCATCGGGCGAGGCCGCGGCGGGGGCGGGGGCGGGGTCCGCCGGGGCGGTATCTTGCGCATGGGCCGGATTTTGGGCAAAAACAGCGGGCGCCGCGGCCAGAATGGCCGCAAGCGCGCTATATAATACTATGGATTGCAGGGATGGCATGGCGGGCGCGATAATACCGCACAAGCCAGGCACCGCAAAATACCGGATGAAGCCATGCTGAAAGTCGCCGCGCTGATTGATCTTGTTCGCTCCCCCGGCTCGGGCGGGCACGTCAAGGGCTGGGAGCGCGTGGCGGCGGCGGCGGCCCGGGCCGCGCTGCCGCTCGATCTCACGGTTTATTTTTCCGGGGCCGAAAAAACCGAAGAGCTTTCGCAAAACGTGCGCATCCGCCAGTTGCCGCAAATCTTCAGCACCGCGAAACTCAAATTCCTGCCCTATATCCCCGATCACACCGATCTCGCGCCCTACCATCCGGCGCTGGCGCGCGAACTCGAAGACCGCGATGTTATTCACACCACCGATGCGTTCTTTGCCTTCGCCCGCACGGCCGAACGCGTGGCGGCGCGGCGCGGCGTGCCGCTGACCCATTCCTTCCATACCGATCAGCCTGCCTATGCCCGCATTTTTATGGCCAAGGCGATCGAGGGAATTCTGGGGCGCGGCGCGCTTTCGCGTATGGTGATCGAAGGCTGGCGGCTGCCCGCGCGCAAACAGGCGGCGATGCAAAGGCGTTTCGCCCGGCATTTACGTCTTTGCAGCCATGCGCTGGCCTCGCGGCCTATTGATCTTGCCAGCGGCGCGGAAATTCTGGGGCAAAGCCGCATCCATAAACTGCGGCTGGGAATCGATAAAACCGTTTTCAACCCGCAGCGGCGCGACCGCGCGGCGACCGAGGCGCGCTTCGGCGTGCGCCCGGGCCATGTCATTGTCGTGTTCGTCGGCCGCATGGATGAGGGCAAGAACATCTATACGCTGATCGACGCGGTCGAACGCTGCGTCGCCGGCGGCTTGCCGCTGCACCTTGTCACCGCAGGCGTCGGCCCTGCTGAAGCGGAAGTGCGCCGCCGCCTGCCGCATAACGCCACCGTGGCCGGCTTCCTGCCGCCCGCCGAACTTGCCGCGCTCTATGCAAGCGCCGATCTGCTTGCGCACCCGTCGGAGGTCGAGATCCGCAGCATGGCGACGATCGAGGCGCTTTCCTGCGGTCTGCCCGCGCTTGTGGCGGAAGCGAACGGCGTCGCGCAAATGTTTCCGCCTTCGCCCGCGCTGCGCGCCATTGCGGGCGGCGCCGATGCCTGGGCCGCCGCCTTGCGCGAACTTGCAACCCTTATGCAGGGCGAAGGCGCGCAAGATTTGCGCCGGGCCACCGAAACCTGCGCGCAGGGCATGATCGTCGGCTGGGATACCGTGCTGCGGGAAGATTTTTACCCCCTCTGGCAGCTGGCGGCGGGCACGGCGCAAACCAAGCGTGCCGCGTGATGTTCGGCAAACGCATCCTTATGCTCGCGCCGCACCCGGATGACGAAGTGGTGGCATGCGCCGCCGCGATCGCGCGTGCCCGCGCGGCGGGGGCGGAGGTTTTCATCTATTTCCTGACCACGGGCGTGATCGCGCGCGAAATACTGTGGCCGTGGCAACGACACCGCCACGATTTCTTCGTGCGTGCGCGGCGGCTTGAAGCGGAAAAGGCCGCGCTGGCGCTGGGCGCAAAAATCGTCGGCGGAGCAGCGCGGCCGACGCGCAGCCTGCGCTTTTATTTGCATGATATGGTGAACGAGGTGAAGTGGCACGCCGCCAAATACGATATCGATCAGCTTTGGGTGCTGGCCTACGAAGGCGGACATCCGGATCACGATGCCGCCAGCGGCGCTGCCAGCGTGCTGAACAAGGATATACCGGTGCTGGAATTCGCGGCCTACAATTATTGTGGCGGCCGCGCTTGCGCACAAACATTTCCGCAAGCGGGTGTAAACGATACCGTCATCGCGCTTACGCCCGAGGAACAGAGCCGCAAGCGAAAATTGTTGCGGCTCTATGCTTCGGAACAAAAAAACCTGGGTTATGTCGGCGTAGAACGCGAAAGCTTCCGGCCCCTGCCTGCCCATGATTACGGCAAGCCGCCGCATACGGGAACATTATGGTATGCGCGCTTTCACTGGGTGCCGCTGCGCCACCCGCGTATCGACCGCACGACAAGCACCAATGTTTCGCAGGCGATCGCGGCTTTCCGTCACACCGTTTTCTAGTTTCTAGGCGGTCTTTTTCCGCAAAAGCCAGTGGCCTTCCTTGATCTGCCACGCGATCAGGCCGGGCACATAGATAATGATATCACGGCAGCGGCGCATCAACGCCAGAGCCAGCGCAACTTCGGGCGAAAGCCCGAGCAAACCGCCGAAGAAAAAGAACGCCCCTTCCTGCGCGCCCAGCGCGGCGGGCACCGCAAAAGCGAGGCTGCTGGCGGCCTGGATCATGGCTTCGATGATCAGGCAATCGAGCACCGAAAGCGGGTGGCCAAGGAACCAGAGCGCGAGCCATATGTTGCCCGCGCCGGACATCCAGGAAAGCAAAATCCAGAAACCGCTTTCGAAAACGCGGCCGCGGCGGCGATACATGGCGCGGATCGCGCGGTCGAAACGCGCGCCGGTGCCGGCGAATTCCTTAAGCCGGTCGCCGCCGAACCATTTGACCATCTTGGCGAACAGGCCGAAAAACCCGGCGCGCTGCACCGCCACCAGCGCGGCAACAACCGGCGCCGCCACCGCCACGCCCGCCAGCAATTGCAGCATGATATCGGTGCCGGGGTCGTGCCAGGCCAGCAACAGGATGCCCGTAAGCGAAAACATCAAGACCGTGATCACCGAAACCGTGGTATCGACCACGACGCTGGCCACCGCCGTCGCTTTGGAAATGCCGTGCTTGATCATCACCCGCGCCGCCAGCACCTCGCCGCCGATGCGCGCCACGGGCAAAAGGTTGTTCATGGAAACGCGCAGCCACAGCACAAGCCACATGAACCCGAGCCCCGGCCGTCCGCGCCCCGGCATCAAAACCTGCCAGCCGCGCGCGGCGATGATAAGCGGGAAAATATGATACAGGCTGGCCCACACGATGCCCCAGCCCGCGGCGCCGAAGGCCTCCAACACGTCATCGGCCCCGTGCCACGCAACAAGGCCGATCGCGGCCGCAAGGCCGAGCAGGGCGAGGATGATCCCGGCACGCAGCATCAGCGCGCCGTGTCCCGTTCGGCAGCGTGCAACAATTCAACCGCGCCCGCATGCAAGGCGCGGTCGCCGGATGCAAGCACGCAGGCGGATCCCGAAACGGCCGAATCGCGGTTGAGCGCCCTGCCCTGCCAATCGGTCATGATACCGCCGGCGGCATCGACGATCGGCGCAAGCGCCGCGTAATCATGCAATTTCAAATCGGCTTCCGCCACAAGGTCGATATGGCCGGAAGCCAGCAAGCCATAGGCATAGCAATCGCCGCCGTAAAGCGTGTCGCGCGTCTTTGCCGAAAGCGCCTTGAAGGCGCGCCATTCGCCGGGCGAAAACATATCGGGCGTTGTGGTGTTGAGATAGGCGTGGCCCAGCGAAGCGCAGGCGCGGGCGCGGGCGGGCTTGCCGTTCAGCTGCGCGGGGCGTCCGATGCCGCCTTCCCAGCGTTCGTTCATGATTGGCTGATCGAGCACCCCGTAAACCGGCGCGGCCTGATGCATCAGCCCGATCAGCGTGCCAAACAGCGGCTTGCCGGCGGTAAAAGCGCGCGTGCCGTCAACCGGGTCCAGCGTCCAGACCCATTCTGCGTCCATATTTTCCGCGCCGTGCTCCTCGCCCCACACGCCATCGCCCGGGCGCGCGGTGCGCAAAATATCGCGCATCGCACTTTCGGCTTCGCGGTCGGCCAGCGTGACGGGGGAACTGTCGGATTTGAAATCGATACCGGGCAGCGCGCGGAAATAGGGGCGGATAACGGCGCCCGCGGCATCGGCCAGCCGCGCGGCAAGGGCGGGGAATTCATCCGGAATTTCGAACACAAGAGGCATATGCGCAGCTTTACGGGGGTTAAGGCTGCGCCACGATAGAGGAAAGCCGTGCATGATGAAAGCCGCTAAAAACGCGGATCCGCACAGGGTCCGGGCGTGATTTTACGGCAGGGAAGCCGGGCTGTCGGCCAATGTGCGCAGATAGGCGATCAAATTCGCGCGGTCCTGCGTCTTTTTGATGCCGGCGAAGGCCATCTTGGTGCCGGGAACATAGGCCTTCGGGTTATAGAGAAACTCGTTCAGCTCGTCATAGGTCCAGACCTTATCATGCATGCCCATCATGCCATCGGAATAACTGAACCCTTCCATATGGCCGTGCTTGTTCATCACAATGCCGTAAAGGTTCGGCCCCACCTTGTTGGGCCCGCCCTTGGTGAAATCGTGGCAGGCAGCGCAGGCGCGCGAAACTTTCTGCCCCGCCGCAACATCGGCCGAAGCCAGCAGCGCGGCAATCGGTTCCGGCCCGGCGGGCGCGGCGGCAACGGCGGTGCCGGTTTCTTCGCCCACGCCTTCCACAACATAGGCTTTCTCGCCGCCCTCGTGCGGATGCACGACAACATGCGCGACAAAACCCGCAAGGCAGGCGACCAGCGCCGCGAGAAGGATGGCGCCCATAATCTTGTTCAGCTCGAAACCCGACATGCGAAAATACGCCCCCGGCAATTCTGGGAAAAACGGTGCAGGAACGTATGTTTAGGCAGGTTTTACGCGGGCGGCAAGGCCCCGGCTGCAACAGTTGCCTAAAATCGCGCGGCCTGCCAGTTTCCTTGGCGAAACGACCCGTAACCATGCATATATATAGGCGTGGACTTAAAGGCGGGCGAAAACAGGACAGGTAAGGTTCGGATGGCTTCAGACAACGGTAAAACCATAGCGTTTCAGGGGGCGGAGGGCGCCTATTCCGATCTCGCCTGCCGCACGGTGCACCCGGATTATACCACCATGCCCTGCCTGTCGTTCGATGATGTATTCGCAGCCGTCACCGAAGGCCGCGCGACCCTGGGCATGATCGCGATCGAAAATTCGATCGCCGGGCGGGTCGCCGACGTGCACCACCTGCTGCCGCACGGGCAACTGCATGTGGTGGGGGAACATTATCAGCCCGTGGTCCACCATTTGCTGGCGCTGCCGGGCACGAAGCTAGGCGATATAAAAACCGCGCACAGCCATGTGCACGCGCTGGCGCAGTGCCGGAAGTTTTTGCGCAAGCACAACATCAGGCCGGTGATCAAGGGCGATACCGCGGGCGCGGCTTCCGTGCTGACCGACATGAACGATAAATCGGCATCCGTGATCGCATCGGAACTGGCGGGGAAAATCTACGGGCTCGAAAGCCTCGCGGCCGATATCGCGGACGAGCGCGGCAATACCACGCGCTTTTTCATCATATCGCGCGAAGCAAAAACGCCGCCGCCGGGCAACGGGCCGGTTATCACATCCATCATTTTCCGCGTGCGCAGCGTGCCCGCCGCGCTCTATAAGGCGCTTGGCGGCTTCGCCAGCAACGGCATCAACATCACCAAGCTGGAAAGCTATCTGATCGACGGGCGCTTTACGGCCGCGCAATTCTATATCGATTTCGAAGGCCACCCGGAAGACAAGCCGGTCAGGCTGGCGCTGGAAGAGCTCGGGTTTTTTGCCAGCGAGATCAGGTTGCTTGGCGTCTATCCCGCGCACAAGTTCCGCAGCGAACATCCGTAAGCGTCTATTTCCCCGCCCGCCATTTATCAATGCTGCGCGCGCCGGTGTAGCCCAGATACCCGACGGCAAAAAGGCTGTACAGCTCGCCCGGAATAGCCTTCAAAAGCCGGTTCAGGTTTTCCGAAGCCTGGAACACCTCGCCCGGATACCAAATGCCGACGATGGCGCCGAACACGCACATCAATATCATGATATAAATGACATAAAGAAAGGTGGGGCGCGCGCGGCTGGTCCACGGGTCGGCGCTGTTCGCCTCGGCAAGGATGGCGGAAAGCGAAGCCTGCATTTCCTCCAGCGCCTGCCGGTTTTCTTCCCGCAAAAGCGCGGCCTTGGCCGCTTCACGCGCGACCGGGTCGGGGATCAGGCGGTCAAACAGCCGGGCCAGCGCCGTAACGCCCAGCCCGATCGCGTTATCGATGCCGATCATGCCCGGTCCTGCGTATTCCACAACATCGCTTCGGCCCGCCGCCGCCGCGCCAGCCCGCCCATCGCCTCGCCGCGCGCATGCACCCAGCGCGATAGCTGCGCCGGCACCTGTTCGTACCAGCCCCGGTTTAAAAGCCGCAAAAGCTTGGAGCCGATGAAGTTCGTGATGCCGACGTTAAAGGTGAAGCTTACAAGCGCGGCGAACTGGTTGTCGGTCAGCGGCACCAGAACATGCCGCGCCACCGCATGTTCGTACACGCGCAAATCGGCATCGAGC
Source organism: Alphaproteobacteria bacterium (assembly GCA_016124955.1). Taxonomy (NCBI): domain Bacteria; kingdom Pseudomonadati; phylum Pseudomonadota; class Alphaproteobacteria; species Alphaproteobacteria bacterium. The sequence continues at coordinate 81,574 of WGMR01000009.1, read as the reverse complement.
AGCGCATCGGCCTGATCGCGCGTGATCTTCATGCCCGCGCGCGCGCTTCTGGTGTGGCCGTAGCCCACGGTAAAAATCCCGCCCGGACAAAGATAGGCTTCAAGCCGCAGCCCTTCGAATTCCCTGATCAGGGCAATCCCGGCTTCATTCGCGCGCCGCGGAAAAATTTCGGCGGCATGGGTACCGGAAGCAGCGAATGTGCCGTCCATCATCGCCGCCCGAGGTTTTTTTCGATGCGCTGCAAGGTTTCCTGCACCGCGCCCACGCGCTCCTCGATCCGGGCGAGGCGAACGCCGGAAAGCTCCTGCCCGGCGGCGGCCTTTTCCAGCTGGATATCGAGCCGGCCGAGATGCGTATCCTGAAAATCATTGAGCTGCGCCTGCGCACTGGCCCACCACACGGCGGTAAAGGTTTGCAAAATAATGGCGAGGATCAGCGCCAAGGGAACGCGCCTGTCAAGGTGCCAGCCGCCGCGCACCGCCTGATCGAACGATTTCATCTTCGTCTTTATGCCGCTTTTCATTGCTTGATGACCCGCACTTTCCATGCGCCGGAAGCGAGATCGATCGCGCCGCCGGTTTCGTTCTGTATGCGAATGCGCACCGTATCGGCGGCCGAAACATAGGCGGTGCAGGTAATGCCCTGCAGGTCATAGGGCGCGGCCGCGAACGCAAAATCGCCGAAGGCGGCGCCCGTCACGGTGATGGCGGCGGAAGTTTCCCCCGCGCCGTCCGCGAGGTTGGCCGGGTCCCACGTGGCCGCGCCTTCAAGGAACGGCGTCGCGAGGTTGCCCCAGCCGCTGCCGGTGTAATAAGCCAGCCTGCCTTCGTCGCGCAGCCATGCGCGCCAGCCGGCCGAAGGCGTTTTGATGCGCCAGCCGGAATAATAACCCGCGAGCGCGCCCGCACTGCCGCTCCATGCGCCGCTGGGCGAAGGGCCGATCACATAGCAATCGCCTTGCGCGGGCGAACCCGGCGGCGCATTCAGATCGCGGTCATGCGCGGAAGCCTGCGCAGTGAAATCGAGGTCGTTCAACGCATCGTTGTGCGTCACTTCCTTCTGCACCTGCGAAGCCACCAGATAGGGCATCGCGATAGTGGGTGTGTTGGCCATGTCTGCCTCCTTCTGCAACAAAAAAAGCCGCGCCGGCGAAGGCCGGTGCGGCGGGGATGGGGTGTTCCGCGGGTTAAGAGCGGCTGTTATTCACAAATACAGACGGCTATAAAACAGACAAAATCTTTTCAGCGACGCTGGCGGCAACAGCTCGTCTTGCCTTGCCGATCTTTGCACCCAGTATGGTATATTCAAGGCTTCCAAGATAAGCCTCCGGTTCCGTTTGGCTCCACTTTTTTTGTAGAATCACGGCAACATAAGAATCGTATTCGTCGTCGTCCGGTTGTATTGGAATACCGGCCGGGTTCCACTCAACGTTCAGAATACGGCGAACGGCTTTTGCCTTTTCTTCCTGCATCACGGAGATCCCTTCCTCACCATTACTACCTGTCTGGTCGTATTGCCAACAACAACCGTAACATTGTTTATTTTATCATAATAAGTCGTTGCATTGTTGAAAGATCGTCTCGCCGCGCCCTGCTTGATAGCATTTGTGACCACTGATGGCGGAATACCCCCTCGCTTCCATTTGACCAAGAGCATGGGAAGAATATCTTTGTTTGCCTATTGTATAATAAGGTTTACCGGCAGCACGGCTGAAGACAAAACCCAGAATTGTTCTAACCCTGTCATTTATCAACAACAGCTCCCAGGGCGCAATGGCGGGATCTAGGGGCAGTCATCAACATAAATATCAAGCAACGAATTTTCTGCGCCCGGCCCGTTAACATCAACTATTGCTTCTCCATCAGTCCATTGCCCGCCGCCGGGGTTGCCCGCGGGCACGCGCGGCTGCGCTTCCCAATCCGGGTTGTATTTTGCGGCCAGCGCCGTCCGCGCTTCGCGCAATAGCGGCGTAAAGCGCAGCATCATCCTGCGCATAGCATGCATGCTCACAGCGCCGCCTCCGCCGTCTGCCCGCGGCCGAAACGGTTGCTGCGCTGGCTTGCGCGCACGGTGAAGCTGGCGGGCACGGCCGTGCCCCAGTCCGCCGTTTGCTCGGCCGCGCTATAGATCTTCGCCGACGTGCCGGAAACGCTGAAGGCGCGCTTCACGTCCGTACCGTCCATGATCTCGATATCGTAAAGCTCCTCCGCCTCGTCCAGCGGCACGTCAATTTCATCTACCCATGCGGCATTGAGCCGCGCGCGGCGCTTCCAGGTGATGGTCAAATCGCCGCCGGGGCCGTCTGCGCGCGTGCCCGCCAGATGCGCGGGCGCAAAAGGTTCGATCGTGCGCAAACCATAGGTAAAGGCGGTATCCTGCACGTCGCCGAGGCTTTGCCCGGTCGAAAGCGCGCGGAACTGGTATGTCCGTCCGCGATCGGAAAGCTGCGCGGGCAAAAACTGTGTGCTGTTCTGCTGCAAAAGCACGAAACGTTCGCCCGCCGTGTGCGATGCCGAAGCCCAGCCGGTCGCACGCCTGCCGCGCAAAAGGTTCGTCAGCGTATAAAGCCCCGGCCCCGCCAGCGTCGCGGTCTGGAACTGTATTATCTCGTCGCCCAAAAGCGCGGCATTGCCGCCGTCGAGCAACGCGGTTTCGCTGCAGCTCGAAAGCGTGCCCTGAAAAAGCTGCACGGTCACGCTTCCGGCCCGGTCCATATAATGTGCGGGCGCGTCCGCCAGAACATCCGCCGCCGCGCCGGCCGCCGCCGACAGCGGAAAGCCGGAAATCGCGGCAAAATCCACGCCGCCCGTGCCCGTGTCGGGCGCACGCCACAGCGCGCCGCCCGGCCAGCCGGCGGCGCCGGAAATCGCGGCATACATTCCCGGCTGATCGTCATTGTCGGTCAACAGGGGCAAATCCATCAGGAAAGCGTAGGAAGGCACAGCCGCCACATCGCGCCGCTGCGCCGCCTCGCCGCCTTCGGCCACCGCCGCGCTGGCATAGGCGTCCGCGCTCACGAGCAAACCTTCGGCTTCCACCATGCCGCCGCGCTGGCGCACAAGCGTAAGCCGCGCGGTGCGCCCGCCCACGCTCACCACATCGCCGGGCTCGAGCGTCAAATATTTCCGCGTGGCGCGGAACTTCACCATGTCGCGCTCCGCCCATGCGGCAAAAAGCGTGGTTTCCGCCACCTGCTTGGCCGCTGCGGCATCGCACACGACCGGCAGCGCCAGTTTTTTCACGGCCTGCGCCGCGCCGGTGATGCGCCTGGCGCGCTGGCTGCCGATTTCATAGGCGCGTGCCGGGTCGATATGATCGACAGTAACCTCGGCCGGTAAATCAAGCTCCTGCCGCCGCACCTGTTCCAGCGCGGGCGGGGGTTCGTCGTCGTCTTCGGCGGCGCGCAGCTCGCTGTCCGGCACGGTTTCACCCGCCGTCCCGCCGCGCAAATCCGCGCGCAGGCTGGCGCCGCTTTCCACCAGATCGAACGGGCGGTAGCTGCGCAGCGGTTCGATCGCATCGCGCGCCGTCAGCGGCCCGGGTAAAACATATCCCGCAAGCGTTTCATCCGCCAGCGCGTCGGTATCGTAATCGGCCGCGTCATAGCCGGCGCGGTCAAGAATTGCATCCACCACATTCTGCAAGGTGTCGCCGCCGCCCGAGCGCGTGATGAGCCCGAGCGCGGAGGTCATGTCGGTTGAATAGGCGCCGTCTTGCAACGCCAAGCGATTATGGTCGATCCGCACGCAAAGGTGGGAATCGACCGCCGCCTCATAGCCGCCGACAATCTCGCCTTCCGATGAAAGCAGCGTAAAGCCGCTATCGCCGATGGTGGCTTCAAGGATGCGATAATTGCTTTCCGTGGCAAAACGCACGATCAGCAGAAGCCGCGACGGGCCCAACAATTCCGGCGTACAGTTTTCAGCCCCGGTGGGGTAGCCGAGCGAAGTCCAGCCGCGCGTGATCGTGGCGCCCGCGGCGTCGGCGCGAAACGAAAGCACGCGCGCATCGAATGTAAGGCTGAACGTCAGCAGCGTCTCTCCGCCACCGAGATCGAGCAAACTGGTTTGCGCCGCGCTGCCCGAAGGCACGCTCGCGCTTAGCGTATAGGGCGCACCCGCAGCCACCGCATTGCCCGCCAGCCTGATATGGCAAAGATAAAGCGCAGTCGGGCTGAAGCTGCTATTGCCGGTCATGAACAGCAAGCCGTCCTGCGCCGGGATGAACTGCGCATGCCCGACGGTCGGGCGCGAAGTATCGGAACCTGCGCCCCAAACCGGGCTGAACCCGAGGTCAATGATCCCCAACCCCGCGCGCATAAAAAGCCGCACGCCGCGCACGCCGCCGGAAACCTCGCTTAAAACGAAATGCAGCGGCCCGATCCAGGCGATCTGGCGCAGCGCGCCGGTCAACGTAACGGCGACGGGCGCGCCGAAAATACGCAGCGCGCTGTCATAAATCATCACATTGCCGGTGCCGTCGTCATTCAGCGCGAGGATCGCGGCATAGCGCCCGTCCGGCGCCATGCCCCAGCTATGGTCATACAACTCGGCCGAACTTGCGAAGGCGTCCGAAGATGTGCGCGCCGCAAGGGCCGGCGCGGTGCCGGTCACGTCATATTCCACAACCTGGTACTGACAGCTCGCGCCCGGGTTGACATACCCGCCCACGATCAGCCGCGTGGTGCGCGTGCTGTCGCCCGCGATGCGCAGCGGCGGGTTGCCCTGATGCGAATGCAGCGAAATGACCGAGGTTGAAAGTGCCGGCGCAGCCTCGCCGTCCCACACGGGCGCGGGGTCGGCGGCGCTCGCCAGCACTTCGAAGGTCAGATTGGGGATGCGGTTGCCGAAATCGGCCAGCTGCAGGCCTTCGAAAACGATATAGGCGATCCCGCGATAGCCCGGTACATTGCCCGCGCCCAGTGCGGCTTCCATCACCGCATCGGGCGTCTGCGCCGCCGTGCCGGTATAAATGCCCGCACTGGCCGCCAGCCCCGCCTTCCAGCCGCCGCCGTCATAAACAAGTTTGCCGTCGGCCCACACGGCGGTGATTTCCTGCACCGGCCCGGCGCAAACCGCCACCGCGCAATTCACGCTGTAGCTGTAACGCACGGTGGTGACGGAAGATGAAGCGCCGAAGCCGCCCTTGCCGCCGCCCGATTGCTCCTCGTGCCGCGCCTCGATCAGGTCGGAAGACCAGATCACGTTGCCCGCGACGCGCACGCGCCCCCACGCAAGCGGGATGCCCGCGCCGTAGCGCGAATCCTGCACTTTCAGATTTTCAAGCCGCGGCCCTTCGATGCGCGGGCCGGAAAAGCCGAAAATCTGCCGGTCGATGACCGAGCCCAAAGCTCCGCCCGCGAGCGCGAACAAGGATCCGCCGATGCCGGGCGCAAGCGCATTGCCGGCGGTGCTGAGAAGGATGGATGCCATGGTTATGCCCGGGTTTTTACAAAATCGGGAAATTTATGCAGTCACGCCGCGACAAAAAAGCGCAGGGGGGGGATATTATTTATTCAACCTTCTTCCAAGCGCTCTTGGGAATACTGAAATCTTCAAAAGCCTGTTCTATGGCTATCTCAAGTGTGTCTTGCATATAATCATGGGCATCCCCTCCGTTTTCCCATACATAAAGATAATAACCGAATTGATCGGGCACATTTTTGGTTAGGCTGGTCAATAGCTGGCGCTCTATCTCGCACCGCGCAACTTTTTCATGGCCCTTAATGTCAGCAACCCATTTCATTTTCACTCTTCCCCTTTGAAAGGATATCTCTGTTCTCTGCCAGCTGGCCTCCATTTGCCATTTGGCCGTTGCTTCAATACGTGAAAATGCGGTTCTTTATGAGGATAGTGATTATTTATATCAAACCTGATTTGCCTGTCACGTTTTATGATCACCAGATCACCGGAAAAGTTTCGGAACATCTTGTCCGGCCTCCCACCCAAATATTTCTCTAGGGCGTCAATGGCGCGTAACAGCTTACGGTTCGTGATGTGGGCCCTACCCGCCGCGATGAGTGCGCGGCCAACAATTACAGCTTCCGGGGTCACCAAAGCCGTCAGCGCCGCTTCAAGCGGGTACACAGGCGTGATCGCATCCGGGTACGGGTTTGTTTCTTCCGGCGCGCTGCCTTCCGGCACATAATTCACCGGGCAAGCCCGCCGCCGTCGGTCCATTGCCCGTCGCCGGGGTTGCCCCCGGGCACGCGCGGCTGCGCTTCCCAATCCGGGTTGTATTTCGCGGCGCGCGCCGTGTAGGCCACAATATCCTGCACAAGTTCCGGCACGGCGCCGCAACAGCGATCATAGGCGGCGGCCAGTCGCGCCGCCTTGGCAGCGATATCGCGGCGCAGCGCGGCCAGCTCGCCTTCAAACTTCCCGGTTTCCGTCATGCAAACTCCAAACCCCCAGCAGCCGGCTGCGCCAGGCGGGCGAAAGCGTAACCTCGACCACCTTCCCGGCCGGGGCATAGGCGTGCAGCATGCCGCCCGGCCCGGTCGCCAGCGCCACATGCTGCGGCTGGCTATCGAAACGGAACAATAAAATATCCCCCGCTTGCGCGTTTTTGTCCGCGCGCGGCGCAAAGCCGTGGCTTTCCAGCGCGGCGACAAGCCCGCGCCCGTCCGGCCTGCGGCCGTAATTGGTGCGGTCGCGCACATCCTTGCCCGCGGCGCGCAGCGCGACCACGACAAGCCCGATGCAATCAAGCCCGGCGCCCGGCGCCCGGCCCTGATGATGAAAGGGCGTGCCGGCGCATGCGCGCGCGGCCGCAATCACGCGCGCGGCGAAATTGTCTTCCATGTTTTATTTACTGTCCGGGTACTGCAAAAGCCGGTCGATGCCCGGCAGATGCGGGAAGCCGCCGAAGTTCGCAACGTTACTGAATTTGGCCGAACAGGTCGCGAGCCGCTTGTCGCAGCCGGGATACACACTATAAGTATCGCCCGCCTGCACGCCGTGCGGCATGGGCAGCCAGAGCGTGAATTGCCGCGCCGCGCCGTCCCACGCCTTCACCTCCATCGCAAGCCCTGTATTGGCGCCGCCGGTCCATGTCAGCTTGCCATAGGCAAATGTTTCGTCAGCCTCGCTGCGCCCGCTGTCCGTAAATACGGCGTCGCCGGTCACGCCCGTCACGGTGCCGTTCACTGTTATGGCCCCTGTATCCACGCCGCATTGCGCGTCGCCAAGATCATGGCGGCATTCCGGCGTCACGTAATCGCCGATCTCCCGCTGCAGCAAATCATGCAGACCGCGCAGCTCCGCCACATATTGCCCGCCCGAAAGCGTGACCTCGCCAAGCCAGCCGCGGCGCAGCTGCACCGCGCCGTCGGCGGGCGCGGCCCAGTTGCACACATATATATCCACCCGCGCATGGTCATAAAGCCCGGCCTTGATATCTTCGCCATTGATCGCGGCGCTATCGAGCATGCCCGCGATATCGAGGTTGCCCGAAGCCAGCCCGGCGCGGCTTTCGATTGCGCTCGGCGAAAGCGCGCCGTCGGCAAGGTATGTAACGCCGCCGAGCGCGATATCGCGGTCGTGCGTCGTGAACGCTTTCACCGCGCCGTCGCGGCGCGTGACCTTCACGAGCGTGGCAAGCGTTGTCAGCTCGCCGTTCAGATGATCCTGCAGCGGCGCGGGGATGGTTTTCATGGGACAGCCGGTGTGTGGAAAACAAAAAAGGGCCGCAAAACGGCCCGTCAAATCATTCAAAATATTACGGCCGCCCCTTACTCCACTTTCCTCCAAGCATCCAGCGGCACCTGAAAAAGATCTCGGGCACGACGGGCAGCGGATTCAAAGGTATCCTGCAATTCGTCTGTGATGCCTTTGTCGTTTTCCCAAACGTAAAGATAATATCCCGCTAACTCATCATACTCAATTTCACAGCGCACGGTCTTACCGGGTAATTTTATATCTGCCAGCCACTTCATGGCTTACTCCTTCTTGAAGGGATACCAGTGTTTTCTCCCAGCGGGCACCCAATCTGTTTGCTTTCCATTCTTTATCATTTTTTCAATGTGAAAATGGGGTTCTTTGTGTGGAAAGGTTTTATTTATATCAAACCTTATCTTTTTGTCGCCCCTTATAATAAATATATCCCCGGCCTTGTTCCGCCGAGCCATACCCGAACCACCCAAAAATTTCTCTATCGCGTCAATGGCGCGCAGAAGCTTCCGGTCGGCGGCGGGCCGGGCAAGCGGCTGCAGAAAAATCCGCGCAATCTGCAGCGCCCTGCCGGCAGGCAGCGCGGAAAGGATAAGCACGGCATCCCCGTCCGGAATCAGCGGCGTGATCGCATCCGGGTAGGGGTTTGCTTCTCCCGGCCTTCCCGCGCCCCCCGCCGCCGTCGGTCCATTGCCCGCCGCCGGGGCTGCCCGCGGGCGCGCCTCCCAATTCGGGTTGTACTTCATCAACGCTTCGCGCGAAGCGGTGGCCTCCACCAGCGCGCGCAGATGCGGAGAAATAAAGCTCTTCTTCAGATATACCGCGAACGCCAGCGCGTGTGCGCGCCGGTGCAGCGCCGCGAGCCAGTCATCCGGCCCCGGCATGTTCACGCCACCCCTGTTCACACCCTGATCTCCACGATCGGGATCGCGCTGTTGTAGCTGATGAAATCTTCGGCCGTGAGCGAAAGCACGTCGGTATCGAAGCGCGCGGGCACATCGAACAGAAAACCCGCGGTCACCGCATGCCCCGCCGTTGGCGCGGCAGCAAAGGTAACGATGCCGGTCGTGATATCAACCGACCAGCCGCTCGCGGCCTGCGTGCCGTTCGTGCCCGCGCTCACGCTGCCGCTTACGGGCTTGCGTATCCGGCGCGTATGCGTGACCGTGCCGCTTGCGTAGTTCTTTACAAGCTGGAATTGCGTTGCCGTGCCGTCGCCGGTGCCGATGGTCTGGTCGCTCCAGGCGCTCGTGTCCGTGCCGTCCGTTGCCGATGAAAAATCGCTCCAGTCCTTCAGCCGGAAGCCGCGCGCGCGCCCGGCGCGGGCATGAAAGAACCCGAGCAGCGCGGCAGCATCGACCCCGGTGCGCAGCCCCGTGCGCGCGTCATAGCGGCGGCGCGCCTGCGACCAGTTCTGGTTGCGGCGCTCATAGCCGCCGTCGATCACGATAACTTCGGTCGAAAAGCCGGGCCCGCCGGCCGAGCCGAAACCCACGCGCAACGGCATCTGCACTTCATCGAAGGACATGTCTGTTTTCCGGATTTTGCTGGTTTATTGAAACGATAAATGAAATCGCGCATCGCGCGGTGCAGCCGGTGCAGCCGGTGCAGACACCCTGCTCACTTGCAAAATTTCCTTAGTAACCTCATCCCGCGGCAACGAAGCGCAGAAAGGCGCCGGCCATGCGGGTGAGAGAGTAACTTCAACCACCTTCCCGGCCGGTGCATGCGCTTGGCAGTGCAGCAGCGCGGAGATGGTTTTCATGGGATAACCGGTGTATGGCAAACAAAAAAGGGTCGCAAGACGGCCCGCCAATTCATTCAAGCAATAAATTATTTATGTGCGCTCCTCACTCCACTTTCTTCCAGGCATCCAGCGGCACGCCAAAATTTTCGAAAGCCTGAGCCATCGCTATTTCAGGTGTGTCTTGGAGATAGTCATGGGCATCGCCTTCATTTTCCCAAACATAAAGATAGTAGCCAAATTGATCGGACACATTCGAGGTTAAGCTGGTTAACAGCTGACGCTCTATCTCGCATCGCGCTATTTTTCCAGACCGTTTAATGTCAGCAACCCACTTCATCTCTGCTATTCCTCTTTAAAGGGATACCTTGCTTCTTTGCCGGATGGCTTCCACTTACCGTCAGGATTTCGGAACATCTTGTCCGGCCTCCCGCCCAGATACTTCTCAATCGCGTCTATGGCGCGCAGAAGCTTGGGGTCGGTGACTGTATGACGCGAACGCCCGCGTGTGTGCGCGTCTGCGCGCCGGTGCAGCAGGGTCAGTCTTTCGTCGATCATATTTACAGCCACCGGAAAGATTGCTGCAACGAACGGTAAAGGTTACCGATTACCTGCCCCTGCGCCAGCCAGTTTTGCCCGCGCGGCAGGCCAAGCAACCCGCCGAGCACGGTTTCCGCCGCCCCGGTAAAGGGCCGGGCGCTGTTGCCGCGCGCCACGCCTTGGCTGACCCCGCCACCGAGCGCGCCGTCGAAAATCTGGCGGCTGACATTGCGCAAAACCTGCTGCGTCAGTTGCCGCTCGAGCCGCGCCGCAACGGCTTCAAGGCTGTCCGCCTCCGCGCCGCTGCGGCTGCGCGGCAAATAGCGGCGGCCGGAACGCGGCGCGCGGTAGCTGCGCACAAAGCTGCGGAAATTCACGTTTGCCATCAGGTTTGTTCCGTGATCACGCGATAGCGCGCAAGCCCGTGGTATGTCATGCCGTCGTCGTCGATCAGCAGCGAAGCGCTTTCAAACCGGCATGAAACGAAGCTCGCGCCGCTTACGCTCAGCGAAGCGTTGTGCAGCGCGCCGTAAAGCGCCTGCAAAATATCCTTGATCTCTTTCCTGCCGCGATAACGCGACCAGGCATGCAGCAATATCACCTGCGTCATGCCGGTCAGGTTCTTGCTATCGTAAATTTCGGCGTCGGTATCGCCGAGCGTCAGGAAGGGAAAGGTCGCTTCGGGCGGCACATGATCGTAGATGCGCGCGGGATCACCGAGCGCGCCCTGCACCGTGCCGTCGGCCGCGAGCAAATCATAGACCGCATCCTGCACCGCAAACATGGCGTCGCTCATGCCGCTCTCCCAATCGCCGCGCTCATCTTATTATCCCAATCGCTGCGCTCATGTGCTGCCCCCTTCTTCCACGAACAGTTGCGTGAAACGCTTGCGCGCGTCGGCATTAATCGCGGCGCGGATATTGAACAAACGCCCGTCATGGCTCACGCGCATGCGGTGCGTAATATCGCTGCGGTAGCGGATCGTCATGCGGTGCGTAACGCGGCTTTCCGGCCGGTCGGCGATATAAACTTCACGGCCGCGCAACGGCTCGACCTCGGCCCACAAGGTGGCCACGTCCTGCCAGCCGAGCTGATAGCCGCCCGCGCCATCCCCCGTTTGCGTTTCCTGCTGCAACGTGATGCGCGCGCGCATGGCCCCGATCACAGCCGCCCCCGCAAAATACGATACGGACCGAGCAACGCCTGCACCGTCAGCGGCGCGGGTGCGATCCTGCCGCCCGCCTCGCCTCTGTGTTCGTACCAGTGCGCCACCAATTGCCGGCATGCGGTACGCACGGCTTCGGGCACGTTGGCGGCGGCCGCGCCATACCCGGCCACATATTCTATGCTGATGCCGCCGGTCTCCCGTACCGGCTGCGGCCAGGTGGCCGCGTTGCGCAGCGCAATGCGCCCGGGCTGGCTTGCGGTGTCGGCAAAATAATTCGCGGCGTCCCATACCGTGGCATCGTCGTTATCGTCATATGTTTTTACGGTGCTGATCGATATCAGCGGCGCGCGCGGCAGGCTGATCGCGCGCGCAGCCGTAAGGCCGCTTGCAGGCCCGTCACGCACGCCATCCCACCATTGTTCGTTCATGCCGGGCCAGCAATCGAGCCACAAACGCCATGTCTGGCTGATCAGCGCGCGCCCGGTATGTTCTTCGGCCCATTGCCGGGCGGCGGCAATCAGCGCGGTGATAAAACTGTCGTCGGCGGTTGCTTCAACGCGCAAATGGGTCTTGGCCTCGGCCAGCGTCACGGGTTCGCTGGCAGGCGCTGTTACAAGTTCAAGCGATGGCATTGTTTCTTTCCTTTGTCTCGGCGTTCAGGCTGCAAGATCCGGCAAATCGTTCCACCAGGGTGCTTTGACCGGCCGCAAGACTGCTTCGCGCACGGCTTGCGACACGCGGGCGGGGCTGATCGCGGCGGCGCAGGCTGCCGCGCCGGTCGCATCGTCCTGCGGGCACCATTCATGCCCGTAATGCAAACGGTGGCAGGGGTAGCACGCCACATCCGGCGTAATAGCGATCGCATTCACCCAGTCATCCGTCAGGTTCGCGGGCGAAGAATGCGAAAGCATGGCGATCTTGGGCACATCTTCCATACACACCGCATGCATCACCCCGGTTTCCGGGCCGACCACGGCGCGCGCATGGTGCGCCAGCGCCATCACCGCGCGCACGGAATGCGTGCCGGCCATATCGATCACGCGCGCGGCATCGCCATGATAGGCGCGGGCGGCTGCGATAATTTCATCCGCCTGCCGGCGCGCCGCGCTGTCGCCGGAAAGCACGATCGTCAGGTTCGTCTTCGCCAGCAACTGGCAAATCGCCTGCGGCGCATGCGGCCACCATTTATGCACGGCAGAACCGCGCAGGCACCAAAGCACGAAATCGCCCAGCTTTTGCGCCTGCGCCGCCGCCTGCCGCACTTCTGCATTGCTTGGGTAAAAGCGCACGCGAAAGGGCGGCGGGGCGCCCGCCACGGCATGGGTTTGCGCCAGATAGCTGCGGCCGCACAGCGCGCGGCGCTGCGCATCGCTCCACCAGTAATCGCCCCGTCCGGGGTGTTTCAGAAGCTCGCCTTCCACTGAATGCGTAAGATTGATAAAGCGGTCGAAGCGGCCCTCGTGCGCCTGCCAGTAAAGCGGCAGCTCGGCATCGCTCACTTGTCCGTCCTGCAAAAGTATCAGCTCGTCGATATGCGGGTCGTGGCGCAGCGCGGTGCAGCCGGGCGCCTTGCTGATAAAACTGATATGCCAGCCTTCCGCCTTCAGCGCGGGCAGAACCGAAGCCGCCATCAGCGCATCCCCGAGCGCGCCGGTGCGCGCGACCAGAACGTGCCGTGCCGCCGTGCGCCATGGCGCACGGCGTTGCGCACCGTCGCCGGTTTTTTCGAACGCCGCGAAGATATGACCGTCAATCAGGTCCGCTTCGCGCAAACACCAGCCGGCCATATCATCGAACGCATGTTCGATGTCTTCGCGGGTGATGCGCGCAAATTCTGGGGCAAGCGCAAGAAACCTGCAATCCGGCACCCAAAGCACGAGCGTACCGCCGTCGCGAATCGCTTCCCACCATTGCCGCAAAAGCGCGCGCCAATCGGCGGCTTCGCACAAAATTTCCCCGGCGAAAATGAACTGCGCGCCGAATTGCCGTTCTTCCACCGGCGCGGACGCTTCGGCCACCAGCCCGGCGCCATGCATATAGCGCAGCCCGAGATACCAGCCTTTCGGCTTTTCGTGCTGCGCAGCGCGCGGGCTCATAGCGTGATCGCCTGCATTTCGGCGTCGGTCAGCCGCCGGCTGTAATAGGCCAGCCGCCGCACGCAGCCATTGAAATACACGCCGCCCGGCGCGGGGCCGAGCCGCAGCGTGGTCATCCCGCTTGCGGGCACGCTGCCCGATGTGTCGGCGACGGCGCTGCCGCCGTTGAACACTTGCGAAAAATCGTCCGCCTTGTAGGCGTAAGCGACCTTGCCTGCGGTTTCGTCGTTCCAGCTCGCGCCGTCAACGCAGTTGCCCTGCACGCCGCCGCCGGAAAGCGTCAATCCGCGCGCCTGCCGCGCCTGGTTGCGGGTGATGCAATGCCGGTTGTTGGCCGAATTATCGTCGATCTGCCATGCAACATAGCCGGAAGCAGAACTGTTGACGCCTTGCGGCGCCACCGCTTCGCTCCACAGCGTGCCTTCGGCATGGTTGTACCAGCTGCCAAGCGTAAGCGTCGCGCTTTCCACATTGCGGGTACGGTCGGTTATGTCAGTGTTGATGATGGGGGACGAAGGGTACGGCCCGTCTTCGACCTGTGCCTGATCGATAATAACGCTGTCGCCCGATGTCTGGATGCGAAGCCCGAAATTTGGGTTCGCGAGCGTCTGCGCGATCGCGGCGCGCTTCCATTGCGTGGCCGACAGCCCGGTCACGGATGTCCAGCTCCCGCCCCCATCAAGCGTGATATCGATCCCGCCCGTGCCGGTACCGCGCTTGATATACATGCTGCCGGCGCGCAGCGCCGATGAAACCGTGCGGCTCTGCAAAATCTGGGCGTTGTCGGCGCTCGCCGTCACCGTGAAAGCGCTGCTTGCCACGCCGTCAAGGCCGGTGGCGTTGGCGGCGGCGCTGCAATTGGTTTTGACCCACAGCGCGTTCGAAAAATCGCGCGTGTAGTAAAGCCTTTGCGTACGCTCTTCTTCCAGCATCGCGCCAAGCACCTGCGCGGTGTTGGGGTCGTGGTTGATGCGCGCGGTATTGGTGCCCATTTCTTCGAGCTGCCCGCTTGCGTTAAAGCGCCAGCCGAGCGAAGAGCGGCTGAAGCTTAGCGCGGCCGGGAACGCGCCCTGAAACGAAAGCTGGAAGGCGGGTTTGATCCCCCGTCTGCGCATGAGCGGCAAGAATGTCATCACGCCGGGCCGCCTAGATCGAACGCAGAACGAAATTGACGGTGCGGTCGGCTGCCTGGTTGACCGGCGTGCCCGAAGTGCCGCTACGCAAGCGCAGATATTGCAGCGAAGCGAAATCGACCGGGTCGATCAGGATGAAACGCGCAGCCGCGGCGGTAATGTTATATTCGGTGCCCTGTTTGTCATAAACATTGTTCCAGGTGATGCCGTAATCGTGGCTGGACTGGAAGGTCAGGTTGGCGGCGGTCCAGCTTGCGGGCATGACGATGCCGAACAGGCGCAGGCCGCCGAGATTGAGATCGGACGTGATCGATTGCCCGCTGGCGATCGTCACCGGCAGGTTATCGAGCAGATTAACGACAGTGGTACGCATGATACCCCCTTGCAATGTTGGAAAATAAAAAGGGGGAAGGGGCACATAGGCCCCTTCCCCCGCCATCCGCGGCTGGCTTGCCCTTTAGGCAAGCGGCGCATTGTGCGGATGGCCGCGCGCGATGTTGACGGACGAAAGCGCGCCCGAAGTGCCGCTCGTCACCGTCATCAGGGCGCGCACATAGCGCCGCTCCCCGATATAGCCGACGCGTTGCACCGTGTTGCTGCCTCCCGTGCCGCTGACGGCGCTGAAGGTTCCGCTGATGTCGGCAGTGCCGACCGCCGAAAAACTGGTGCCGTCCACCGAATGTTCCAGCGAAGGGGTGTGGGTGCCGTCGGTCCATACGCCGAAGCTGACCACCACCATCGCGCTGCCATAGCCGCGCAGATCAATGGCGCTGCCGGTGCCGGTCGCGCTGCGCGCGGCGGGCACGAGGCTTTGCGCCACGTCCACGTTGTTTGCAAGATCACGTGTTGCCATTGTCTTTTTCTCCTTTGTCTTTCCTGGGTTTTATGTTGCCGAGAAGCGAAGCAGCTTGATCGCCTCGAAGTTGGTGACATCGCCGCCTACACGCTTCGAGCAGCGGAACTTCACGAACGGCGCCGCCGTGTACGGATCGCGTAAGATGCGCACGCCGATACGGTCAACGATCGTGTAGCCGTCCCCGAAATTGCCGAAAGCGAGCGAAAGGCTGCCCGCCGCCAGCGTCGGCATGTCTTCGGCAAGGTGGATCGGGAAACCCAGCAGCGTGGCGGGTTGCCCGGCCTGCAGGCCCGGCTGCCATATATAGGCGCTGGTGGTGTTTTCCTTGAACTTGCGGATCGCTTCCGAAACCGCGCGCGGCATCAGCCATGCGGCCTTGGGCTGGTAGCCGGCCTTCAGCTTGTGCATCAGCTCGATCAGCTTGTCGGCTGGGTTGCTGGCGGGAAAAGCGCCGTCGGCCGTGGTGTTCACATGCTCAAGCACGCCCCACGAACGGGTGGCGTCGCCGGTCGCGGCCGTGGTGTAGCTTGTGAAGCCGCGCGGCTGCGTCACGCCATCGCCGGTCACAAAGGCCGCGTTCTCGCGCCGCGCGAAGCGGTCGGCGACCTTGCCGATCATCCACTCCTCGATATTGATGACCGCGTCGTCCAGAAGCTTCTGGGTCGCGCGCGGCTGCGCGTGCAGCTCGAACACCGGGATGCGTATGCGCCCGATGCTGCCCTGATCGGTATCGCTGCGGGTCGCGAGTTCGGAAACCCAGCTGGCTTCGGCCTCGTTGGTATCGCGCAGCATTTCGACCGCGTCCGATGAAACGCTCATCACGGTCGCGAGCTGGCGCATCGGCGTGGTGTCGAACTGGCGCGTGACGATCCGCTCGGAAAGTTCTGCCGGTACGCTATAGCCGCCCTCGGGGTCGGTCAGCACCGAAGCCTTGCTTTGCAGCGCGGCAAGGTCCTGATCGTGGCCCTTGGTCACGTAGCGCAGAAAAGCCTGTTTGTATTCGCTTTCCTCGCGCGGCTGCGGCAGCGCGGTTGCGCCGGCGGGGCGGCGCATCGCCGTTTTCATCTGGCTGATGTCGGTCTGCAGCGTGGTGATGGTGCCATCGAGCCGGCGCAGCTTGTCGTCGTACAAAACGTCGGTGCTGCCCTTGCTTTCCAGCGCGCTCAGGCGCCGGTCGTTGGTATCCTTGTACTCCTCGAACGCGCGACCGAGCGTCTCGGCCGCCGTTTGTACGTCATTCATATCGATCATACTTTCTTTCCTTCCTTGTTGCCGGAGCCGCGCGGCGCGGTTTTTCCGTCCGCCGCCGTCCCGAGTGTGCGGGCGGCACGGTTCAGCCGCGCAGCAGCCGCCCGCATGGCGCCGCTGGCGTTTTTCGGACCGGCGATCGGCGCTTTCACATGGTGAATGCGCGCCGCGTCGTTGGCCGGAAAGGTAACCAGTGAAATTTCGAACAGATCGATGTCGGTCAAAAGCCTGCCGGGGCGGCCCGCCTTGGCGGCAGGCGCCACGCGGCTTTCAACCACGCGGTAGCCGATCGAAAGCCCGGTCACGGCCCCGAGCTTCAAAAGCTCGTACGCCTCCATTCCCTTTTGCGTGCGCAGCGCGAGCCGGCCCTGCACCGCAAGGCCGTTTTCGTCTTCGCGCAAATCCTGCCAGATGCCCACGGGCTGGCCCGGGTCGTGCATCCACAGCAAGGCGGGCATGCGCCCCTGTTGCCGCCAGCGCTGCAGCGTGCGCACGAAAGCGCCCGCCGCCACGGTTTCGTTATGGTCGTCGCGCATGCCAAACACGCTGGCGTAGCCGGTAAAAATCCCGCTGCCGCTAATATCCTTGATCGCAAGCGTTCGCGTCAGATGTTCCATTATGGGTTTCCTTTCTTTTTCCTGGGCGGCGCATCTTCAAGCCGGTCGCCGCCGGGCAGAGGCGCATAGCCGACCGCATGGCGTTTTTCGTTGACGGTCAGGAAACTCACGCCCTGCAACTTGTCCCACAGCGTGTCGCGGCGCAGCGTCAGCGCAGCGATCTCGTCGCGGTCGATCGCAAGCCGCAACCCGTCCCCGAACATGGGTGCAAGCCAGTGGTTAAGCGCGCCGACCAGCCGCTCCGCCAGCGGCAGAACGGTTTCCTCGTACAAAGCCAGCCGCGCTTCCTGCATGTTGGCGTAGGATTGCGCGTCGGGGATGCCGACAAGCTGCGCCGGCACGCCGAACGCGAGCGCAATATCGCGCGCCGCCGCATCGCGCCCCGCAAGCCAGTCCATATCCACGGGCGAAAGCGACATCGTCTGCCATTCCAGCCCGCCTTCAAGGATCAAGGGCCGCCCGGCGTTGCGCGCGCTCTGGTAATGTTCGTTCAATTCTTCCTTCAAGCGCCGTACCTGCTCGTCGCTCAGGGTCGCGGGCCCTTCGCGCGGTGCGAACACCAGCGCGCCCGAAGGCCGCGCGGCGTTATTCAGCATGGCCTGGTTCCATGCGCTGGCGGCATTGTGCTGGTCCACCGCCATCAGCGCAGCTTCGAGCGGCGCCATGCCGTACCAGTCGTCGAGCGGGTGAAAGGATTTCAGATGCAGAATGTTGCTCGCCCCCGTCAGCGGGTCGGCAGGCCAGCGCGCGGTGCGTTCGCCCACGCTGTATTCGTACGCGAGCGGTAAACCCGCAGCGCCGGGCACCACGCGCATGCGATCGGGCCGCAGCACATAAAGCTCCTGCGGCGGCGCATCGTCGCCCGGCTGTACGGCCTCGACATAGGCGTTACCGGCCAGCAAAATATGCGCGACCATGTTTTCGCGCAGAACCGTGCCGTCCTGCCCCGGGTTCGGGTGCGTCAAAAGCCGCAGCAAAGGGTGGCGGTCCATCTCTTCCCCCGCCGCGCCGTACAGCAAAAACGGGATCGCGCCGACGGCGTGCGAAAGCAGTGAAACGCAACGATACGCCACGACGTTTTTGCGGAAGCCTTCGTCCGAAAGCGCGTCATAGCGGCGCGGGGTCCAGCGCGGGCGGCCGATGCTGCTCCATGCCACGACGGGTCCGGCGGCGCTGGTTTTGGCCGCCTCCGCCTGCACGATCTTCCCGATCCATTCGCGTATCGCCATTTGTTTGTTCCCGTCCTGTTGTCAAATCATCCGCACACGCGGCGGCGCGGCGTTGTGCGCCGCAAGTTCCGTCAACGCCCACACAAGCGCGTCCACCCGGTCGGGCGAGCCGCCCGAATCCTCTCCGCCATAGCGCATCTGCGTCATCTGCAATTCCAGCGCCGGCAACGCGGCGGCGTGCCGTACGCATCCGCGTTCGTACAAGGCGGCGATGGGCAGCGCGCGCTCGACCTTGCCGCGCAACGCATGCACGGCCTTGAAACGCGCGCCTCCCTGGCGGCTGCGCAAAAGCTGTTCGACCAGCGCGCCGCCCGCATTCACCTCCGCCACGATCAAATCGGCGTTCAGCGCGCGATACAGTTCCAGCGCCGCATCGGCCCAAATCTCGGGGCGCGCGCGGCGGCTGGCATCAGCCAGCACATAGAAAAATCCGTCCGCGCCCAGCCCGGCGGCGACAATCCCGGTTTCGTCGCTGTCCGGCCCATGGCTCATGGCCGGGTCGATCGCGACCACGGTGCGCACCAGCGCGGGCGCGGCATCGACGCGCAGCGCATCAAGCTGCGCACGCTGCCACATGCTTTCGCTATCGTCGGCCAGCAACTCCGCCATCAGTTCCTGCCGGCCCAAGCGCGTGCCGGCATAACGTTCCGTCAACTGCGCCAGCACGTCGGGCGGCAGATTGGCGGCGTTGTCATAGGTCGTACCGTGCGTAAGCGTCACATCGAGGCCGCGCGCGGCGCGCTGCATCAGGCTTGTAACCCAGGGGCGCGCGCGCGGCGTGGTCGTGATTACGGCGCGCGGCGCATCCCCGAGCCGAAGCCCGAACAAAAGCTGGTCGAACGCCTCCCCGCTGTTCCATGCCGCAAATTCATCGCACCAGGCATAATGATGTTGCGGACCGCGCAGCCGCTCCGGCTGGTCGGCCGAAAACAGGCGCGCGCGGCTGCCGTTAAAAAAATACAACTCTCCGCTGCTGCGGTTCCATTGCGCTACGCAGCCGGGAGGCAAAATCGTCAGCAAACCGCTCGGCCCCTCGACACATGTGTCGCGCGCGTCGGCATAGGTCGGCGCCACAACGGCGCAGCGTGCGCCGTCATGCCACAACGCGCGGGCAGCCAGCCATTGCGCGCCCGCCAGGGTTTTGCCCCAGCCCCGGCCCGCGCTGATATACCAAAGGCGCGCGTCACCCGCCGGTTGAAGCTGGTTTGGCCGGGCCCTGCTTATCCACGCCAGCCGCATCAGCGTCGCGTGCAGCCTTGGCAGCGGCAAGCTCGTCAAGCAGTCGCGATATTGCCGCGATAACGTCAAGCCGCTCCTGCCCGTCTGCGCCTGCGGCGCTTTGTCCGTCTTGTCTGCCCTGATCGTCTTGTTCGCCGGCCATGTTGCCGCCTTCCTTCCAGCTGCGGTCCAGCAGCACCTTGGCCGCCGCGATCCGCGCGCTATCGCTGTCGCTGCTTGTCATCAGCTCGATCAATGTCGCGATCGGCAGGCCGGGGTCGATCCCGGCATGCGTGCGAATCGCTGTTTTGCCCTTTGCGCGCGACGCTTTCTTGCGCGGCCGCGCGGCATGTTTGCGCCTGAGCCGTTGCAGGCCCTGCGTTGTGCTGTCTCCGGCCATGATGTTTACGTTTGAGAATGCGCGAAAAACGCATGAAAAAACCGCCTGACAAGCATCAGGCGGCTGGTATGACCTTCAAAACCGTTGCAACGAGCGAACCCGGAAATTTCTTTTTTTGTTTTTTCGTTTTCCCGGCCGATTCCGTCTTTGCGCGCACGGCCTCTGCCACAGTCAATAGCCGAACGGCGCATAAAGGTCAAGGAAATTTTTGCGCGGTCGCATCTTTTTACGCCGTACCCGCGCGCGCGTGCATGAATTTCCTGCGCAAAATGCGCGTAAAGTTTTTTTCTATCACGATGTGACAGGGCCGCATGGCGGCAATCGTCAAGCCCGCGCCGAACGTGACGAAGAGCGGGAACAATCCCGTACGGCAAACCAGGATGCGTCGCCCACGACATCGATAAAAACAAAAGCATTCGGTGAAAATACGAGCCCGCGCAGCCCTCGGCTATCCGGGTTCATATCGTATTTCTTTCCGGCGACAACAGATATCATGGTAAACGGTTTCTTACGGGGGCAGGAAATTCAAGGGCATGCAGGCCTGTTGGCGCGGCTTAACATTTTCTTAGCTTCGCAGTCGCACAATGGATCCATAACGCATTTGCCATGAAGAGGGGAGATCATCATGCCTGATGTCACGTCTGCCACGAGCGCGCAAATCCGCACGCCGCCGCCCGCGCGCGAAGTTGAGCGCCGCGAGCCGGTGCGCAACAATGACCGCGACCAGCGCCGCGAAGCCTTGCAAGCCGAAGCGCAACGCGAAGTGCAAAACGAGCGCGCCGTGGAAAAAGAAATACGGGCGGAAGATAATAACCGCCGCGGCGCCCGGGTTGACGTGCTGGTCTAGCTAGCTCCGCAATCCATACCATTTCAGCAATCTTTCAAGGCCGCGCAATAGTGCGGGCAGCTGGTGCGCGCATGGCGCGCGGTCATGGCAACATACGGTGACTATCGTATCGCTATCGATGATGCCGATGGCCCGAACCGCATGCCGCCAGCGGCGGTAGGCCGCTTCCTCCGCCTCGTTTCGTTCATAGCCGCCATCATGGCCGTTGTTGATGCTGCGCGCCGGGTTGTAGCAGCCGATCTGCCGCGCTTCGAGCCGTGCGCCCAGATAATCGGCCCGCAGCCTCAGCCCGGCCTCGCACTGCTCGTCGGTAATCAGGCACGAAAGCGCCAGCCGGTCGAGGATGTTTTCTTCAAGCGCCCGCGCCGCCAGCACGCCCGCATGTTCGGTATATTCAAACGCGCGCCCGCTATGCTGCCAGCGCTCGGCCGGGCCATGGTCGGCCCCGTTCGCGCCGCCGCGCAGCCGGTGCTTGCCGCGCCTTACGATATGCCGCTTGCCCGCCATCCCTGTTCCTCCTTTTAAAATAAACGCCGCCTGAAACGCGCCCCTCCCTGAATCAACCTTCCCCGGAAGGCGGACCGGGACTGTATCCAATATGGATACTATTTGCAAGAACCGTATTCATTTTGTACACATGAGGCCCATGAGCCAGCTTAACCGAATCAAGGAATTCCGCCGCGCCCGCGGCCTGACCATGCAGCAGCTGGCCGATGCCGCAGGCACAAGCAAGGGCCAGATTGACAAGCTCGAAAAAGGCGCCCGCCGCCTCACGGTCGATTGGATGGTGCGGCTTTCAAAACCGCTGGAATGCGATCCGCGCGCGCTGATGCCGGCGCGGGCGGGCGAACAGCCGGCCAAATCATGGCATACCGCCGCCGTGTTTCCGGGCGCCGTGGTGGCGCAGGGCGGCAAGGAAGCGCGGCAAAATCTTTTGCAGGTGCGGGCGCTTGCACATAAAAGCCGCAACGCGGCGCAGCTGCATTTCAGCGGCGAAGCGGTCGATTTCGTGCCGCGCCCCGCCTTTCTCGGCCACGCGCAGGGCGCTTATGCGCTGTATATGACGGGCACGGCCATGATCCCCATGTTCCGCCCCGGCCAGTTGTTGTTCGTCAACCCGCACAAGCTTCCCGCGGCCGGGCAGGGCGTCGTGCTGGTAATGAAAAACAAAGCCGTGCGCATCCACGAATATGTCGGCGAAAAGGGTGCGTTGATCGAAGTGCGCTCGTGGCACCCGGGCGTGTGCAAATTCAAGGTGCAGCGCGCCGATATTGCCGAAATGCATTGCGTTGTGGGCCTGAGCGAAGGCTAGCGCGGCAAAGCGCTAGATCAGCGCCTGCAGCTTCGCGAGGCAATCGTCGCGCGCGGGCGCGAAATCATCTTCCGCCCACCAGGCCTCGACCTGCTGCAAAAGCGCGCCCACGCGCGGCCCGGGCTTGATCCCGCGCGCCAGAACATCTTCCCCGCCGAGCGGAAAAACGGGCGGCTGCCATGTGCGCAGCAATTGCAGCGCGGGCCCGATATCGCCCATCATGCCATCGGCGCCCGCAAGCGAAATCCAGAAGCGGCAGGCGCGCTCGCCGTGGCGGTAACGCAGCGCGCGCAGCGCGCGATCATCCAGGCCTTCAAGCGCGGGCGCGCGGGCAAGCACCAGCAACTGTTCGGTTTCGTCGTGCGAAAAGCGCAGACGCGCCGCGATCTGCCGTGCCGTCTCCACGCCCGCAGGCAGCAACGCGGCCATGCGCGGCATCAGATCCGGCACGCCGTGGCGACGCTGCACCTCGGCAAGCCGTGCCAACCGTTCCGCGCCCTCAGCTTCGGGCAAAACCTTTTGCAAAATATCCTGCGCGATCATGGCTGCAAGAACGGGCGCTGGCCGCGGCGCGGCCAGAAGCTTGCGCAATTCCTGCCACACCCGCTCGGCCGAAAGCGCGCGCAGGCTTTCGGCCAGCGCGGCGCAGGCAGCAAGCGCCCCGGCATCCATCGCGCCGCGCCCTTCGTCCGGCCCGTACCAGGCATGAAAGCGGAAAAAGCGCAAAATGCGCAAATGATCCTCGGCGATACGCGCGGCCGGGTCGCCGATAAAACGTATGCGCTGTGCGCGCAGATCGTCGGCGCCGCCGCAATAATCGTATAGTTTGCCGCCGCTATCGACATAGAGCGCATTGATGGTGAAATCGCGCCGCTGCGCGTCCACCTCCCAATTCGTCGTATAGGTCACGTTGGCGCGCCTGCCATCGGTGCGTATATCGGCGCGCAGGCTGGTGATCTCGAACGCGCGCTCTCCGCCCTTTTGCGCGGTCACCGCCGTAATCGTGCCGTATTCGAAGCCGGTACGCACCGTTTTGATGCCGGCATTCTGTAAAATGTTTTCGCATTTTTCCGGCGGCACATTGATGGCGCAATCAATTTCATGCACCGGCGCGCCAAGCAAAGTGTTGCGCACCGCGCCGCCGACAACGCGCAGCTCTGCCCCCGCCGCCTGCGCGGCATCGAACAGCTGGCGCAGCGCGGGCGCGGCCATCCAGGGATGGTCGGCGGTATTGAGCCTTGCGGGCGGGCGGCTTGTCATGGCGCGATCATACCAGCGGCGCGGGGCGTCGCACAATCGCGCTTGCGGGCATGCGGCGGGCGCTAGGCGCTTTCGGCCAGCTTCTGTTCCACCAGCCGCTTCAGGTTGGTTTGCGGGCGCGGGCCGACATGGCCGATCACCTCCGCCGCCGCGATGGCGCCGATACGGCCGCAAACCGCAAGCGGCAACTTGCGGCCAAGCCCGTGCAGGAACCCGGCCGCGAACAGGTCGCCCGCGCCCGTGGTATCGACAACCTTGGGGCAGGAAGCGGCTGCAACCTCGGCGGTTTCATCGCCCGCCGCGATCACGGCGCCCTTTTCGCTGCGCGTGCCGACAACCATCGCGCATTGCGTCCGCGCCGCCGCCAGGCCTTCTTCGAAGCTGCTGACCTGATAAAGCGATTTCAGCTCGTTTTCATTGGCGAACAGGATATCCGTGCCTTCCTTCACCAATGCGAGGAAAGCATCGCGGTGGCGATCGACGCAGAAAGTATCGGAAAGCGTCAGCGCCATTTTCTTCCCGGCGCTGCGTGCGAGCCGCGCGGCTTCGCGGAAAGCTTCCTGCGCCGGGCGCTTGTCGAACAGATAGCCTTCAAGATAGGTGATGTCCGAAGCGCGGATCAAATCGGGCTGCAGATCGATCACGCCGAACTCGACGCAAGCGCCAAGATAGGTGTTCATGCTGCGCTGCGCGTCCGGGGTCACGAAGATAAGGCTGCGTGCGGTGGCGGGGCCTTCCTGCGCCGGCGGGGTCGAGAAATGCACGCCGATCGCGCGCATGTCATGGCTGAAGATCGCACCGAGCTGGTCGTCGCGCACCTTGCCGATGAAGCTGGCGGCGGAACCGAGCGAAGCGAGGCCGGCGGCGGTGTTGCCCGCGCTGCCGCCCGAAGATTCGACCGCCGTGCCCATCTTGGCATACAGGCTTTCGGCACGGTCGGCGTCGATCAGCATCATCGCGCCCTTGGCGATCTTTTCGCGCTCAAGGAACACATCTTCCGCGGTCGATATCACATCCACAATGGCGTTGCCGATGGCGCAAACGTCGTATTTCTCGGTCATTTTATCCTCACGCGGTTCAGGTTTTGAGTTTATATGCACACAAATCGCGCACAATGCAATCGGGGCATGCGGGCTTTCTGGCCTTGCACACATAGCGCCCGTGCAAAATCAGCCAGTGATGGGCATGCGGCTTCCAGCGCGCGGGCACGGCCCGCAGCAACTTTTGCTCGACCGCTTCCGGTGTTTTGCCCGGCGCGATCCCGGTGCGGTTGGCCACCCGGAACACATGGGTATCGACCGCGATGGTCGGTTCGCCGAAAGCACAGTTCAAAACCACGTTCGCGGTCTTGCGGCCGACGCCGGGAAGTTCCTGCAAGGCTTCGCGCGGGCGCGGTACCTCGCCGCCGTGATGTTCGTGCAATATTTTCGAAAGCGCGATGATGTTCTTCGCCTTGGCGTTGAACAGGCCGATGGTCTTGATGTATTTTTTTAAACCCGCCTCGCCGAGCCGCAACATTTTTTCCGGGCTGTCCGCAACCTTGAACAGCGTACGCGTCGCCTTGTTCACGCCCACATCGGTCGCTTGCGCCGAAAGCACGACCGCGACCAGCAGCGTGAAGGTGTTCACGTATTCAAGCTCGGTCTTCGGCGCGGGTTTTTGCGCCGCGAGGCGCGCAAAAAATTCGTTAATGGCGGCCGGTTTCATTGGCATTTTTTTGTCATTCCCCGGCTTTTACAACGCCTTCAGATGCTTGGCGGGCGTCCTTTGATGTATGCTTGCGGATGCATCACGCAAGTTTCTGATCGTGCTTTCCATTTGGCCCCGACTCATAATAATATAACCCAATAACGCAATCATCTTGTGCGCTTTTTTGCAGCCGGAATGAAGGGATATGATATGATGAAGTCGATGGCAGCTCCGCAGGTTGTCAATTGTCCGACGGGATTAGAAATCACTGTCGCGCAAAAGCCACCGCGCCTGGTGCGGTGGAGCTGCCATCCCTTAGCATTCCCGGTTTTGCCGGAGAAGGCAGCCGCAGGAATGCTCATCGGGCTGGACGAAGCCGAAAGGCTTCTCCGGCTCGATTTCGTTTTACCCGGGAAAAACACGCAAACCGCCTTCCGCGAAGCGCTTGAGGCGCGGCTCGGGCATTGGCGCAAGGCCTACGGGGCCGCCACCGAATTTGCGGAACAAACCGGCGCGCAAGCGGCGGGGGCGGGCGCGATTGTGCGGCGTTTGTTCGCGCCGCGAAAAGCGCCGTGGAAGCTCGCGGTTGCGCTGCACGGCACGCCGTTCCAAACGGCTGTGTGGAAGGCCCTGGCGAAAATCCCGCACGGGCAAACCGTGTCTTATGCCGATATCGCGCGGCGCGTGGGCAAGCCGAAGGCCGTGCGCGCCGTCGGCACCGCCGTGGGCTCGAACCCGGTTTCGGTGATCATCCCCTGTCACCGCGTGATCGGCAGCGACGGCGGCCTGCACGGCTTCGGCTGGGGCCTGCCCATGAAGCGCGCGCTGCTTGCGGCGGAAGGCGCGGATTGCGTGAAACCGGATCTGTTCGCGAAAGAAGCGGCGTAAGAATAATATGCGGCTTATCTATGTTGATGAATCCGGCAACACTGGCCTTAATCTAAAAGACCAACATCAGCCATACCTTGTTTTGACCGCCCTTATGGTGCCCCCAGACAAGGTATGTTTGATTGAAAATGCAATACGCAGCGTAGCCGAGAAATATTTTGGCCCGTAAGCGCGCAACACTGATTTTGAATTTCACGGCGCAAATATATATGGGCGCAAGGGCAGATATTTTAAAAACATTGACGCCAACAAAAGCTTTAAGCTTTTCGATGAGCTCATAGACCTTGCAATTTCCTTTGAAGACATGGCCGTAGGCTATGTTTGCATCAAGAAATGCAAATATTTTGCCCGGCCCCACATTCATCAAACAGCTTTTACCCTTCTTGTTGAAAAGGCGGAAGAGCGCCTCAAGCAATTGGATGTACACGGGCTGCTCATTGCCGACGAAAATCAGGAATTTGAACAACGGCTCATTGATGATCTGGATCGATACAAGCAGCTGGGAACGGATTTCGGATACAAGAAAATTCCCATAGAGAAAATCATCGACTCAGTTCACTTTGTAAAATCGAACAATAATTATATTGTTCAGCTGTGCGATGTTCTTTGTTTTATTCTCAACAAATCCTTCATAGCACATGATGAATTATCCAGCTTGTTTGAGACAGCCAAGAAAAGCAGCCCGGCCTTGGTTTTTAACACATGGCTGGATGACGTAGAAGCGCCAAAGGGCAAGGTTTATTTTTACAAGGCTAGGTATAAATTGAATGCAGCCAAGCCTTGGACCTTTTCTAAGGAATTTCCATAAAAAATGCCAACCAAGGTCATTGAAGACTGGAGCTCGCGTTGGCAAACCCTCTCTCGGCTGGCAGGGACAATGTAACACAAAATTCGTGTACAAAAACACAAAATTCGTGTGAGAAGAAAGAAATATACTTATATAACAAAGCGATAGCTACTTCCGCAGCGTTTCCTTGATTTTACCGACGATCCCGCCGCCGCCTTTTTCACCCTCGCGCGCAAATTCCTCAAGCAGCTCTTTTTGCCGCTTGCTCAGCTTGACAGGCGTTTCGACCGCGAGCTCGACATAAAGATCGCCGCGCGTGGCGGTACGCAAAACGCTCATGCCCTTCTGGCGCAGGCGCATTTGCTGCCCCGGCTGCGTGCCGGGCTCGATCTTGATTTCCATCTCCCCGCCCTCGATCAGCGGCACGTTCACGGCCCCGCCAAGCGCCGCCGAAGTCATTGCAACCGGCACGCGGCAAAACAGGTTGGCGCCTTCGCGCTGATATGATTTGTGCGGGTCGATGGTAAGGATCACATAAAGATCGCCCGGCTGGTTGCCGCGCATGCCGGCCTCGCCCTCGCCCGAAAGGCGGATGCGCGTGCCGTCTTCCACGCCCGCCGGCACGTTGACGGAAAGTTTGCGTTCGTTCCGCACGCGGCCCTGCCCGGCGCAATTGCGGCACGGATCCTTGATCACCTGCCCCTGTCCGGCGCAGCTGGCGCAGGCGCGCTCGATCGTAAAAAAGCCCTGCTGCGCGCGCACGCGGCCCCGGCCGTTGCAGGTCGTGCAATCGCTCGCGCCGCTGCCCGGTTTTGCGCCGGTGCCGGCGCAGCTTTCGCAGCTGATCGAGGAAACGACGTTGATAACCTTTTCCACGCCGGCAAAGGCTTCCTCAAGCGTCAGCGGCAAATCGTGGCGCAGATCGGCGCCGCGCCCCTGCCCGGCGCGCCCCCGCGCGCCGCCCATGATATCGCCGAACATCTCGTCGAAAATATCGGCAAAGCCGGTGGCAAAATCGAAGCCGCCGAAACCTGCGCCGCCGAAACCGCCGGGGCCGCCTTGTTCGAACGCGGCATGGCCGAACCGGTCATAGGCGGCGCGCTTTTCGCCGTCCTGCAAGACCGCATAGGCTTCGTTGATTTCCTTGAACTTGGATTCCGCCGCCTTGTCGCCCGGGTTCTTGTCCGGATGGAACTGCATCGCCAGCTTGCGGTAGGCCTTTTTTATTTCGGCCGTATCCACGTCCTTGGCGATGCCAAGCGTCTGGTAATAGCAAACTTTCATGCCAAGCCTGCATCGGGGTTGCGCCCGGTGTTACGCGCCTGCGTCATGCGCACTCTCCGTCAATCAGGCGGATTTGCTTTGCTTGCCGTCGTCGCCGCCCACTTCGGAAAATTCGGCGTCCACAACCTGCTCCTCGCCCTGCTTGGCCGCGCCATCACCGGCGGGTGCCGTGCCTTCGGCGCCCGCTTCCTGCTGCTGCTTGTACATGGCCTCGCCGAGCTTCATCGAAGCCTGCGCCAGCGCGTCTGTCTTGCTGCGGATGGTATCGGCCTCGCCGCTGTCGAGCACGGCCTTCAGATCGGCCGTTGCCGCTTCGATCGCACTCTTGTCCTCGGCGCTCACCTTGTCGCCCGCGTCCGCAAGCGTCTTTTCGGTGCTGTGGATCAACGCGTCGGCATGGTTCCGGGCCTCGATGCTCTCGCGGCGCTTCTTGTCGCCTTCCGCGTTCGCCTCGGCCTCCTTGACCATCTTGTCGATCTCGCTGTCCGAAAGGCCGCCCGAAGCCTGAATGCGGATCGTCTGTTCCTTGTTCGTGGCCTTGTCCTTTGCCGCCACATGCACGATGCCGTTGGCGTCGATATCGAACGTCACCTCGATCTGCGGCACGCCGCGCGGCGCGGGCGGGATACCGACAAGATCGAATTGCCCCAAAAGCTTGTTATCGGCCGCCATTTCGCGTTCGCCCTGGAACACCCGGATCGTCACCGCATTCTGGCTGTCCTCGGCGGTCGAAAACACCTGGCTTTTCTTGGTCGGGATCGTGGTGTTGCGATCGATCAGGCGCGTGAACACGCCGCCAAGCGTTTCGATGCCCAGCGAAAGCGGGGTAACATCGAGCAACAGAACGTCCTTCACCTCGCCCTTCAGCACGCCGCCCTGAATGGCGGCACCGATGGCGACCACCTCGTCCGGGTTCACGCCGCGATGGGGTTCCTTGCCGAAAATTTCCTTCACCGTTTCGATCACCTTGGGCATGCGCGTCATGCCGCCGACCAAAATCACCTCGTCGATATCCGAAGGCTTCAGATCGGCATCCTTCAGCGCTTTTTCGCACGGGCCCTTGGTGCGGGCGATCAGTTCGCCCACCAGCGCTTCCAGCTTGGCGCGCGTGAGCTTCACGCTCAGATGCTTCGGCCCCGAAGCGTCGGCGGTGATAAAGGGCAGGTTCACTTCGGTCTGCAACTGCGTCGAAAGCTCGATCTTCGCCTTCTCGGCCGCTTCCTTCAAACGTTGCAACGCCAGCCTGTCCTGGCGCAGATCGATGCTCTGTTCCTTTTTGAACTCGTCTGCCAGAAAATCGATGATGCGGTTATCGAAATCTTCGCCGCCGAGGAAGGTATCGCCGTTGGTCGATTTCACCTCATACACGCCTTCGCTGATCTCAAGGATCGAAACGTCGAACGTGCCGCCGCCAAGGTCATAAACCGCGATCTTGCCCTGGCCCTTTTTTTCCATGCCGTAGGCAAGCGCGGCGGCCGTCGGCTCGTTGATAATGCGCAGAACCTCAAGCCCGGCGATCTTGCCGGCATCCTTGGTCGCCTGCCGCTGGCTGTCGTTAAAATAGGCGGGCACGGTGATCACGGCCTGCGTGACCTTTTCGCCCAAATAGGCTTCGGCGGTTTCCTTCATCTTGATCAGAATGAACGCGGAAATTTCGGAAGGGCTGTATTGCTTGCCGCCCGCATCGACCCACGCATCGCCGTTATTGTGCTTGACGATCTTGTAGGGCATGAGGCCGAGATCTTTTTGCACCATCGGGTCGCTATAGGGGCGGCCGATCAGGCGCTTCACGGCATAGACGGTGTTTTGGGAATTGGTCACGGCCTGGCGCTTCGCGGCCTGACCGACCAGGCGTTCACCGGCATTGGAAAAGGCAACGATGGATGGCGTGGTGCGCGCGCCTTCGGTGTTTTCGATCACCTTGGTCGATGAACCTTCCATCACGGCGACGCAGGAATTGGTGGTGCCGAGATCGATGCCGATAACTTTTCCCATAATCTATATCCTTCTTGTTCTTCGGTTTGATGGTGACGGCCGCGCCTTCGGGCGGGGCCAAAAATCCTTTGCTTCCATGTATATAGGTGCCCGCCTGCGGCTCTGCAATGGGCAGGGCCAATTTTTTATACCCAAGGCCTCTGAAAAACCTATATGAAACAGATGGTTACAGATGACGCCGGCAAATTTTTATGCCGTTTCGTCCACCTTGTGCGGCGGCGCTTCGGCGCCGCCCTTTGAAACGCCGACCAAGGCTTCGCGCAGCAAACGATCATGGATCATATAGCCGGCCTGCATCACCTGCACCACGGTGCCGGCGGGATGGCCGGGGTCGTCGATCTCGACCATCACGCGGTGGAAATTGGGGTCGAACGGCTGGCCCAGCGGTTCCATTTTGATAATGCCGAAGCGTTCCAGCACGGACACAAGCTGCCGCCCGGTCGCCTGCACGCCCGCCAGCAAATTCTTGAAGCCGGGGTCCTGATCGCCTTCCGGCACGGCGGCGGTCGCGCGATCAAGGTTATCGCCGACCGCCAGCATTTCCTTGGCGAAGTTGCTCACGGCGTATTTCGCCATGTCTTCGCGTTCTTTGGCCGCGCGCTTGCGGGTGTTTTCGGCATCCGCCAGTGCGCGCAGCGCCTGTTCCTTCAGCTGCGCCGCTTGCGCTTCAAGCAGGGCGGCGCGGTCTTCGGCTTCCGGCTGCTGGTCGGCGGCGATATCTTCGGTTTCCGGCTTCTCGGTCATACAGCCTTATATAGGGCGCGCGGGCGGCTTTGCCAAGCCGGGCAAAACACTTTAGCTTCACGCCATGCAAGCGGAAACCAATATGGAAATTCATAAAATCGCCGTCATCGTCGGGGTCGATCTGATCGGCGATGCGCTCGTGAAGCTGCCTTTCGCGCGCGCGCTGCGCGCCGCATGGCCGCAGGCCAAAATCCATTGGCTGACCAGCAAGGGCAAAAGCGCCTATGGCGGCCCGCTGCGCGCCGAAACGCGCGGCCTTATCGATGAAGTGATCGAACAGCCCGCATGGCTGCCGCACACCGGCAACCGCACGGCCGATACAGCCGCCGCGCCGCATTACGATCTTATCATCGACACGCGCGGGCGCTGGAAGGAAGCGTTGCTTGCCAGAAAACTGCCGCACAAGCTTTTCATCACGCCCGCCTGGCGCTTTCTGTTTTCCGACCGCAAACCCGGCTTGATCGCGCCGCTGCTGCAGCCGAAGAAACCGCATCTCGTCGATCGGCTGCTGCAGCTCGTCGCGCTCGCGAGCGGGCGTGAACCGAAACCGGAAGGCAAACTGCAGCTCGATCAGGCTTTGGTGCAAAAGGCGCGCGCGCTGCTGCCGCACGGGCGCACCTATGTGGGCTTTGCACCCGGCGCCGGCAACCGCCTTAAGGTCTGGCCGCGCGAAAAATTCATTGCCGCCGCGCAGGCGCAAACCGCGCAGCCAAGCGGCGCACGGCAACGCGTGCCTGTCTTCGTCCTTGGCCCGGACGAAATCGACTGGCGCGCGCCGATAGCCGAAGCTGTGCCGCAGGCGCTGTTCCCGCTGCAGGACCGCGCGCACTGGGAAAACGAGAAAATCAGCCTCGGGGAAACGCTGGCGCTGGGCGCGACGCTGACATGTTGCGCCGCCAACGACAGCGGCACGTCGCACATGCTGGCAGCGGCGGGTTGCCCGCTCGTCAGCCTGTTCGGGCCGACAGACCCCGCCAAGCTTGCGCCGCGCGCGCCGCGGGGGCGCATTTTGCGCGCGCAAAATTTCGGCATGCGCGCAGATATGGATGCGATCCCGGTCGAAGCCGTGACCGGCGCGCTCGACGATTTGCTGAAAGAAATTATCTAGGCGACTTCGATGCGGTTGCGTCCCGCCTTTTTCGCGCGGTACAGCGCCTGATCGGCGGCGTGCAGCATTTCCTCGATCGTATGTTCGCGCTTCGATTCGATCAGCCCGAATGACGCGGTGACCGAAAGCGGCTGTTTGCCGGTCACGGCAATGGGGGTTTCGGCGAACGCGCCGCGCAAACGTTCGACCACCACCTGCGCCTGCGCCAGCGGCGTTTCCTTGAGGCAGATCAGGAACTCCTCGCCGCCCAGCCGGTATGCGTCGTCGAACGAACGAATCGAGCGGCTGATGATATCGGCGGCGGCGGCCAGCACATGATCGCCCACATCGTGGCCGTGATTGTCGTTGATCGCCTTGAAGTGGTCGATATCGGCGATGGCAAGGCAGAAGGCTTGCCCGGTGCGCGCGAAACGTCCCTGCTCGCGCATCAGGTCTTCCGCAAGACCGACGCGGGAACGCAGCCCCGTCAAAAGATCAAGCCCGGAAGCCGCGACCGCGAAGGCGCGCTCGAGCCGGCGCACACCGTTCATGAAGGCGTGGTATTTGCCGGTGACGGCGTTGTAATCGGCCTCGCTCACGCTTTCGCCTTCCGGCGCCTTCATCAGCACCAGCCGTGCGAGCGTATGCAGCTGGTCATGCAGAACGGCGATGCGGTCGATCACCGGCTGGTCTTGCGGCAATTGCTGCGCGGGGCCCTTGAACCATGCGGCAAAGCCGGGCGGGGGCAGAAAATTCTTGGCCTGTTCGGCGCGCCCGGCAATGGCGATAAAGGCCAAACGGTGCCATGCGACGAACCAATCGATATGGTCGTCGATCACGCGGGCCAGCGATGTTTCGCCTGTCAGGATCATGGGCGGCCATTATGGATGCGCGCGGGTAAAGTTTCGCTTAAAGGTAAGCCTGCCAGCAGTTTATGGCAAATTTTACGCCGCATACGCCTGTTATGCGGCCCCAAAAGCAAAACGGCCGCACCGCCATGGTTGCATGGGGCGACCGTTTCGAACTTAGCAGGAAAAATCGTTACGCGGCCTTTTTGGCCTTCTGCGCCTTTTCAATGCGCTTCTTCAGCTTCTTGGTCACGGGCGTCAGCTCGCTCGGCTTGGCGCCAAGCAGATAGGCGTCGATGCCGCCGCGGTGTTCCACCGTGCGCACGCCGTTCGCGGTCAGGCGCAACGGCACCATGGTGCCGAGAATTTCGGACGGAAAGCTGCACTGCTGCAGGTTCGGCTGCCAGCGGCGGCGCGTCTTGTTGTTGGCGTGGCTGACGTTGTTGCCGAAATGCGGCTTCTTGCCGGTTACGGCGCATTGGCGTGCCATGACGAAGTTCCTTCAAGTCAAAAAACGTTATCGAAGCGGGGTTTATAGGGAAGCCGGGGGCACGGAGTCAAGCTGTTTCTATCCCGCCTTAGGCTATTCAACCTTGTAAATCAATCACTTAAAGAAAAAGGCCGCAGGGTTTCCCCTGCGGCCCATGTTCTCTGGCGTATGCCGGGATTTAGAAGTCCATCCCGCCCATGCCGCCCATACCACCCATACCGCCGCCCATACCGGCACCGCCGGCTTCTTCCTTCTTGGGCTTTTCGGCGATCATGGCTTCGGTGGTGATCAGCAGCGCCGCGACGCTCGAGGCGTTCTGCAGCGCGCTGCGCACGACCTTGGCCGGATCGATAATGCCAGCCTTCAGAAGGTCGCAATATTCGCCCTTCTGCGCATCGAAGCCGTAGCTGGTGTCGTTCTGGTCGGTCAAACGGCCGACGATGACCGAACCGTCCTGACCGGCGTTTTCGGCGATCTGACGCACCGGCGCTTGCAGCGCGCGGCGGACAATCTCGATGCCGCGGCGTTCGTCGTCGTTGCCGGCACGCAGCTTCTCGATCGCCTTCGCGGCGTACAGAAGCGCGGTGCCGCCCCCGGCGACAATGCCTTCCTCGACCGCGGCGCGGGTCGCGTGCATCGCGTCATCGACGCGATCCTTGCGTTCCTTCACCTCAACCTCGGTCGCACCGCCGACGCGGATCACGGCCACGCCGCCCGCCAGCTTGGCGAGGCGTTCCTGCAGCTTTTCGCGATCATAGTCGGAAGAGGTTTCTTCAACCTGCTGGCGGATCTGGCCGCAGCGGGCTTCGATATCCTTCTTCTTGCCGGCGCCGTCGATGACGGTGGTGTTGTCCTTGTCGATACGGACCTTCTTCGAAGTGCCGAGCATATCGACCGTGACATTCTCAAGCTTGATCCCGAGATCTTCGGAAATCACCTGGCCGCCGGTCAAAATCGCCATGTCTTCCAGCATCGCCTTGCGACGATCGCCGAAGCCCGGCGCCTTGACGGCCGCGACCTTGAGGCCGCCGCGCAGCTTGTTGACCACGAGCGTGGCAAGCGCCTCGCCCTCGACCTCTTCCGCGACAATCAGCAGCGGACGGCCGGATTGCACGACGCTTTCCAAAACCGGCAACAACGATTGCAGGCTCGAAAGCTTCTTTTCGTGCAGCAGGATGTAGGGGTTTTCCAGCTCGCAGATCATTTTTTCCGCGTTGGTGATGAAGTAGGGGCTGAGATAGCCGCGATCGAACTGCATGCCTTCGACGACATCCAGCTCGGTCTCGAGGCTCTTGGCTTCCTCGATCGTGATCACGCCTTCCTTGCCGACCTTTTCCATCGCGTCGGCAAGCATTTTGCCGATTTCCTTGTCGCCGTTGGCGGAAATGGTGCCGACCTGCGCGATCTGCTCGCTGGTCGAAACCTTCTTCGCAAGGCCCTGGATGTATTCGACGACGGCTTCGACAGCCTTATCGACGCCGCGCTTCAGGTCCATCGGGTTCATGCCCGCGGCCACGGCCTTCGCGCCTTCGGTCACGATTTCGCGCGCCAGCACGGTCGCGGTGGTGGTGCCGTCGCCGGCACCGTCGCCCGTCTTGCTTGCGGCTTCGCGCACGATCTGCGCGCCCATGTTTTCGAACTTGTCGGCAAGCTCGACTTCCTTCGCAACCGTCACACCGTCCTTGGTGATACGGGGTGCGCCGAACGATTTTTCGATCAGCACGTTACGGCCCTTGGGACCGAGCGTGACGGAAACCGCGTTGGCGATGATCTGCACGCCGCGAAGCATGCGGTCGCGCGCGTCGGATGAAAAACGTACTTCCTTGGCAGCCATGGTATTTTCCTCTCTCTAAGCTTGTGGTGTTATTCGTGTGTGGTTCAGGCCGCCTTCTTGGCCTTGCCGGCGTTTTCGATCACGCCCATGATGTCGCTTTCCTTCATGATCAGGAATTCGGAACCATCGATCTTCACTTCGGTGCCCGACCATTTGCCGAACAGCACGCGCTCGCCCGCCTTCACATCGCACGGGACCAGCTTGCCGCTTTCGTCGCGCGCGCCGGGGCCGACGGCGACAACCTCGCCTTCCTGCGGCTTTTCCTGGGCGGTGTCGGGAATGATGATGCCGCCGGATGTCTTGGTTTCGCCTTCGAGGCGGCGTACGACCACGCGGTCATGCAGGGGACGGAATTTCATATTTTCTGCTCCTTATTTGCAGTTGGGTTGTTTCTGGCCCGGAACATACGCCTGTTAGCACTCTGTTCCGGCGAGTGCCAGAGATGTAGGGCATTGCCATCCGGGTTTCAAGGCCTGTGTCATACTAAAAATATCTATATTTATCATATATTTATCAATGATTTAACCGCCGCTTAACAGCCCTGGCATATGATTTACCTATATTAAACAGCTGTTACGGGCTGCGGCAGCTTTTGGCGCAGGTATTTTTTAAAAGGATTTAGGCCATGAATTTTCGCCACGCCCTGATAGCTTCGCTCGCACTCTGTTGCCTCGCGCTGCCCGCAGCCGCCATGGATGACACCCGCGATAACGGCCAGAGCGAAACCGTGCAAACCGAACCGCAATGCTTCGCCCTGCAGGGCGGATCCAGCAATACGCTCGCCAGCCGGTTAAACTGCAACATTGCGACTGCGTCGTTCCCGGGCGTTTCGGGCACGCCCATCCGCCCGTTCGGTGAATGCGTCTATATCGACAACAGCAGCGAGAGAACCTATTTCGTCCCGCTTGCGACGGCAATGGAATGGGGCGAGTTCAAAAAACATCCGCCGCAGGGCGTGAGCTTTCGTTCATGCGTGGAAACCGAGGAGCCGCCGCCCACCGTCACGCCGCCAACAGAAGAATGTATTTTCGGGTGTGACAAAGGCTATGCGCTCGGCAACGTGTATAAACTCAAGGGATGGGATACGGCTTCCTGCGTCAACAGCACCTCCGGTTGCTGGGGTTATGGCGTGGCCGAGGAAACCGTACCGAATGATATTTGCACACGCTCCATCGTTACAACCGTAGAAAGCAAAACCATCAATGTGCCAAACCGCGATTTCCGCCGCGGCTTCCCGCATGTGCCCAATCTGGTTGAAGGTTTTGTGATCGACTACAACGGCGCAATCACCGCCGAACAGGAAGGCGATTATACCTTCTATGTAAACGCGGACGACGCCGCAATCCTGAAGGTTGACGGCAGGCTGCTGGTCAACATGAACAGGATCCAAGGTCAGCGCGCGGCCTACGCCACCATACACCTGACCAAGGGCGATCATGATTTCCGTCTGATCTATGCGCAGATGCCACGCTACTTTATCGCACTGGAATTCCACTGGCGCACGCCGGGCAGCGGCATCTTCAAGCCGGTGCCGTTGAAAAAACGCGCCACTACGCCGGTCTGCGAACCGATCTACTAAGCCAGCCGCATTGCCCCCGGCTCCGGCCGGGGGCTGTGCCGCGCCGGCCACGGCGAGGGGCTTTCGCACTGCAAAAAGCACAAAAATGGCGGCCAGGGGCCAAGAATCAGCTTATGATGGGCTGTCATGTTAATAAATTTTGAGAGATTAGCCTTTACGATGGTTAACGGGAGCAGGGTGACATAAGCAGACGCAGGAGGCGTTGGTTCATGGCTAGCTTGCATTTACAACTGTCCGATTACCGGCTGACGACGGCAGAAATTATCTACCGCCTGCCCGATCACCCCGACCTTCTTCAAAGCTACATATGGCAGGAACTTGATCTGGCGCCGAAATTCCCGGTGCTCAAGAAATTCCTGCGTTTCTGGGAAACCAACCTCGAGGGCAAGCTTTATATGGTCAAGGTTGCGCACAAGCAGCTGATCTCGCCCTGCGAAACGCGCTTCTTCGAAGGTGAATTCGCGGTTCACTAAGCCGCGCCGGATCGCAGCGGGCGGGCCCCGCACGCCCCCATAATGCCCCAATTCCCGCCTTGCGCGCAGCCCGCAAAAACTGCTTTCATGCGCGCATGCAAACTGCGCCGTTCGATATCGCTGCTTTCTGGCTTGCCCACACGCAAGTCGCGCTCGCCGTCATGGCCGTCATGGCCGCGCTGCTGCCGCTGACGTCGCCGATGTTTTCCCCGCGCTACCGCTTCGGCATCCATCTTTTTATCGGCATCAATCTGGTCGCGCTGCCGCTTGGTATTGCGGTGGCATGGATGCAGCATGCGTTGCTGCTGTTTTGCTTCCACGGCTTTATGCTTTACCTGTTGTTGTCAGGCTGGCGCGCCATGAACGCCGCAACGCCGGGTCTGATCGATCGCTGCATTCCGGGGCTTCTCGCTGCGGTCGGGGCGGCTGTTCTGCTTGAAACGCTTTCTGGCCCCGTCAATGCACGCGGTTTTCTGCTTTTGCTGTTCGCGCTGCAAGCCTTCGCGCTGGCCGCCTATGATTGGCGCTTGCTCGCGCGGCCCGTCGCGCCATGGCTGACGCGCCATGTTGGCGGCATGCTCGGCGCGCTCGCCGCCAACATATCGGTGCTTGCAGTCGCCTTCATGCCCCAAACCTGGCAATTTGTGTGGCCCGCATTGCTGATCGTCGCGGCGGGCGTTATGGCGTGGCGGCGCATGCAGGCACGCAGCCGCACGGGTGTGCTTTATGCCAGCCCGCGCGTAATGGGCGCGGCCCGCTTCCCGGGCAAATAGCCCCGTGCCCGCCGCCAATCGCGCGCTTATCGTCTGGCTTCTGTTCTGTTGCGCGCTGGTCGCTGGCGTCACATCGGTCGGCGCGGTGACGCGGCTGACCGAATCCGGCCTTTCGATCACGCAATGGAAGCCCGTGACCGGCGCGCTGCCGCCTTTGTCCGCCGCGGCATGGGAAACGGAATTTGCCGCCTACCGCGAAACCCCGCAATACCGGCTGCTGAATGCGGGTATGGAGCTTCCCGCCTTCAAGCGCATCTATTTCTGGGAATGGAGCCACCGTTTGCTGGCCCGGCTGGCCGGGCTTACCTTCGCGCTGCCGTTTTTCTTTTTCCTTGCGCGCGGCATGGTGCCGCGGCAATTGCGCCCGCGTCTTTGGCTGATCCTCGGCCTCGGCGCGCTGCAAGGCGGCATCGGCTGGCTCATGGTGCAAAGCGGGCTTACGGGCAATATGGTCAGCGTCAGCCATTTGCGGCTCGCGCTGCATCTTTCCATGGCGCTGATCGTGTTTGCGCTGCTGCTGTGGACCGCGCTCGATATTTTGCGCGCGGGCGCGGCGAAAAACCCGGCCATCACCTTTTGCCTGCGCCGGCATGGCTGGTCCGGGCTTGTGTTCCTCGCGCTCGCCATCATATACGGCGCGCTGGTCGCGGGCCTGGATGCCGGGCTGGCCTACAACACCTTCCCGCTGATGAACGGGCATATCCTGCCGCCCGAAGCGTGGACGCTGCAGCCATGGTGGAAAAATTTTCTCGATAACACCGCGCTGGTGCAATTCACGCACCGCACACTGGCGATCATCGCCGCGCTGCTGGCTTTCACTTGGGGTTTAAGGTTGCGGGCGCTTGGCGCGCGCGGCGCGGCTGGCTGGCTGCTGGCGTTTGCGCTGTTTCAACCCGCGCTTGGTATCGCAACCGTGTTGTTTGCGGCGCCGCTGGCGCTGGCGGCCATGCACCAGATGGGCGCGTTGGTGCTGCTCGCGGTCATGCTCGTGAACCTGCATATGGTGGAGACGGCAAAAACCGAAGCGGCCTGCCTGAAAAGAAAAACAAAAAAGATTCGCTAGGCTGTGACAGATGCGAAGGAGCGGCGAGAACCGGCGCACAACGTACTTTTGGGGTACGTGAGCACCGGAAGCGCAGCCATCCCGAGCAGATGGCGGCCTAGTAGAATTTCTACGCGGCGCGGCGGATAACGTCGCTGTCGGCAACCATCTGCAAGGTTTCTTCCACCCATGCTTGCGGGGCCGGACCTTGCGCAGTCAGGATGTTGCCGTCAACCGAGGTTGCATCGTCGTCGATCTCGGCACCCGCCGCCAGCAAATCGGCGCGCTGCGCTTGCGGCGCTGTCACGGTGCGGCCGCCGATGCGGGCCCCGAGCGCCAGAAGGGCAACGCCTTCGCCGATCGCGCTGATGGGCTTGCCGGCATCGAGGAAGTGATTGACGATGCGGCGCGTATGCAGGTTTTCCTTAAGCTTGTCGATGCCACGCTGGCCGCCGGGCAGCACCAGAACTTCGAAATCGGAACCGAGCGCTTCGTTGATCGCGCCATCGACCGGGTAATAATGGCCCCAGCTGTCGCCATGCCAGCTGTTCACCAGGCCCTGTTCGGGGGCGATGGTGCGCACGGTCGCGCCCGCCCTGGTCAGCGCGCGCTGGATTTCGGTGAGCTGCGGTTCATCGACCCCGTTCGCAACAAGGATGGCGACCGGCTTGCCTGCAAGCGATGAACTCATTTTTGGCTCCCTTTTTTCATGTTTTCTGTGCGCAAGAGACTCGGAAACGCCTGCGCCGGTATTTTCCCGGCACCGCGATGGTTGTCTGTTGTCACGATTCGACGCGGCTTATGCCATAAACGCGGCGCGGAAAGCAACCCAAAAGCGCGATTTTTTTCGCTTTTTTTTCCGCGATATCATAACGGTAACCATAAATGCCGTATTTGCTGCATGCGCTGCATGCGACGGGCGCACGCTTGGCGCGCGGCGTGCGCGCCTGTTATACCGTTTCTGCCCGCACGAGGTTGCCGCCATGCCCGATTCGTTTTTATCCCTGCTCGCTTCGCCGCATATCAGCTATATCGCCGCCGCCTATGGCGCGTGGCTGCTTGGCGTATGCGGGCTCGTATTCTGCGCATTAACGGAACGGCGGAAAAACCTTGCCCGCTTGCGCGCAGCCGCAAGCGGGCGCGGCGCCTATATTGATAAGGTCGCCTGAGCCATGCCGATTGTCTCGCCCCATGCGGCGCGGCGGCGTTGGCGGCTGTTCGGCGTGCTGGGCACGCTGTTCGGGCTTGGGCTCGCGGCCGCGCTGGTGCTGCTGGCGCTCGGCGATGATCTATCCTACTTCCGCACGCCAAGCGATATCGCGGCGGGTACGGTAGGCGAAATGCCCGCGCATCGCAGCTTCCGGCTCGGCGGCATGGTGGAAAAAGGCAGCCTCGCGCGCGACGAAGCCGATAACCTTGTCATCATCTTCACCATCACCGATTTTAAAAACAGCGTATCCGTACGCTATCGCGGCATCCCGCCCGATCTGTTCCGCGAAGGGCAGGGCGTGATCGCGGAAGGCAAAATGGGCAAAGACGGCGTGTTCACGGCGGCGCGGCTGCTTGCGAAACACGATGAAAACTACATGCCGCCCGAACTTGCGAAGGCGCTGGGAAAACCGTGATCATCGAACTTGGCCATTTTGCCGTTATCCTCGCGCTGCTTGCCGCGCTGCTGCAAGCCGCGCTGCCGCTCGCGGGCGCCGTAAACGGCAACGGCGCATGGATGGCGGTCGCGCGGCCGGCGGCCTATGTGCAATGCGCGCTGATCGCTTGCGGTTTCCTCGCGCTCATGGCCGCGCATGTGACCGACGATTTCAGCGTGCTGAATGTCGTGCAGCATAGCCATACGCTCAAGCCGCTTTTGTATAAATTCGCGGGCGTGTGGGGCAACCATGAAGGGTCCTTGCTGCTGTGGGTGCTTCTGCTGGCACTGTTCGGCGCGGCGCTGGCGCGGTTTCCGGGCGCGCTCGCGCCCGCGCAAATCGCGCGCATTCTTTCCGTGCAAGGCATGGTCGGTGCGGGGTTTTTGCTGTTCATACTTTTTACCTCGAACCCGTTCGCGCGTCTGTTCCCGCCCGCGCTGAACGGCGAAGATCTCAACCCGCTGCTGCAAGACCCGGCGCTCGCGCTGCATCCGCCCCTGCTTTATGCGGGCTATGTCGGTTTCTCGCTCGCGTTTTCCTTTTCCGCCGCCGCGCTTCTGGAAGGCAGGCTTGCGCAAGCCTGGGCGCGGACGCTGCGTCCGTGGGTGCTGACGGCCTGGGGTTTTCTCACGGCCGGCATCGCGCTCGGGTCCTTCTGGGCCTATTACGAACTTGGCTGGGGCGGCTGGTGGTTCTGGGATCCGGTTGAAAATGCTTCCTTGCTGCCGTGGCTTTCGGGCACGGCGCTGGTGCATTGCGTCGCCGCCGTGGCGGCGCGCGGCACGCTGCGCACATGGGCGGCTTTGCTTGCCATCATCACGTTCGGCTTCAGCCTGCTCGGCACCTTTCTCGTGCGCTCGGGCGTGCTGACATCGGTGCACGCCTTCGCGGTCGATCCGCTGCGCGGCATCTTTATCCTTGTCCTGCTGGCGCTGGCGGTGGGCGGCGGGCTTGCGCTGTTCGCGGCGCGCGCGCCGCGGCTTGGTACGGACGCCGGTTTCGCGCCCGTAAGCCGCGAAGGCGGGCTTGTGCTCAACAATCTTTTTCTGCTGACCGCTTGCGCCACCGTTTTGCTTGGCACGCTCTATCCGCTCGCGCTCGATGCGCTGGGCGCGGGCGCGGTTTCGGTCGGCGCGCCCTATTTCAACAAACTCTTCGTGCCGCTGGCGCTGCCGCTGCTTGTCATCATGGCGGCGGGGCCGGGGCTGCCCTGGCGGCGGGGGGATTTGCTGCCCGCGCTGAAACGGCTGCGCGCCGCAGGGCTTTTGACATTCTGCATACTGATCCTCGCCGCTTATCTTGCGGGCGGGCGCAATGTTCTAGCCATCGCCGCGCTGGCGGCGGGCTTCTGGGTGATTGCCGCAAGCGTAAGCGACCGCGCAATCTGGCGCGCGCCGCGCACGCTGCCGGCTGCGCAGTGGCGGCGCATTTTCGCCCATGCCGGGCTCGGGCTTGCGGTCATCGGCATGGCGGGCAGCGCCTTCACCAGCGAAACCGTAACGGCCATGCGCGCGGGGCAGAAAGCGCAAATCGCCGGCCATACCGTGCAATTTGATGGCGCCCATGCCGTCGCGGGGCCGAATTACGGCGCGTGGCGGGGCGATTTCGCGCTCTGGCGCGGCACCGGCTTCGTCGCGCCGTTGCAGACGGAAAAACGTTACTACCCGGTCGCGAACATGCACACCACCGAAGCGGCGATCGCGCCCGGCTGGCGCGGCAATATCTTTGCCACGCTCGGGGAGAAGCTGGAGGGCGAGGGGAAGGATGCCGTCTGGAGCGTGCGCATCGCCTTCCACCCGCTGATCATGCTGATCTGGCTCGGCGCGCTTTTCATGGCGGGCGCGGGCCTGCTAGGCTGGGCGGGTAAACGCGCCCATGAAAAACCGGAAAAAGAATAATGCACGAACAATCGCCGCCGCCCGCAA
The DNA here is from genome assembly GCA_016124955.1 of Alphaproteobacteria bacterium. Lineage (NCBI taxonomy): Bacteria > Pseudomonadati > Pseudomonadota > Alphaproteobacteria > Alphaproteobacteria bacterium. The sequence continues at coordinate 39,152 of WGMR01000009.1, read as the reverse complement.
AGCGCAAGCCGCTCGCCTTCATTCCGCTGCTGGTGTTCGGCGCGATCGCATGCCTGTTCGCCTTTTCCTTGCTGGCATCGCCGCCCGAAAGCCGGACCGCAAGCCGCGTGGGCGAATCCGCGCCCGATTACAGCTTCCCGCTGCTGGCTGAAAAAGCCCACACCAAGGGCGAATTTTCGCCCGTTTCCATGCGCGGCCGCGCCTATGTGATCAACTTTTTCGCTTCATGGTGCATGCCCTGCCGCGCCGAACACCCGCTTTTGCAAGAACTGGCGAAAGAAAAAGGGGTCGAGCTTATCGGCATCGCCTACAAGGATTTTCCGCGCAATCTCGATAAATTCCTTTTGCAAATGGGCAATCCGTTCAGCGCCGTGGCTGTCGATACGCCCGGCCGCGGCGGGATCGAATGGGGCCTGACCGGCGTGCCGGAAACCTATGTGATCGACGCTTCGGGCGTGATCGCGTGGCACCATGTCGGCCCGCTTACGGAAAAAAAGATCGCGGAGGGCCTGCTGCCTACGCTGGCGGCTTTGCGCGAACAAACGGCGCCATGATCGCGCGCGTTTTCCTTGCGTTCCTTTTTCTGCTTTGCGCGGGCAGCGCATCGGCCATAGAAGCTGACGAAATCTTGCCGGATGCCGCGCTCGAAGCGCGCGCGGTTGCGGTTGGCGCGCAATTGCGCTGCGTCGTGTGCAAGATGCAATCGATCAACGATTCGCCCGCGCCGCTGGCGCGCGATCTGCGGTTGCTGGTGCGGCAAAAAATAACGGACGGCATGAATGATGATGCGGTGATCGGTTTCGTGCGTGCACGATACGGGGATTACGTATTGCTGGAACCGCCGGTGCAGCCCAACACGTGGGCGTTATGGCTCGGACCGTTGATCATTTTGGCGGCGGGCGGGGGGCTCGCGCTGGCTTATGTGCGGCGGCGCGCGAAGGCGGGGGCATGACGCCGGATCTTGCGTTGTTCTGGGCGCTTGCCGCATTTATCGCGGCCCTGGCCATTGGCGCGCTGCTCGGGCCGCTTATGCGCGGGCACGGCAGCGGGCTTGGTTGGGCGCTTGTGATTGCGCTGCCGCTGGCGGCGGTGGCGCTGTACCTGCTGCTTGGCAATCCGCAACTGGCATCAGGCTAACGCGGCGATAAAGCGGCCAACAGGCGCGCAAGCATGCCGGTCGTGGCCGTGCGGCTTTCATTGCGCTCCACAAAACTGCCGAGATAGCCTTCGTCCGGCTCCCCGTCCTTGCCGCCTTCCGGGCCGGCGCCCGAAGGTTCGTAAGAACCGTTCGGGTGAATGATCAGCACATCATCGCTGTAAATGCTTTCTATTCTCACGCCGCCGTCCGGCGTGCGGGTGATATCATAGCTGCCGGCGTCGCCATCAATAATATTGCCGTTCGCATCCACCGTCACATCCATGCCGGGGTTGCCGGAGGTCGTCAGATTTACACTGCCGTCGCTGTCAAAAACCGCGGTGATGCCGTAATCGCCGGTATCAACGACGGCGGTCGTGTAGCCGTTCACAAGCGGGTCGGGCCTGCTTTCTGTCCCCGACACATCCAAGGGGTGCTGTGCCTCGGCGCCGGATAAATGCGGCAAGCCAATCATCAGCCCTGCCGCCGCATAGCCTTGCGGCGCGGTTGCATGCGGTAGCGTCGCAAATCCCAAACAGGCGGAAGCGGCACCGATTATCGCAGACCAAACCCCGAAGACATTCCGGTTCGCGGGATCAAGCAGGCGCGTGGCGGCCAGAACACCGAAACCGATGGCAAGGAAGGGCGCAATGACAGCGGCGCCGGGAATAAACATCGCCGAAGCGGCGCCAAGAAAACCGGCGGCCGCGATCGAAGTCCCGATGCCGTCCTTGCGCAACGCGCCGTTCATGAACCCGCGTACGAAGCCCGCGCCGGCAAACAAAAGCAAGGCCGGGCCAAGCACGGACAGCGTGGCCGCCGCCCACGGCGCGGCAAGGCCCAGCACAAGGGCAAACTTCAACCCCACCGCCAGCGTGGCCGCTGACAGGAGAATGGTTTTGGTGATTTCCTCGCTGCCGAGCTTGAAACTGTCGGCAATTGGCGGTGGCGTGCCCGCTATGCTTGCTGTTGTCATCCCTGTCCTTTTTTGGCCTGTCCCGGTTTCAGGTTCTTTATGGCCAAACCCCTATTACCTTTTTAAAGGAATAAATTGCATATAGTATTTTTCGGCCCCGGAATATGCCAAAATGGCTCATGGTATGAAAGAAAATTGTTTGTCCGGGGTTTTGCAGTAATAAAATTATAAAAGGCGGTTTTTATGCATTTCATGTCATAAAATATGCCGTTCATAAGGAGTTTATGGCTATCAAGGCCCGTATTTCATGTCCATATGTCAGAATAAAGCTATAAAACCCCAGATTTCACGGTCAAAAACACGTTTTTTCTGTAAAATCTTGATAAATTAGCGTTCTAACCTGCAATTTCCCGATTAAACACACGATTTTTCGTGTTTTTGTGCATAGTTACCGTGAAAACTCGTTCCATCAGCGAAAAAAATCTAGGGGAATCCGCGCCCGGCATGCTATGCATGCTGCCCGGCGGGATATTGATGGCCAATAAAGGCGGCCCGCGGCCGCATAAAAGCTATAAATATCAGCAAGTTGTGTAGCTGTCCGGGTACACCGGCCAGCGCCGCCCGAGGCATATATCAGGGATCAGGGTGAAGGAAATGACCATGGCCGCAGCAAAGAAAACCAAGAAAGCCCCCGCAAAGGCGAGCGCCAAGAAACCCAAGGCCGCCAAGAAACCCAAGGCGGGCAAGAAGTCCAAATTCAAAGGCAATGTGGTGGCCTTCAAACTGCCGCGCCCGAGCCTGATTTCCCAGTTCACCGCCTCCTCCACCAGCCCGACCGGCAAGTTTCCGCCGCGCGTGCAGGTTTTGATCGACAAGGAAGAAATCACCAACGCCGTGTACGGCTATTGCCGTTCGCTCGACCGCGCCGACGAACATTTGCTGCGTTCGATCTTCCATCCGGATGCGACACTCGATTTCGGCCCCGGCCTGTTTCAGGGCGCGGGCAGCGATTTCATGGGCTGGATCGCCTCGGTGATGCAGCAGGTAAAATCCTCGCACACCAATGTCGGCAATCTCCGCATCGAGGTAAAGGGCGATGCCGCCTATGTCGAAAGCTATTTCACCGCGCATCATCGTCTCGATAAGCCCACGGGCCGCGAAGATCTTTTCATCGCCGGCCGCTGGCTCGACCGGTTCGAACGCCGCCCCAGCGGCAGCGCGGGCGTCTGGAAGATCGTCCACCGCAAGCAACTGATGGATTGGGTCCGCACCGAACCGGTGGCCGATATCTTCTACCACCTGAACCCGGATGCCTTGTGGGGCCATCGCGGCAAAAGCGATATGTCCTACAACATGGAACAGTTCCCCGGTAACAACGGCGGCGGCAAAATGCCCGCTTTCCTTGGCCGCCGCTACGAAGGCAAAAGCATCAAGTTCTAGGGCGGGCGCAAGCGCCGGTCTTCCAACAGCCGGGGCGGCGCGGCTAGCCATGCCGCCCGGGCCTTTCTATACTGTTGTCCCATGTGGCTGACGCTGATCCTCAATTACTTCACCGCATGGCCGCGCGTGCTGGCCGTGCTTGCGCTTGCCTGCGGCGGTGCGCTGGCGACCGCGCTTGTATCCCAATATGCCTTCGGGGCCGAACCCTGCGTGCTTTGCATCTTGCAGCGCTGGCCGCTGGCGCTGGCCTTCGCGCTGTCGCTCGCGGGGCTTGTGCTGCAGATCGGCGGACATACGGTAAGGCGCCGGGCGCGCGTGCTTCTGCTTGGCGTTGCGGCGCTGGCCTTGCTTGCCGCGGCGGCGCTGGCCTTTTTCCACACCGGGGTCGAACAGCACTGGTGGGCGGGCACGGCGGGCTGCACGATTGATCACGCGGGCGCGGCCGATGCGGCGGCGCTGCGCGAACAGTTGCTCGCGCGCATCACGGCGCGCTGCGACGAAATCAGCTGGACCTTCCTTGGTTTTTCCATGGCCAACTGGAACATGCCTTTCTCGCTTGCACTTTCCACCCTCGCGGTGCTTGCCGCGCGGCGCGCGCGGCGCGAAAAATTCAAATAGGAACCCGCTCATGCCGCGCGCAAACAAGAAGCCACAAAAAAAAGCGGCTGCGCCACACCTGCCGGGCGGGCGGGCTTTGCACGATGAAATCGCGCGCATGATCCGCGTCGATCATGCGGGGGAATTCGGCGCGCAGCGCATCTATGCCGGTCAAATCGCGGTGCTGGGCAAAAGCAAAGCCGGCCCGGTGCTCCGCCATATGGCGGAGCAGGAGGAGGCGCACCTGCAGGCTTTCTCGCGGTTACTGGTGGAGCGCGCGGCGCGGCCCACCGCGCTGCACCCGCTCTGGCGCGTGCTCGGTTTCGCGCTCGGCGCCGGTACGGCCGCGCTCGGGGAAAAAGCGGCGATGGCCTGCACCGTCGCGGTCGAGGAAGTGATCGATGAGCATTACGCGAAGCAATTGCGCAAACTGGGCAAGGACGATCCCGAACTCGCGGGCCTTATCGCCAAATTCCGCGCCGAGGAGATCGAGCATAAAAATATCGGCCTCGACCACGATGCCGAAAAACTTCCCTATTACCGCGGGCTGCGCGCCCTGATACGCCGCGGCGCAAAAACCGCGATCTGGCTTTCGGAGCATATCTAATTGTCTGTTGCGTTCTCTTTCACGGCCTTTCTTATTCTATACAGCTCCAACAATGAGCGCGTAATCTTGCCCTCGTAATTCTCTAGTCCATAAGCTTCCAAGACTGTTCGGTCCAAGTTTCTCCGGTCTTCCATATGTAGCTCATCCCTTACATGTAAAACATCTCTGTTTTTTATTACATCAAATGCTTCTTTTATATCACTGCGTTGTTGTTCTGCTAATAGAGCCGGATTAAGCATGTAAAATACACTTCTAAGCTTTGTTGGTTGCAAATCTAAAGCACCAAGAGCCCTGCCAAAGCCAGCCGCTTCTATAAAGAACATGCCCAACGTAGTATTAAGAAGTGCATGCGCCAACGCTACATCAAGATGACTGGAAAGCTTTGTCATTCTGATAAGTCGTTGATCAACAAAACCCTGTCGACTCATCATGGCTGCAAACAGACGATCTTCTGGATTCATGCCCAACACTATATCCGCCAACGTGTTTGGCGCCATTTCATACCAATAGCACCCCGGACTGGCCAGAACTTCCGTTAGCGGCTGGCCACTATTATTATAGGCTCCCTCAAAACTTCTTATCCAACGGACGGCCCCATGATGTCCGAGCCTTTCCAGATCCTCAATACTTTCTGAACAACAGAACGCCTCTACATCAGATCTTGCCATGTAAGTATGAACATCAGCCATGGTTCTAAGAACCGACACAATGTAGTCAGATTCAATCCCGTGACCCTGCTGAGGGTAGAACAGGTTATTCCAGCCTCTCCGTTGTCCGCGTGCTATCTGGAACAGACTGGAAACCTTGGTCAAACTGGTTCTAATATCCAGAATCCAGCGAACATCAGAAAAGAAACATGCCCAGCTAGCACATACCTGTTCGATTTCTGCCAGCTCTTCATCAGAGTAAGTGTTAATGCGCAAAAGATCACTGACATGATCACCTGTAGATGCAAGTACATCGGCAATCATTGCGTTCGTTTTGTCCACATTCCAATCCGATAACGGTTTAAGGGTTGTTACAAATTTTACTGGCTCCTGCCTTGTATGTTCAGATTTTTTCTCGAGCACAAGCAATGTTGTAACAACCTCAGCATTTTCAAACCACCTCCCGGCACCAGATATAACGACAGTTCTTATACAGAAACGTTGCGCCATCACGGCACGCAACTTCTTTCCCCACTCCGTACCCAGCCATGCGTTCGAAACAATGACACCAGCCCTGCCTTGCGGTTGCAGCAATTTTTCTAAATAAACAATAATATAAGCAAACAAGTCGGATTTTTTGGATATTTGATCCTCTTCTTCTATGGACTGTAAAAATAATCTTATTCCTTGATCATCATGTTCAATGCTCTCAAATCTTACGAATGGCAGGTTGGAAACAATGCTAGACATTAAAGGAAGCATACGAGAAATCTTATTACCTGTATTGGGATCTGCGAGAACAACGGCATTGTTTTCTCGTAAATCAAACACATCGCTGCAGAATATTTGCACAACACTGCCCATAGCCTGAGGATCTGCAAGTGCCATGGTGCATAATGACAAAGGGAATTGGAATTTATCCGAAGCCCAAAGTGTCGAAAGGGCGCCCTCAACGGTCTGGTTACGGCTGCGTTTCAGTTCGTAAGCAGCGCGCACTATTGTACCGGTTCCACAGCAAGGGTCCATGACGTGTCCGATGCGGTTCTCCACAGCCAGCCCAACTAGAAAACACGCAAGTGCATTGGGTGTTGCATATTGGCCTGCCGCTTTGCGGCGGGAAAGTTGCAAAGCGTTCTCCATGACCCTCTGCAAAACCTCCTGCGAAACGGAAACACGGCCCGCTTCGGTCAAAAGGTCGTTAACTTGACACAAGCCCTGCCATGCCTCTTCTCCGATATGTTCACTTGCTATGGTCGGAAAGAGAATCTGTAAGAAGTCACATTGTACAGAAATATTTTGGAAAATTCTTGCTGCTTCTGTCAAACTGCATCCTAAAGATACCGTCTCTACAACAACAGCAACTTGATGAAAACTTTTTAAATATTGGCAGAATAGAAACCTGTTAAGCCACCCAGTCAAAGCGACCATGGCAATAATATTGTACTCAACATTGCCACCTGGTTTTTTGCCGTACTCCGATGCATTGAGATTCCACCACCGCTGTATTTCCGCTTCTATAAAAGCGGATGTGTTGGCCATATTTTTTATAGAACCCGCAGCCACACCTTTAAATTCGTCAATAAATCCTGCCATGAACCCGTCATCAATAATTTCGTGCAAAGCTGACGACTTCAACTCACCGTTCATGAAAAAGTTATTGAGGTCGTCCAAAATCTCTCCAAGAAGAGCCTCCCAAAGCGGCATGCTTTCTCTGACCATCTCTCGTTCGGTAACACCTAATGGTCCCCACCTTTTGCGTTCCAGAAAAACCCCATTTACACCCTTGATGTAAAGAACGGCTTCATTCACATTCCACAAAAGAAAGCTGTTAACCTGAAGACGGTTGGCTTTCTTCTCTGCGTTGCTGTAAAAATCAGGGTCAGAAACCGGAGTATCAGGAAATTTGAGCTCCCATCCATGCCGTACACGCACGCCTTGTTCATCTCCAAACAAAAGTACGTCCGGAAACAAACTCCCATTGCTTCCCCTAAGCGTATGCTCACCGCCTGCAGCAATTATTGGCTTTGTTCTGTTTGTACAATAAGCATTTATACGGCTGATAAGTTCAATACCCCATGCGCGTTCGTTGTAATGCACGCTAGGCATCAGCGTATCAAGGTTGGCACTGCCTCATGGGCACGTAAGCGACGTTCAATAACCTTGATGTAATCAATTTTCCTGTTTTTAAAAAGATGTGTTTCCTGATTTTTTTCAATGCCGCAGTAATGACGGCCCTCCAGATGCGCGGCAACTAGAAAACTACCGCTGCCGCATGCATTATCCAGAACAACATCACCCGGATTTGTAAACGTTCTTATAAGATATCTTCCCAAGTCGACTGGTTTTTGTGTTGGGTGCCAAACTTCTCTCTCGGGTTCACTCTCGGCTGTCTTAAAATATACAATGTCCACCGGGTAGCGTGCGCCATCACTTTTCACATGGCAAGGCAAAAAATCGCCATAGCTTCCGGACAGTTGATTTTTCCTAACGCCTTTATCATACGGCGTTCCATTTCGCATTTGCGGATTATAAGTTGGTTGACTGTTATAAAACACACAGACATCTTCATGTTTCCGCAGTGGTTGTTTCCTGGCATTGAGAAAGTTCGTAGATTTGGATTTTTCCCAAACAATTTTGTATTTGAACCATGTTTCGTTTGATAAAATAAGTTTTGCGGTAAACATTCCCTGCGCCGTCAGAACAACAACGCCATTTGGCTTTAGAATGCGCCTGTAATGACTCCACAAATTACCAAGATCTATGATGGAATCCCACGCATTTTGTGTCGTCCCATAGGGAAGATCGCATAAAATCATATCAATCACATGATCAGGAATACGCCTCATGACATCCAAGCAATCACCTTCAAATACACTGTTTACAAAATCCAGATCATTGCACGAGGTGATCGGTGATTTTTGGGCGGAATACATGTTCAAATCACCCAGAAATTCCCCAAGCAGTGTTGATGCGTGCCGCATATTTTAGCCTCTGGTTGGCAGACAGATTTAATAAAACTGGGAACGTTAATTTTGGAACCAGAAAGGAGAACATTTCGGCAACATAGTAACCTGTCTCAGTGTGTTTAGGCAAACAAAAATTGTTTCTGCAAATATTTATAAACTGTGGATCAATAAATTAAACCGGGTCCAGTTCGGTATCCCAGTACAGATAATCCCGCCAGCTCTGGTGCAAAAAGTTGGGCGGGAAGGCGCGGCCGTTTTCCTGCAATTCCATGCTGGTCGGCCGCCACGGATCGTGGCGCGGATGCATGTTGCACTGGCGCGGCAATTGCGAGCCCTTGCGCAGGTTACACGCGCTGCACGCGGTTACAACATTGTTCCATGTCGTGCGGCCGCCGCGCATCTTGGGGATCACATGGTCGAAGGTCAGGTCATGCGTGTTGTGCCGCTCGCCGCAATACTGGCATGAAAAACTGTCGCGCAAAAACACGTTGAACCGCGTAAAGGCGGGATAACGCATGGAGGGGATATATTCCTTGAGCGCGATCACGCTCGGCAACTTCATCTCGAAGCTGGGCGAATGCACGGTGCGGTCATATTCGGAAAGGATGCTGACGCGATCGAGGAAAACGGCCTTCACCGCATCCTGCCACGACCATAACGACAGGGGAAAATAGCTAAGCGGACGGTAATCCGCATTTAAAACAAGCGCCGGGCAGGCTTCAAACGACACTGGTGACCTCGCTTTCGCTTGGATGCTAAGCGGACCGGCAAGCGCCACCATGCCGGCACGGAATCAACGTTCTTATTTTATCTAAAGAAACTTAACGAATGATGCAAGCCGCGTTGCGGCGTTAATGCTTTTCGTTGCGGTGCAGCAACGAACAGGCAAGCATTTGGCGGAAAAGGAATTTGCCGCGGCGGCGCGCACAAGGCCGCGTCCGCGCGTTCAGCCGCCCAATACCTTTTTCAGGAAGTCGCCGCCCGCCTTGATCCCCGCATCGTCAATCCCGTGACCGAGCATCGGGCATGTCAGATTTTGCACATCGATACCCGCTTGGCGCAAATGCGCGCTCGCATAACTCATAGCGGGATATGGCACAACGGTATCAAGCGCACCGTGCACCAGAAAAACCGGCGGCTTGCTTTTAACCTCGGCGGCCAGAACTTCGCTGCCAAGCAACGCGCCGGAATAGCCAAGCACGCCCGCCAGCGGTTCAGCGCGGCGCAGCGCGACATGCAGCGCCATCATCGTGCCTTGCGAAAACCCGACAAGCGCGGTTTGCGCCGCCGCCACGCCGCATGCCTGCATGGTCTTGTCGATGAACTCGTTCAGAATTTCGGCCGCGTCGCGCGCGCCTGCAAGCATTTGCGCCGGGGTCCATTCGCGCAAGGTGAACCACTGAAAGCTGTGGCCATAGCCCGGCGGCGCCATATCGCACGGTGCGGGCGCGTGCGGGGCCGCAAAGAATGCGTGCGGCAAAAGCGGCGCCCAGGCCGGCACAAGCCCGATCAGGTCATCGCCCGAAGCGCCAAGGCCGTGCAACAAAATGACAAGCTGCTTCGCTTTGCCGCCGCTTTGCGGCGGCACGCTAGGGCCCGTGAGCACGCCCCTGTCTTACTTGGCGGCGGGCGCGAGCGCGGCGTAAACCACCCGCGCGCTCATGGTGACTTTTTGCGCCCGTTCCATCGGCTCGGCCCCGCCCGTATCGGCGGCAAACGTCGCCATTTCGGCGCGCATGGTCTTCATCATCATCGGCCGCATCGGCGGGCTGGCGCCGCCGAAGCCGATCTCGCCGATACGATAGTTACGGCCGGGCAGCGTGGCATTGATGGTCGCAAGCTGTTCGCCCGCCTGTTTCACAAGCTGCGCGCGCAGGCCGGCGCGCGCCGCTTCCATTTCGGCCAAGGTCGGGCTGAAATCGATATCCATAACCTTGATCTGCATGCCCGCCTTGCTTTGCTTTTTCGCGATATCGTGCAAACCGCCGAGCGCGGCTTCGGGCAAACGCGCTTCATAGGTGGCGTTCCAGCGCTCAAGCCCGGTGCTGTCCTGCCCGCGCGAAAAACCCGTCAGCTTCCATTCGCCCTTCGCGAGGCCGGATACCGCCTTCACCATCGCATCGCGCATGGTGCCCGCCGCTTCGCCGGAAACCGCGGCATCCACCGTCACGCTTACGCGCGCGGTTTGCGTCGTCACCCAGTCTTCGGCGACCAGATCGAACGTCACGGTATCATCGGGCTTGTAATCTTCGGCCAGCGCGGCCGGGCTGATGGCAAGCAGGGTGACGAAAAGGGCGGGAAGAAGGGCTGTTTTCATGATGATCCTCGGGATAGTTCGGAAAGGGGCCGGGAAGGAATAACGCCGGATTGTGGCACAACCGGGGTCAGAAATCCAAATTGCCGTAGTTTTTTGCGGGAAGCAGCCCCGGCACATGGTCGCCCAGCAGCGGGCGGAATGTGGGGCGGGATTTGATGCGGGCGTACCAGTTGCGCGCCTCGACATGGTCCTGCCACGGCACGTCGCCAAGGTAATCGATAACCGAAAGATGCGCGGCGGCGGCGATATCGGCCATCGAAAGCTCGTCGCCCGCCAGCCAGTTGCGCCGCTCGGTCAGCCAGCCGATGTAATCGAGGTGGTGGTGGATATTGGCGTAACCGGCCCTGATCACACGGCTGTCGGGTTCGCCCGAACCCATCAGGCGCTTGAGCGCCTTTTCGCCGTAAAGATAAAGCGCAACCTCGGCATAGAATTTATGATCGAACCACGAAACCAGCCGCCGCACCTCGGCGCGCGAAGCCGCGTCCTTGCCCAAAAGCGGCACCTTGCTCACGGTCTCATTGAGATATTCGCAAATCGCCACGCTGTCGGCCAAAACGCGCTGCTCGGCCAGATCGTGCAAAACCAGCACAGGCACATCGCCCGCGGGGTTGAGCGTCAGCAATTCGTCGCGCCTGTCCCACGGTTCTTCGAACACCAGCTCATGCGGCACATCCTTTTCGAGCAGGACAAGCCGAACCTTGCGGCAAAAGGGGTCGAGCGGGTGATGGTAAAGCGTGGTCTTCATGCTTCCCGTCAATTAGCACGGATCGGCGCGGCGGTTAACCGGCAATTTGACATTTTCCGCGCCGGGCGCGACATCAAGAACATGATCCGGTTTATGGCGTTCACGGCATGACACAGTTTTCGGCCACAGGCCTTGCCTGCCGACGCGGGGCGCGGCTTGTGTTTCGCGATATCGGCTTTGCGCTGGCGGCGGGCGATGCGCTTGCGCTGACGGGGCCGAACGGCGCGGGCAAATCTTCCTTGCTGCGGCTCGCGGCTGGGTTGCTCGCGCCGCTGCGCGGCGCGCTGGCGTGGCAGGGCGAAGCGGTGATGCCCGGCAACCCGGCCCATGGCGCGCGGCTTCATTACATAGGCCATGAAGGCGCGGTGAAGCCGGGGCTGACATGCGCCGAACATCTGCGTTACTGGGCTGCACTGTCGGGCGGGCGGGTCGATACGCCGGGCTGCGATGCGCTTTTAAAAATTTTTGCGTTGGACGGCGCGGGCGGCCTGCTGGCCAAAACGCTTTCCGCCGGGCAAAAACGCCGGCTGTCCCTGACCCGTTTATTGCTGGCGCGGCGGCCGCTCTGGCTGCTCGATGAACCGGCCTCCGCGCTCGACGGCGCCGCCATATCCGCGCTGCAAGCGGCGACCGAACGGCACCGCGCGCAGGGCGGTATTGTCATTGCCGCCGGGCATGGCGCGCTGCCATGGCAATCCACGCACACCATCAATCTGGGCGGGCCGCAAGCGGCGATCGGCGGCGCGGCATGAACGGGGCGGGCACCATTGTCTTGACCGAGCTGCGCGCGGCGTGGCGCAACCCGGCTGCGTTTATCACCGGCGTGCTGTTTTTCTTCCTCGTTATCCTGCTCGCGCCCTTCACGCTGGGGCCGGAGCCGGAAATTCTTACCCGCATCGCGCCGGGCATGGTTTGGCTCGCTGTGATATTTGCCGGGCTGATGGGGCTTGAACGTTTGCTGGCGGAAGACGGCGCTGACGGCACCGCCGATCTGCTCGCGCTTTCGCCGCTGCCGCTGCCGTGGCTGCTGACGCTCAAATTCCTTGCGCACTGGCTGGTGGCGGGGCTGCCGCTGCTGGCGCTGATGCCGCTGGCGGCGGTTTTGCTGCATATATCCTTCGCGCTTTTGCCGCTGCTGATGCTCAGCGCCGCGCTCGGCGCCCTGCTGCTCACGCTTCTGGGCGGCTGCGCCGTGGCGCTCACCCTTGGCCTGCCGCGCGGGATCGCGCTGGTCGCGCTTCTGCTGGTGCCGCTTATGATCCCCGGCGTAATTTTCGGTGTCGCCACGCTCGATGCCGCGCAAACCGGCGGCAATTTTGTAACGCCCTTGTTCTTGCTGGCGGCAATGACGGTAGCGGCGCTGGTGGCCGCCCCGTGGGCGGCGGCGGCGGCCTTGCGCCACAGCCTTGAATGATGGGATGAAAAGCCGATGAACCTGCACGCTTTCGCCAGTCCCGCCCGTTTCAGCCGCCTTGCGCGTTTCTTGCTGCCCGCCCTCGCGCTCGGCGCCGCCGCGCTGCTTGCATGGGGGCTGTATCTGGCGCTGCTCGCATCCCCGCCCGATTATCAGCAGGGCGAAACCGTCCGCATCATGTACATCCATGTTCCCTGCGCCTGGGTCGCGCTCGGTCTTTATGCCGCGCTCGGGCTCGCGGCCGGGACGGGCCTTATCTGGAAGCACGCGCTGGCTTTTGTGTTCTGCCGCGCGGGCGCGCCTGTGGGCGCGGTGTTCACGGCCGTTTGCCTTGTAACGGGCTGCCTGTGGGGCCAGCCGATGTGGGGGACATGGTGGGTGTGGGATGCGCGCCTGACCAGCGTGCTGATTTTATTTCTTTTGTACCTCGGCGTCATCACGCTTACGCGCGCGCTCGAAAGCGCTTCGGGCGGGCAACAGCGCGCCGACCGCGCGGGCGCGGTTTTACTTCTGATCGGGCTCGTCAATTTGCCGGTGATTCATTTTTCCGTGAACTGGTGGCAAACGCTGCACCAAACCTCGGGCGCGCTGCGGCTTTCCGGCTCCAGCCTCGATCCGGCGATGCTGAAGCCGCTGCTGGTGATAGGCGCGGCGCATATGCTTCTCGCGGGCGCGCTTATCATCATACGCATGCAAAGCGAACTGGCCCGCCGCCGCGCCGAAGCGCTGGAAATGCAAGACTTGCTCGGTTAGCGCCCTTCCCGCCACCATACGATCACGGTCAAGCCAAGCAGCAGCGCCAGAAGCGCCCATGCGGGCAACAAAGGCCGGCTTTCCGCGCCGGTCACGATATAATCGCCGCCGCGCACAAGCCCAAGCCAACCGTTCCCGGCTGCGCGCGCGCCCCTGGCGGTGCGGCGCACGTCTATGCCTCCCGGGAAATCTTCAAGCCAGAAAACCCCGCCACGCGTGGCCTCGGCCAGCGGTTTCAAAACGTCGGCGCTTGCGCGCATGTCGCGCCATTCAGGCGCATCCATGTGCCCGGCCGGCACCGCAACATAATGGCTGTCGTCATACAAACGGTACACGCCTTCGCTTTCCACGTGTTGTGTGGCGACAAAAACGCCGGGGCGTTCGCCCGGTGCCAGATCGATGATTTGCGCGCTGCCGTTCGGCGCGGTCATTTGCACAGGCGGCACGCGGGCATCAAGGCTGCGCCTTTCGATCGTAATATCGAACCCTGCGCCCGCCGGCACGGCGCGGGCGGAAAGCGATTCCTCGTCCAGTTCCGGTTCGCGCATCAGCCAGTGCGCGAGCCTGCGCAGCAATTCCGCCTGCGGCCCGCCGCCCTGATAGCCGCGCGACCACAGCCATATCTGGTCGCTTAAAAGCTGGCCCACACGACCCTTGCCAAAATGATCAAGCACGAAAACCGGCCGGCCGCCATCACCCTGCATCAGCACGATGCCGCGCAGCAATTCTGTATCCGTTTGCTGCAGCCATGGCCCGCCCACGGGCACGGGCGGGCGCGCTTCCGGCGCTTCGCCCGCCAGCCCGGCGGTGATCGGATGGCGCAAACCATCCGCGGTCAGCGCCGGGGTAAAGGCGCGGTTGGTCACCGCACCGGTCGGCCTGGTCGGCAGCACGCGGCCAAGCGGCGTGCCGTAAAGGCTTTCATCGCCCGCATAGCCGGCACCGCCGATATCGAGGAACGCGCCGCCGTTTTCCACATAAGTTGCGATATTACGCAAATATTCTTCGGGCAGAATGCCCAGCTTGCGCACGCGATCAAAGATCACGAGATCGAACCGGGCCAGCTTTAATTCAAACAATTCCTTCACCGGAAAGGCGATCAGCGACATTTCCTGCATCGGCGTCGCATCCTGTTTGGCGGGCGGGCGCAAAATCGTGAAATGCACAAGCTCGACCGCCGGGTCGGCCTTCAGCAAATTACGCCAGGTGCGTTCGCCCGGGTGCGGCGCGCCGGAAACCAGAAGCACCCGCAGCCGGTCGCGCACGCCGTGCACATTGAACGCCGCCCTGTTGTTTATATCTGTCAGCTCGCCTTCCGCATGGTCGATGGTCAGCTCGAAGATATTGTCGCCCGGATGGCCGATGGGAAGCGCGATATCCGTATCCTTGCCCGGCACGGCGTTCACCGTAATCGTTTTATCGATATCGTATCGCACGGTCACCGGCACCGGCGCATCCCCGCCCGCGGGCCTGTCTTCCACCCGCACGCTTGCGGTCGCATCCCTGCCCACGATGCCGAAACCCGGCGCGCGCGCGATCACGAGCCGCCGGTCGAACGCGTTTTTCTTCCCGGTCAAGAGCGCATGCACCGGGCCAAAGCGCCGCAGCGATGCAATCTTTTCCGGCACATCATGCACTTGCCCGTCGGTGATCATGATCGTACCGGCGATGCGCTGCGCCGGCACATCGGCCAGCGCCTGCTGCATTGCGCCGACAAGGTCGGTTTCCGCCAGCCCGCCGGCCCGCACGATACGCACATCAACGTCATCAAACGCGCCAAGCTGTTCCTGCAATTTTGCAAGCGCGTCCTGCGTTTGCTGCGCGCGCTCCCCAAGCTTCTGGCTTCCGCTTTCATCCACGATCACGGCCGCGACATCACTCACCGGCTTGCGGTTTTCTTTCAAAAACGAAGGGTTGAGCAGCACGAGCGCAAAGGCGGCGGCAAGCAAAAGCCGCAGCCAGCCACCGCGCACGCCGCGGCGCAGCGCGAAAAACCCGATCGCGCAGGCAAGCAACAACAGGCCCGCGAACAAAGGCAGCGGCACCATGGGGTTGAAAACGATCAGCGTGCCATCCATGCGCTACGGCCCCAATCTTTCCAAAATTGCGGGCACATGCACCTGATCGGCCTTGTAATTGCCGGTCAGCGCATACATCACCAGATTGACGCCGAAGCGATAAGCCATCTCCCGCTGCCGCTCGCCGCCGGGCATCACGGCATGCAACGGCTTTCCGTTTCCATCGCGCGCCCAGGCGGCGGCCCAATCGTTGCCGCCCACAAGCAAGCCCGCAACGCCGTCATGCCGGGCCGAAGATTCGGGCTCCAGCCACAATGGCCCGCCTTCGGTGCGGCCCGGCGCGCCATCGAGCAGATAGAAGGCGCGCAGCAAAACATGTTCGCGCGGCAGCGGCATCAGCGCCGGCACATCGACGCCGCGCAAAATCCGCTCCAGCGGCACCGGCGCATCCAGGTTTGCACCGCCGCCATCGCGCGTGTCGATTAAAATCATCCCGCCATGCGCGAGATAGGCGTTGACGTTATCCGCCGCCGTCGGCTGCAGGGGCGGGGAGGCGGGCGAAGCGGTCCAGTAAATCAGCGGATAGAAAGCCAGCTCGTCGCGCGCCAGATCAACCCCCGAAACGCTGATTTCGTCGATCGCCGTGCGCTGCTTTAAAATTTCGGTAAGCGCGCGGAGCCCAGCCGCGGTTGTCGTATCGCTCACATAATCGCCGGTCTTGACGTAAGCGAGTGTCGTGATGCGCGCGGCATCGGTATCGTCCGCCCGCGCATGCGGCGCGGCGAAGCATAGCGCCGCCACAAGCGCGGCTGCGGCCCCGCGCGGCATGCGGCGCCTGATAAAACCGCGCAGCCAAAGTCCGGCCAGCCAGTCGGCCAGCAAAAGCAGGCATGCGGCCATAAGCAAGGACGGGCGGAAATCGATGCCGCGCGCGCCTTCCGCCAGCGGCTTCAACGGCGCGGCGCCGAAGGGCTGCAAATCGCCGATCGTTTCGCCAAGGTTGAAAGCATGGCGCGCCGCCGCGGTGCCGTAAAAGCCGGGCGGCTGATGCGCATTGGGCACGGTCTGCGCCAGCGTTTCTGCCGTAAGCGGCAGCGTGACCGGCGGCGGCGGCGTTTGCAGCCGCCCGAATCCGTCCAGCACCGAAAGCGGCGGGAGCGTACCCAAAAGCAGCGGGTCTTCCGTTCCGGCCGCAAGGCCTGTGATGCGTTCCAGCATTTGCACGAACAGGCCCGAAAGCGGCAGCGTGGACCAGCCGGCGCGCGCCGGCACATGGAACAGCACGATCATCCCGCGCCCTGTTTTGTGCGCGGTCACGAGCGGCGTGCCATCGGCCAGTTGCGCCCATGTGCGTTCGGGCAAATCGGCCGTCGGTTCGGCCAGCACCTGCCGGCTCACCGTCACGTCGGGCGGAATTTCAAGCCCCCGGAACGGGGAAGCGGGCGGAAAGGCATCAAGCGTTTGCGGGTTTGCCCAGGAAAGCGAACCCCCGAGCGCGCGGTCGCCCGCGCGCAGCCGCACCGGCAAAAGCGCATCGCCCGGCTTTTCCTCGTGGCTCATTTCGTCCTGCAAATTCGGGCCCGCGAAGCGCACCAGCACGCCGCCGGCCTTGATCCAGCGGCGTAAATCCTCGGTATGCTCGTTATAAGGCAGGTTGTGCGTGACGATCAGAATCGAAATATCCTTTTCCAGCAAATCGCGCCAGTCACCGGTCACGGTTGCCGCAAATGGTTCGATCGCGCGGGCGGGGTAATAAAGATCGCTAAGCAAGGGCCGTTCCTTGAGCGCGCTTTCGTCGCCCGAAAGCCCGATAAGGTGCCGCCGCCACTGTTCATCGAGCAAAAGCGTGGCGGCCGCGCCGCGGCGGCGCTCGAGCGTCAGCGCCGTGACCCGGTTGCGAATCTCGCGCGGCAACGCAAGCGTAACGCCCACATGGCTTGCGCCGCTGGTAAAGCTCGCGCTCTGGCGCGCGATCACGGCGCCGTCCGCGCCCTGCGCCGCCACCGTAATGTCGGCGGCGCCGCTGGCGGGCGTGCGGCTTACGGTCACGGTCAGCGCATCGCCCGCAATTTGCGGTGCGTGCAGCACGAAAATGCTTTCCTCCCCCGCAAACACGTCAACCGGCCCGGCATCGTGCAGGTACGCATATAATGCATCGGTTTCCGGCGCACGCAGCCCGTCGCTGAACCATGCGGCATAGGTCTGCGCGGACAAGCCGCGTTCCCGCAAAAGCGCAAGCACGGCGGCATGCTCGGTGCGCCAGGGCTGCGGACGCATGGTTTCAAGCAGATGCGCAAGCGCCTGCGCGGGCTGCGGCCCCGTCAGGCGCACGGCGCCGGTTTCGGCATCCGGCGCGGTCGGCAGCAATATCACATCGCGCCCTTCCCGCGCCGCCTGCGCGAACAGCCGGCGCGCCGCATCCTGCCGCGCCGCCCAGCCATAGGCGGCGGCCCAGCCGTTATCGATCACGGCCAGCACAGGCCCCTTGCCCGGCAATGCGGCGGGCGGCTTATAAAGCGGCTGCGCCGCACCAAGAATAACGAGCGTCGCGATCAAAAGCCGCAACGCCAAAAGCCACCATGGCGTGGTGGCGGGCGTTTGTTCATCCTGCACAACATCGCGCAAAAGCACCGCGCCGGGAAAGCGCAGCTTGCGCGGCGGCGGCGGCGTAAGCCGCAAAAGCCACCACAGCACGGGCAGCGCCAGAAACGCGGCCAGCGCCCAGGGCGCGGCGAAGCTTAAAAGCGCGGTCATGCCCGCCCCGCGGCCCGCGCACCTTGCCGGCGGTTATTTTGCTGATGTTCCGGCGGCTGCAGCCATGTGAACAATTGCATCAAACATGCGCGCGGGTCGGATGCGGTATCGTGCACTAGGAAATGCCAGCCCGCCTGCCGCGCCAGCGCGCGCACAGCTTCCTGCCGCTCGGTCATGCGTTTGCGGTAAAGATCCGCCAGCGCCTCGGCCCGGCGCAAATCGAGCGGCTCCGCGCCTTCGCTGTCTTCCATCAAAACATGCCCCGCGAAGGGGAATGATATTTCCGCGGGGTCGAGCACCTGCACGAGCGCGCCGCTGCAACCGCGCGTAGCCGCGCCCTGCAGCGCAGCCGCGAGCGCCGGAAGCGGCATCAGAAAATCGCTGAACATCGCGGCGACGCCGTTGCGCGGCAATGCGGGCGGATGCGGCAATGCGCCCGCGCGCGCCTGCCGGCTTAAATATTGCGCCAAACGGGGCAATGCGCCGCGGTTGCGCAAAGGCGCGCGCTGCTCGCCGTTCAGCGCCAGCACCTGCTCGCCCCCCCGAAGCGCGAGGCAGCCAAGCGCGCAGGCAAGCAACAGCGCACGATAGGATTTGGAAGAATGCCGGTCGTCGGACGCATAATGCATGGAAGGCGAAAGATCGGTCCAAAGACAAAGCGTCTGCACCGCTTCCCATTCATGTTCGCGCACATAGATGTGTTCGCGCTTCGCCGATTGGCGCCAGTCGATGCGCGCCGCGTCGTCGCCCGGGCCGTAGCGGCGGAATTGCCAGAACCCTTCGCCCACGCCGGGCCTGCGCCGCCCGTGCGCGCCGCCATGAAGGCCTGCCGCAAGGCGTGCCGCGCCGAGCTGCAGCGGCGGCAACGGCGCCGCCAGCGCCAGCGCCAGTTCTTCAAGTTGCGGCGCACGCCAGCTCATGGCAGCTCTTGCACCAGCAAGCGGTCAGGCATCCCCGAAGCGCCTAAATGCTCTTCCGAATCTTCTTCAGGTGTCGGCATATAAACCATGCCCGCATGATCACGGCCCATGCAGTTGTTGTTGTAAGCTACCTTAAAATAATATTCGCCCATCGTGGGTATTATGCCCACGATTTTCTCGTCAGCAATAAAGATAAACTTCCATAAAGAGTCATCATCGACATTGAAATCTTCAAGCGTAAGTCCTGAAATATCCGCCTTAACAAGCTGCTTGAGTTTTTTTTCATCCCGGGTCGGCGTATATGGCGAAAGCACGCATACTGTATCCCAATCGAAATTGGCCACATCCCTGAAATAAATTTTATCCTCGCCTTGCTCTATTTTCTTGTCCGCTGCGGCAAAGAAATCTTTTTCTATTTGCGGGCGAAGAAACAACGTAACGGGATGAATAGACATCACAAACACAGCCAGCAGAGCAATCAGCGCAGTCAACGCATAAACCGCGTTCCTGAACCATCGCCATGCGGTTTTTGCGGCTTTCCCGGCAGCCATGGAACTACCCGGCCGCTTCGGCCAGCAGCGCGATAATGTCTTTCAGTTGCACGCCCTCGGCGCGCGCGGAAAATTGCAGCGCCATGCGATGCTGCAGCGCGGGCATAAGCAGCGCCAGCACGTCATCGAGCGAGGGGGAAAGGCGGCCATCGAGCAGCGCGCGGGCGCGGCTGGCCAGCGCGAGCGCCTGCGCCGCACGCGGCCCCGGCCCCCACGCCACATATTCCTTCACCGCGTCGATATTCGTGCTTTCCGGCCTGCCCTGCCGCACGATGGCCATGATCCCGTCCACCACGCGGTCGCTGATCGGCATGCGGCGCACCAGCTTCTGCGCCGCCAGCAATTGCGCGGCGCTGAAGCGCGGCGTCACCGCCGCATCGTTCGCGCCGGTGGTCGCGATGGTCATGTGCCGTTCGGCGGCGGCATCGGGGTAATCGATATCGATCTGCAACATGAAACGATCGAGCTGCGCTTCGGGCAGCGGGTAGGTGCCTTCCTGTTCGATCGGGTTTTGCGTCGCCAGCACATGGAACGGCGCGGGCAATGCGTGATCCTGCCCCGCAATGGTCACGCTGCGTTCCTGCATCGCCTGCAAAAGCGCCGATTGCGTGCGCGGGCTGGCGCGGTTGATTTCGTCCGCCATCAGAAGCTGCGTGAAAACGGGCCCGTGGATAAAGCGGAAAGCACGGCTGCCGCTTTCGGTTTCCTCGAGGATTTCTGAGCCGAGAATATCGGCGGGCATCAAATCGGGCGTGCATTGCACGCGCGCCGCGCGGATCCCGAGAGAGCGCGCAAGCGTATCAACCAGTTTCGTTTTGCCAAGGCCGGGCACGCCGACCAGCAAAAGATGCCCGCCCGAAAGCAGCGCGATCAGGCTTTGTTCGATAACCTTTTCCTGCCCGAAAATCGCGGCGCCAATCGCGGTACGCACATCTTTCAATTGCGCGGCCGTGCTCGCGGTTTCGGCGATCAGATCTTCCATGCCCGCGCCCGAAGCGTTGGGCGTGGCGCGGCGCGGGTTGGGGGCGGCGTCGGTTGCCGGGGTTATATGGCTCGTCACGGGGCTGGTCTCCGGGATAGTCGCATCGCGCTTTGGCGGCGCAGGTTCTGCGACACATCTTAGCGGTGCATGGGCCGCTTGGCCAGCCTTCAGGCGGTCTGCAGCGCTTCGGGTTCGCCGGTCCCGGCGGCGGCCGGCATGCCTGCGCGGGGCGCAAAAACCTCATCCCAGTTGCGGCGCAGCGCGGCATCAAGCTCGGCCATGCTTACGCTGCGGCCGGTATCGCGGCCAAGCGCTGCAAGCGAGGTCACGCCATGTTCGCGGATCCCGCACGGCACGATGCCGCGGAAATGTGCAAGATTGGGCGCAACATTGATGGCGACGCCGTGGAAGGTCACCCAGCGCCGCACGCGCACGCCGATGGCGGCGATCTTTTCTTCGTTGCCCGCATGATTGACCCAAATGCCGATGCGCCCCTTGCGGCGGCCCGAAACCACGCCGCAATCGGCGAGCGAGGCGATCACCCATTCTTCAAGATCGCTGATATAGCCGCGCAAATCCGGGCCGCATGCGCCATGGCGGCGGCGCAGATCCATCATCACGTAAGCGATGCGTTGCCCGGGGCCATGATAGGTATAGCGCCCGCCGCGCCCGGTCTGGAAAACCGGCATGCCGTTCGGGTTCAGAAGCTCGGCGGGGTCGGCGCTGGTGCCGGCGGTGTAAAGCGGGGGATGTTCGAGCAGCCAGACTTTTTCGCGCGCCGCGCCATCAATGATATCGCCGACACGTTCTTCCATCGCCGCCATCGCGTTCGCGTAAGGAACGGGAGCGGCGCTGACGGTCCATTCTATGCTGTGGCCGGTAGGGAGGGACGCGGTCTGCATTGGCTCATCATAAACCATTTCGCACCCGCAACAAAGCCCGTCTTATATGCCATTAACTCATTGACTATATTGTAGAATTCGCGCTGCTTGTCGGGCCGACAGGCCTTTGCTACACACAGTGTCCCACCCAACCAGAATGTGCGGTCGTGGCGGAATTGGTAGACGCGCAGCGTTGAGGTCGCTGTGGCAGAAATGTCGTGGAAGTTCGAGTCTTCTCGACCGCACCATTTTTCTAACCTCATGCAACAGACGGGTCACGGCCGCCATGCGCTCCGTCCTGCGCTCAAAAATACATAAGGCGACCGTCACGGACGCCGATCTTTCCTACATCGGCAGCATCACGCTCGATATGGATCTCGCCGACAAGGCGGGTCTGTGGCCGGGGGAAAAGGTCATGGTCGTGAGCAACACATCGGGTGCGCGGCTTGAAACCTATGTGATTGCGGGCGAGCGCGGCAGCGGCACGGTGTGCATGAACGGCGCGGCGGCGCATTTGATCAAGAAGGGCGAGGAAATTATCGTCATGGGCTTCGAGCTGACCGAAACCCCGGTTACGCCGAAATCCATCCTCGTCGATGCGCGCAATCGCTTCGTGCGGTATCTGTAGTTTCAGGCGGCGCTTTCCTTGTTGCCGCTTTCCGCGTCTTCGCCGGTATCGTCGGCGCTCGCATCGAGCATATCGTCGCTTTCATCGCCCACGGTCACGATCTCGTCCGCCTCGCCCGCTTCTTCTTCCGGCGCGGCGGGGGCGGCGGAGGCGGGCACCGGCACGGCTTTGGGGCGGCGCGAAAGGAAGCCGGTATTGGCGCGCTCGACCGCTTCAAGCTCTTCGGCCGTCATGTCGATATAGGCAACCAGCGTAAGCAGCGCGTTGCGGACCGAAGCGGTATCGGCCTTGCTATGCGCGCCTTCGATCGCCTGCGCACCAACATAGGCGGCATAATCGGCGAACTGGCCGTAAAGCGAAGCAACCTTGCGCCCGAGCGAAGCACCAAGCAGGCCGATCTTGCTTACATGCGCCTGGAACACGATGGTCCGCAAACGCGGCCACTGGCCGATACCCTTGCCGTCCGCCTTCATATCGTGCGTTAGCTGTTCGGCCTTGGTCATGCAGATGCCGCGCGCCGCCGCCAGCTCGCCGCGTAGCGCAGCCGCGAGCGCGCGCCGTTCGCGGCGTTCGCTTTCGCTGCGCGCAATGCTCTGCCACAGCGTGTTGACCACGATATAAAGCAAAAGCAGCCAAACCGGCAAAAGCCAGTTGCCGTCCGCGCTTTTTGCTTGTTCGGGCAAGGCGGGGGCCTGCACCGGCGCCGGCGCTTCAATGGCCGCAGATGCGGGCGGCGGGGTTTCGGCTGCGGCTTCTTCTATATCCGCATGCCAGAGGCCGAGCTTTTTGCTCTGCGCCTTTTCTTCGGCCATTTCATAGGCGGCGGCGATATCCGCGCCATCAACGCTGCCGCGCGCCACAACCGCGTAGCCGTCGCGCAGCATCGCGAGCCCGAGATCGGGCGTTTTTTCCGTGCCGCACAGCGCAAGCAAGCGCCCGTCGCGTGCGCGGTCGCGCACCTCGCACGTCACTTCGGCGCCCGCCACCAGTTTATCAAGCCGCTGGCGCGCCTGCGGGCCGAGCGGAGCGGAAAGCTGCGGCGGCACCACGCCGAACAAACGCATTTCCTGTCCGCGCACCTGCAAATGTTCGCCGTCCAGCACCACGGCATCGCCGCTGATCTCGTCGCCCACAGCGATCTTGGGGGCTTTCTTGCCGCTCTCCAGCTTTTGCGAAGCCACGGGCGTACGCGGCGCGCGTTTGGGCGGCGGCATGTCATCGAGCGCAAAGGCGGCCGCAGCCGGCAAGCTGCCGGCCAGAAAAATCATGGATATCAGGAAGATAATAAAACGCATCGCGAAACTCCCTCCGCCAGCCTGATCTTATAGTAAGGTATGGCGGAAAAGACAAAAACTCTCTCATGCCCGCCTTTGGTGCCTTTTTATGGAACGATCCTGGACAATAGAATGCGCCGCCAGGCCGGTGCTGCTTTTTCTGCATAGCGAACCGCCCGTTTCCGATACGGCGCACCATGCAAGCGTATCCGCCGCCGAACGCAAGCGCGCCGCTGCCATGAACGCGCCCGCCCGCGCGCATACTTTCCTTTTTGCCCGCGCCTGCCTGCGCCGGCATCTCGGGCACTTGCTGGGCATAACGCCCGAAGCCGTGCCCGTTACGCTGCTTGAAAACGGCAAACCGGTTTTGCCCGGCGGCGAAGCCGCCTTCAGCCTTTCGCACAGCACCGGGCCGGATGGCACAAGAATCCTGATCGGCATCATGCGCGGCGCGGGCTATCTTGGTGTCGATCTCCAGCATATGGGCCCGGCCACGGATATCGAAGCGATCGCGAAGCGCTTTTTCAGCGCAGAGGAAAACGCCGAACTTGCCGCCGTGCCGCCCGCTTCGCGCCGCCGCACGGGCTTCGATATATGGTGCAAACGCGAGGCGCGCTTCAAGCTGGGAACAAATGATGCGCGCGCGGCCTTCGCGGACGGCGCATTGGATGATGGTTTTGTCTATGCGGTCTGCGCCGCCTAGTTTTCCACGCCGTTTGCTTTTTTCAATGGCGCGTAATCTTCTTCAAGTATGCGATCCGCCTGCCGCTGTACGCGCATGAAAACAAGGTCCGTCACGTTCGCATCTTTCAAAAATCCGCGCCGCTCCATCGCGGCGGCCAGCGGGTTGTGCAATGCCTTGTGGTAACCGAGATTGACGGGGATCAGCCCGTTCGGCCAGAACCAGTAAAGCGGCATCGCGCAATACAGGAAAACGGCGGCCGCAAACAGCGCCAGCGGGGTCTTGCCGGGCACGGAGGCAGCTTTTTCCCGCGGCGGCGCGTGCAGACAAAAAAAACAGACCAGCACAAGACAGTTTCCCAGCGTCGCCAGCGCAGCGTAGCGCGAATAATCGTAGCCCACCAGCACCGCGAAATAGGGAAAGGTAAATGCCGCCGCAAACCCGGCAAGTTCGGGCAAGCCCAGCCGTCGCGGCCCGCCCGCATGGCCTTGCCCGGGCACCGCGCAAAACCACAGCGGCAGAATGGCCAAAAGCGGATACAGGCAACCCGCCGCCGTCATCGGCAAATTATCTTCCCAGAAATAGGCCATGTCGTAAAAATTCGCGAGCGAGGATTTATTCAGATAGGCCAGAACCTTGCTGCCGAAATCCGGCGTCATGCCGTATTGCCCGAAAACATCGATGAATTGCACGGCGGCAGGGCTGATCGCGGCGGCAAACAGACATATGACGAAGCCCGCCAGCGCGGCGGGGAAAGCGGCGCGCTGCGCGCGCGTACGCCCGAACCACGCAACACACAGCGCAACAGGCAGCAGGATAAGCCCCGCCATTTCATGCACCTGCATGCCCGCCAGAAGCAGCGCCATGAAAACAACTATGCGCCCGCTCAGAATAGCCAGCGTCGCACAGATGCAAACGGCAATGATGATGTTATCGGGGATGCCCGGGTAAATGATCAGGTAGGGCAGCAGCGGAGAAACAAGGAAAAACCCGAGCGTACAAAAGAATGCGGGCCGGGGAAGGCGATGAAGCGCGAACAGCAAAAGCAGCGCGGCGGCACACAGCGCGGCGGCATTGAATACAAGGGTTGCGGCATTGATAAAGGCGGCGGGGTCGGCCGCATCGATGAACGGCGCCGCAAGCGCGCCCAAAAGCGCGCGGCGCACATAGCCAAATTCATAGGTAACGTACCAGAAATACCTGAACCAGCCGCCGAACGCTTCAAACGCGTTCGGCTGCGCACGAAAGGCGGAAGCCGTTACGGCGGCCAGAAACAGCAAAAAAACCCTGGCATTCCGCCGGTGCGGGCGCGGCGTGCCACTACCCATATATCAGCCCCGCGAAGCACAGCGCGAACAAGGCGGCGCAGGCCAGCATGGGCCGGTCGCGGTACAAAAGCGCGACCGGATCGCCCCCGCCCGCAGGCGCAAGCTGCAGATAACGCATGATCCCGAACAGCACGAACAGCGCGGACCATGTCACATGCGGCCCGAACCGGGTTTGCGCATAGTCCGAAATGCAGAAAAGCACATAGGTCGCGGCCAGCGCAGCCGCCAACACGGTAATGATAACGCCAAGATAGGCGGGGTCATAGGTTGCCGCCATCGTCATGGCTTTATCCTTTTCGACCGCCGCGATATCGCCGCGCCGCTTGCCGGCCGCAAGCATCAATGCGAGCAAGCCCGTTACCGCGACGATCCAGCCGGTTAGCGGCTCGTCTATCACGCTGCCGCCCGCAAAAAGCCGGAAAATATACCCGCTCGCCAGCAAAAAAAGTTCAAGCACCGGCACGCGTTTCAGCCCCAGCGAATACCCCGCATTGACGCCAAGGTAACACAGCACAATGGCATTGAAGGCCGCAGGGGCTTGCATGCCGTACATAAGCGCCGCGCCACCGGCCAAAAGCACGGCCAGAAAAATGGCGGCCGCGCGCGGCGAAAGTTTTTGCGTTGCCAGCGGGCGGCGGCGCGTGCGCGGGTGCGCGCCATCAGCCATGCGGTCGCAAAGGTCGTTGAACACATAAACCGCGCTGGCGGCGATACAGAAAAGCACGAAGGCCATCGCTAGCTGCGCGGCATCCGTATCCGCCATGCGGCCGGAGAAAAAAGCGGGCAGCAGCACGAGTGTGTTCTTGATCCAGTGCTGCGGCCGCATGATGGCGATAAGCGGCGGCAAAATGCCTGTTTGCGGGGCGTTGTTTTTCATCATTTCCTGTTTACACGCTCTGTCCGCGCACTGCCAGCCACGAAGCGGCGGCCCGCGCCGCCAGCGCCATCACCGTCGCCTGCGGATTGACCCCGGGCGCTTCCGGCATCGCGCTGGCATCCGCGATCACGGCATTTTTAAACCCGTAAAGGCGGCCAAACGGGTCCACCGCGCCCTGCGCGCGGTCCCCGTGCATGGGACAGCTGCCCATAAGATGGATCGCCATCATCTGCGCCCGCGCGGGCGCGCTTTCCATGATCCGCATCGCATCGATCGCACTTTCGCTGTCCCAGCCAGGGTGCCCAGCAAGCGAAGGGATAACGCGCCGCGCCCCTGCCGCCAGCAAGGCACCGGCAAGGCTTTCCAGCCCGCGCGCCAGCGCGGCGCGGTCGGTATCGGTCGGCGCATAGCGCACAAGCGGCTCCGCCATGCCCGGCAATGGCCGCACCCGCCCGCGCGCCTGCGCGCGCGCCATCGTGTAATAAAGCGCGCAATCGCGGTGACGGGGCAACAGCGCGGCGCGGTCGCGCCAGTTTTCCGCCAGCGCCATGCCAAAAAACCCCGGCGTGAAAACCGAGCCGCCCATGCGCAGCGAAGGCATGAATTCCGTTATCGCCGCCAGCGGCACGCGTTCGGCCATGGCGCCCGTGGGTTCACCGAAATCGGCCAGAACTTTCAGCACAGGATGCAGCCGCAAACTGTTCCCGATATTTTCCGTAATGCCGCTGCGGCGAAGCAGCGCGGGCGTATGGATCGCGCCCGCGGCAAGGAAAAGTTGCTTGCACGCAATATGCACGCGGCGGCGCTGGCCGTCCGGCCCGGTCGCATGCGCTTCCACGCCCCGCACAACCGCCCGGCCGCCCGCGCCGCGCTTCCATATGATTTTTCGCGCCTCGCATTGCGCCACAAGCCGCATGCCGCGTGCCTGCGCGCGCGGCAATAACGTTGCCGTCATCGAATGTCTGCGCCCGCCATCCGCGGCGCGGACAAGCGCTTCATGGCGCAAGCCCTTGCGCTGCGCGCCAAGCTGCAACAAACCGGCTACGCGGCCCGGCGGGCCGGTTTCCGGCGGTGCGGCCGGCACAAGTTCGGCCCACACCTTGTCATAATAGGGCCGCAGCGCGTCCGCGCCGAAATCCGCCAGCGCATGGATACGCGCCCATTCTTCGAGCAACGCATCCGGCACGCGCTGCATGATCCCGCTGTTAATTTCGGTGCCGCCGCCGACGCAGCGCGCCTCGGCATACGCAACCGGGACGGGGCCGAATGCGGCCGTTAGCCCGCCGCCGCGCCACATCGCCTGCACCTCGCTTGCGCTTGTCTTCGGCATGGCGCTTTGCGGCACATAAGGCCCTTCCTCGATCATCAGCACGTCCGCCCCGGCGCCCGCCAGCGCGTCAGCCGCCATGCAGCCGCCCGCGCCGGAGCCGACAACCAGCACCTCGCAATCCAGCGCGGCCGGCAACGAAAGCAAAAAATCGCCGTTCATGCCGCGCGCTCCCACAAAGCCTGCACGCGCCCGTCATCGCACCATGCAAGCAGCGCGAGCGTGCGGTAAAATCGCACATGCATGCGCGCGGGCTGCCATGCATTCTCCCATCGCTCAAGCAGCGCGGGCGTTGCCGGACGAAACAGCGAAAACAGTGCAAAAAGAATATCGAGCGTACAGATGGCGGCGCGGGTATAAAACGGCGCGCGCGCCAGCGCCGCATCAATATAGGCCGCGATATCGCCGCACACGGCATCCCGTGCGGGCGCGTCAAGCACGGGCCAGCCGGGCAGCGCGGCCCGTATGATGGCCCGGCGCGTCACGATGCTTTTCCCCCCATGCGCAGCAAAAAACGCACGAAATGCAGCATGCCTTGCCGTACGGGCCTTTTGTGCAGCGACGCATCGTGCCCGGCTTCGCCATCGCCATGGCGGCAATACCAGTCATAACCTTCTGTCAGAAGCGTGCGGTTATCATGGCGCGCGCGGAAACCAAGCATGCTGCGCGCCGGCTCCATATCGAAATAGAACGGTTTGTGATAGGTGCGGTAATGCCACGGCGCCAGCGGCGAAAGCCGCATGATATCGAGCAGCCGCAGCGCGGCGATTGCGGGCCCGGAAGGCAAACTTATAACGCGCGAACCCGTTCCCGCATACCGGCACAGAAATTCCAGATCGCCGCGCAGCGTGCCGAAATTCTCTGCGCCTATGTTAAAAGCGCCGCGCGCCTTGCGCGCGCAACACAAAAGACCGGCCTGCGCGATATCATCGACATGTACGAACTGGAACAAATTATCGCCGCTGCCGAACACCGGAATGTTGGCGCCCGCCCGGATCCATGAAAACAGGATCGCGAAAATCCCGAGCCGTCCGGGGCCGATCACGGTGCGCGGCCTTATCACGGCGGCAGGGAACCCGCTTTCCATTGCCGCCAGCACAAGGTCTTCGCCCGCCTTTTTTGCCCTGCCATAGGCTTCGAACGGCACGCGCGGCGATGCGCCCGTCACCGGCACGTTTTCGGGCACGCCAAACACGGTGCTCGATGACATATGCACGAATCTTCGCACGTTCGTGCGCCGCGCGGCTTCCAGAACCGTGCGCGTGCCCTCCACATTCACATGCCAAACCCGCCGTCTGTCCCTGGACAGCGGCACCAGCGCGGCGTTGTGATGCACGTGTGTTACGTCCTGCATCGCCGCACCAACGGCAGCGGCATCGGTCACATCGCCCTGCACAAAGGAAACGCCCTGCGGCAAATCGGGAGCGCGCCACAGGTCAAAAACCCGCACATGCGCGCCGTCGGCCAAAAGCGCGCGCGCAATCGCCGCGCCCACAAAGCCCGAACCGCCGGTGACCAAATGAACCATGTTTTATGCCTTATGCAGCAAGCGAATGCCAAAGATGGCAAGCCGGTCCGGCTTTGGCAAATGGCCGGTCAGGGCGGCGCGGCGGCAGCGCAGCCTTCCACCGACAGGCAGGCCCGCAAACCGTGGCTCATGCGCTTGAGCGTATCGCGGTCATGCGGGTCCGCGCTTGCGGGCCGCGGCGGCGCGGGTGGCAGTTCGCCTGCCTGCCTGCCAATATGCGCCTGCAGCGCGCGGGCCGCGTCGGCCAGCGGCGCATGCATTTTCTGGTGATAGGCAATATTCACCTGGCACAGCCCGAACGGCCACAGCAGCATGACCGGCGCGGCACAATATAAAACAAAGGCCGGCGCGGCTAGGGCGATGCGCACAGGCGCGGGCGGCGCGGCAGCAGCAGCGGGCGCGGCAAGGCGGGTAAGCGCATAGACCGCAAGCAGCGCATTGGAAAAAGTCGCGAAGGCGGCAAGGCGCGAGGTATCGAGCGCGAGCGCGAGCGCGCCATAAGGCAAAATCACAAGCACGCCCCCGCCAAGCCACATTTTCCAGCCCGCACCGGGCGCGCGCAAACGCCACGCGCCAAGCGCCAGCAACGGCACAACTGCAAACAGCGGGTAAAGCGCGGCAATCAGGCTGCCTGCGGGAAAATTGCGCCACAGCGTCAGCGTTTCTCGCACGTTGTCGGCTAGCGGCAGGTTAAGATACGCTACGATATCCTGCGCCAGTGAAGGCGGCATGCCGTAAAGCACATATTTTTCCGCCATGTCCATGGTGGCCGGGTTCAAAATGCCGGCAACGAAAACAAAGGCGGCCACGGCGCACGCGCCAAACGCGGCTTTCTTCCCGCCGCGCGTTCCCAAAAGCGCGGCGCAGCCGGCCAGCGGCAGCAAAACCACCACGGCTTCCTCATGCACCAGCGCGCCGATTGCAAAAAGCGCGGCAAAGACCCATGCATGGCCGCGCATCAACGCCAGCGTCGCGGCGGTGCATAAGGCAAGGATAAAGCCGTCCAGCGCCCCATCATAAGGCATCAGATAGGGCAGCATGGGCGTTGTCGCCACAAAAATGGCGAAGGCTGCGAACAGCGCACGGTCGCGCCCACGCCACACAATCAGCAAAAGCACGGCGACGCCGGCGACGGCCAGCATGTTCACGGCAATCGTCGCGGCGGCGATAAAGTCAGTAGTGGCGGCGGGATCGCTCAGAAACGGTTTCGCCAGCGTGCCCGCAAGCCCGCGGCGCACGAAGCCGTGTTCGTAATCCGTCAACCAGTTATGGCGCCACCATATATTGGAAAAACCGCAGGCGCCCGGCTGCCCGCGCAACATCGATACAAGGGCCAGCAGGCCCATGAACAGGAAACCGCCAACAGTTTTTGCGGCGGCAGGGGCGGGCATACAGGGTTATTCTTCTTCCGCTGTTGCGGCGGGGGCGGATGGCTTGCCTTCGGCAACATCGCCCGCGGGCGCCAGAACAGTGATCGCCTGCGGCGCAACGATGTCGGTATCTTTTACGGCAAGTTCCTTCTTGGCACTTTCCAGTATGTCCGATTCCCAAAGCAAAAGGACATAGGGCCTGTCGCCGCCGGCAAACAAATGCATCCACAGCATGTTGCGCAGCCAGTCGCCCATCCCGCCGAGCTTCGTTGTCATTTGCCGCCATGATTGCGCAGGAATGGTCTGTACTTCAATCTGCTCAAGTTTCCCGGCCGGCGCCCTGTCAACAAGGCAGCCCGCCCTGTAATAACCCTTGGAAAACCTTGTCACCAACGGATTGTCGAACCATTGTATGGCTATTTTCTTGCACGGCGGAAGGCCCGGGTTTATGAAGGTCGCCGCATAGAAAGCCCCGATTATCTCGATTGTCTTGCGTTCCGTGATGGTCCGTTCGACATACAGCATATGCATGGCCGGAAGATTCACGGTTTCCGTATCGGGTTTGCCCGCGAACAGCCAAGCGCCCCCGCCCAGCAACGGCAGGATGACCAGCGCCGCGATGATGATCAGCGTCCATTTCAGCTTATTGGACAATACAGTTCCCCTGTTGCCGTGATGCTGGAAACAACACTATGCAGTGTATGCGCTTTTTATCCAATGGCAAGCGCAGGTGCGCTAAGCCCTGCCTAGCTGTTGCAGGCGCAGAAACGAACATAAACGCTCGCCGGGGTTGCGTCACAGGTGCCGCCCTGCGTGCAACGATAATAGCTGGTGCCATAATAGGTATAATACATACAGCCCATCGCACCTAAACTGGAGCAATCCACCCCGTTGGTAGCCGCCGTCGCGCCGAAATGCGCGCCGACCGTGCCGCAAGTCGTCCAGTTGCCGCCCATGCCTGATACGCCCGTGGCGTCGCAACCGCCATGGCTGCCGCAGAAAGTGTTGCAGGATTGACCGGACGAGGCCTGATAATAACAAACGCCGCTTGAACACCAGCCGGCGCAGGTCGCCACGCTGCAGCTCGCGTTCGTATAGGTTCCGCTTAACACGCCCGACGTGCAGGTCCGCGTCTGCGATACGCAGCTGGCGCCGCAGGCAACAGAGCTGGCCTGATAGGCCGTTACACCCTGCCCGTTATTGATCGTACCGCCCCATGGCAGCGTGCACGAACATTCCCCGATCGTCACGCCGCTCGGCGGGTTGTTGTAAAAGCTTGCCCACTGCGCCGAATCCACGTTGCTCACGGCGCACACCGTGGTGCCCGAACTGTTCGTCACGCGCTTGCAGGTGGTAAAGGCGGTAATATCCTGGCTCGTGCCGGTTGTTACCAATGTGCACGAATTACTTTGCGCCAGCGCAGGGGCGGCGGAAAACAGAAGCACGAAAAGGGCAAGAAGGGGGAAAAGCCTGCGTATCATAAGTTATTTGCCTTTCTTGTTTGCCGTCGCCGCAGCGTCCATACCGGGGATTACCTGCACCTGCAGCCAGCCCTTGCTGGTGCAAACATCAAGCCAGCCGGCTTCAAAGCGCGCAGTGTTCAAATATTCCTCGGCACATACCGGGACGGGACCAACGAAAAACTTGCCGGGCATTACAATGTTGTTCGGAACGCCGAACGAATCTTCCGGCTTGATCATCGCGGCCTTTTTGCCGCCGGCTGCCAAACCCGGCACCGGCTTCCAGCCGCCCTTGGCGCAGATAACAGGTTCCTTGCCTTGCTCATAGCGCACAAGATCGATGTTGCCGGCGTTGCATTTTACCTTGCTGCCGACGAACAGCGGCCCGTCCATGAACACGCCTTCAGGCTTGGGGGTGGCGACGCAGGCGGCCAGCAGAAGCGTGGCGGCCATGAAAACCGGGGCGGCAAGTGCGCGTTTCATCAGCATGCTTATCCGCATAGCATAAGATTCGCGCCCTGATAAGTTCCTTCATGAACTTCGCGGCGGCGCAGGGAAGATTTTTTCGCCCCTGCGGGCCGCGGCCTGCCCCGCCTGTCAAAATACGAAAATATGTTAGTCTTTACAGATAGTTAGATGGTGGCTTGCCTGCAGCCGCGCCAATCGCCATGTATGGGGGCAAATTCCGTTCGCGCGCAAGGAACCAAAATGGCTGAACAAACACCCGTTACCGTCCTTACCGGCTATCTCGGAGCCGGGAAAACCACGCTGCTCAACCGCATTTTGTCGGAGCAGCACGGCAAGAAATATGCCGTGGTGGTGAACGAGTTCGGCGAGATCGGCATCGATAACGAGCTTGTCGTGAACAGCGACGAGGAAATTTTCGAAATGAACAACGGCTGCATCTGCTGCACGGTGCGCGGCGATCTCATCCGCATCCTCGGCGGGCTGATGAAGCGCGCCGGCGGCTTCGACGGCATCATCATCGAAACCACGGGCCTCGCTGATCCCGGCCCGGTGACACAAACTTTTTTTGCCGACGAGGACGTGGCGGCAAAAACCCGGCTCGATGGCATCGTCACGGTGACGGATGCGCGGTATTTGCCCCTGCGCCTCAAAGACAGCCGCGAAGCGGCGCAGCAAATCGCCTTCGCCGATATCGTGCTGCTCAACAAAACCGATCTTGTGTCGCCGCCCGAACTTGACGCGATCGAACGCACGATCCGCAGCATCAACAGCACCGCAAAAATCATCCGCGCCGAAAAATGCGCGGTGCCGCTTGAAAGCGTGCTCGGGCTCGGCGCTTTCGATCTCAAACGCATCCTGGAGCGCGACCCGCATTTTCTTGAACCCGAAAAGGCGCACGACCATCATCACGATCATGGACATGATCACGATCACACATGCGACGAACATTGCGGACACGATCACGATCATGCCCATGCGCACGAACACAAACACGGGCACAACCACGTGCATGAAAGCGGTATCGCAAGCCTGTCGTTCAGCAGCGAAAAACCGCTCGATCCCGCGCGTTTCGAAAACTGGATGGCCGATCTGCGCGCCAACAAAGGCCCGGATTTGCTGCGCTACAAGGGCATCCTTAACCTCAAGGGCAGCGAGGAAAGGTTCGTCGTGCAGGGCGTTCACATGATGATGGATGCGGCCACGCTGCCGCCCTGGAAAGCGGGCGAAAAGCGCATCAGCCGTCTGGTTTTCATCGGCCGCGACCTTAACGAAGCCGAACTGCGGGCCGGCTTCGAAGCCTGCGCCGCCTGATGGGCGCTGCAACTTCCGCCATCGCCCGGGAATGGCAACTGGGCGCGCCTGTCGTGGGCATGTGCACCAACCTGCAGGGTAGCTGGCTCGGCATCGCGCTGGGTGACGGGCGGCTCGCGATGCTGAAGGCCGAAGAATTTCCCGATAACCCCAAATTCGTTGCCTTGCATGAAGGCGTTGCGCTGTCGCTGGCGCCCGATGCCGATGGCGCGGGGTTTCTTACGGGCGGCGATGACGGGCGCGTATGCGTGATCGAGCCGTCTTCGGACGCACCGACTATACTGGCAGAACATAAAGGCAAATGGATCGACCATGTCGCCGCCAGCGGCAAGGAAGGTTTGCGCGCCTATGCCATCGGCAAGGAACTTTTTTTGCTGGATG
Organism: Alphaproteobacteria bacterium; assembly: GCA_016124955.1. Lineage (NCBI taxonomy): Bacteria > Pseudomonadati > Pseudomonadota > Alphaproteobacteria > Alphaproteobacteria bacterium. Next base: position 4,872 of record WGMR01000009.1, on the reverse strand, counting down.
CGGAAGGCAAGCAGGCGGGCGCGCCGCTCCCGCACCCTTCTTCCATCGGCGGACTGGCCTTCACGCCCAAGGGCAAGCGCATCGCCGCCAGCCATTATAACGGCGTCAGCCTGTGGTGGACGCATGCGCGCGAACAGCAGCCGAACGTGCTGGCGTGGAAGGGATCGCATCTCGGCATCCTCTGGCACCCGGAAGGCAAGATCGTCATGACCACGATGCAGGAAGGCGCGCTGCATGGCTGGCGCCTGTCCGACATGAATGAAATGCGCATGGCGGGTTATGCCGGCAAGGTCCGTTCCATGGCATGGACCGCCAAATCGAAATACCTCGCCAGCTCCGGCGCGGGGGTGCCGGTATGCTGGCCCTTCACCGGCGGCGGGCCGTGGGGCAAGCCCCCCCTGACGCCGGGCAGCGAGCGACCCGCGCTTGTGACGCAGGTCGCGCCGCATCCGCGCGATGAAATGCTGGCAGCGGGCTATGCCGACGGCGCGGCCGCGCTGCTGCCGCTCGATGGCCGCAGCATCGATGTGATGATTGCGCCGGCGGTGGAAGGCGGCGCCATCGCGGGCCTTGCATGGAACGGGGACGGCGATTGCCTGTTCGCGGCGCGCGAAGACGGCACGCTTATGTTATTCACGCTGCAAAGCGTCGGGCGCGCGGTCAAGGGCGGCAAACCGTAGCGCCGGTCAGCCGTGCCGCGCGAAGCGCGCCGCCGCCCAATAGCCGAGCTTCTTCGAAGGCACCTCGGTAAGGTGATACAGCAACGTCGCCAGCGCGAAGCTGACGATAAAAATCGCGACGCATATCCCCCAATAAGGCAATGCGGTGGAAAGTTTGGAAGTTAAAACAAACAGCACCGGCAAATGTAAAAGATAAAACCCGTACGCCACGCGCCCGAGCCGCGGCAACGGCGTTGCCATGAAAACGCGCTGCGTCCAAGGTGAAAAACTGCACAACGCCACGATCGTGGCCACGGCCGCGCCGAACAGAATATCGAGCACATGGTATGTGGGCAGGCACATCACCCATATCACCGCCACCCAAAGCGCCGCCACGCCCCAGCGCGGCATGTGCGCGATCAGTGCGCCGATCTGTTCGCGGTGCCGGACAAGCAAAATACCGGCTATGAAGAATGGGATGAACCGCAGCGTGATCAACCAGCTGACGAACGCGTTTTCGGTTTCGCACAGCCACATATTGCTCTGCCCCGATGCCACGATGCCGGCGGTGCCAATAACGAACATCGCCGCACCCGCCAGCAATGCGCGCGGGGTCGAACGACAGAGCGGAATCAGCAGCGGAAAGATCAGCGATATGCGCACTTCATGCACCAGCGCCCACACAACGGTATTGAGCGTTTGCATACTGGTCACGCCGGTCAGCGCCAGCTGTTCATAAATACTTTTCCATGTCAGCGGCGCATGCGCGATTCCCGGGCGCCCCAGCATCAGGAAATCATTCAGCCACGGCCACGGCGTCAACGGAGTGTGATTGATGGTTGATATCAGGCTTTCGGCCGGCATGGTGCTCCACGGCGTCCATGTGAAATACAGCGGTGTAATCGAAGAGGCGTAGAAAAGCACGGTCGAAACAAGCGTGGCAGCGGCAAAGGGAACATAAAGCCGCGCCGCGCGCTTGGCCGCGAAAGGCAGCCAGCCCAAAGGGCGCGGCCCGAAAAACGGCAATGCCATCACATAACCGCTCAGCACAAAGAACACGATCGGAGCGTTGTGGTTGATGAAAACATAGAACGGAAAGAAATTGATAAAATCATCGACCGATTGCCCCGGCCACGTGCTGTAGGTATGCGTGAAAAAGACGCAAAGCGCCGCCAGCCCGCGCAAGGCATCGAGCGCGGCAATGCGCCCGGGTGCCGCATGGACACCGCCTGCTGCCGTCATTTGCTTCTCGTGGTTGTCTGGCCGGGAAAGCCCGCGGCCATACGTCCAAGCCTGCGCCCGATTTTTATCGACCACAGTTCAACCGTGTAATAGTGCGCGGTCGATAGCACAAACGTAAACACCAGGGCGGTAAGGCAAACAGCGCCGTAGGGAAATTGGCCCGCCATCTTCTGCATAACCATGGCAAGAAGCGACAAATGCAGAATATAGAAACTGTAGGTTGTCTTGCCCAACCATGGCAGCGGCGTGCATTCCAGAATCTTTTGCGTGCCGGCCGAGTGCACACACAGGCAAACAGCCACAGAAATCGCAAAGGCAAACAGGGGCGCCAGCACATGGTAGTCGGGCAAGGCAAACACCGACACAACAAGTAACCACGTCGCAAGGATCTTCCATCGCGCCATCTTGCCGATCCGTTCCGCCAGAACGGGGCTATGCTTCGCCAACAATATGCCGATAATGAAAAATGCCGCAAAACGCAGCGTGATCAGCCAACTGACCCAGAAATTTTCAGTCTGATGCAGCCACATATCGCTATCGCCTGTCACGACAATGGCGGCCGACGCAGCCGTATAAAGCGCGGCGGCAACCAACAATGCACGCCGCGTATCACGGCACAGTATAATGAGCGCCGGGAAAACCATAGACAGGCGAATCTCGTGCACCAGCGACCAGACAACGCTGTTCAATGTTGTGCTTGAACTTGTCCCGGCAAGGGACAACAGGTCGAGAACATGCTCCCAACTAGATGGCGTGGGCATTACATAAAAAACCCCCAGCATCAAAATCCGGTTGATAGCGTCATCGGCAAAAAGTTCTGTCGGCTCAACATGGGGGTAAGAAGACATTATTTGCCCGCCATCCGACAACACCCAATAGCGGTCGAGCACCAGCGTATTCGTTATGTGATACAAAAAAAACACCAGTAACGTGGTCGTTACCAAAGGTATATACAGCCTGCAAAAGCGCTTGACCATAAAAGGCAGCACGGCGGGTGCGCGGCCCCCGAAAAAAGGCAGCGCCAACACATAGGCGCTCAGTATATATAGCGCCGATATAATCGCTACAGTATTGAAAAGAGAGGAAAACGGAAACAGATGCCACCAATCGGCCGTGCTACGGCCCTGCCACGCAAAATCGATGTGTACAAGAAAAACACATATAACCGCGATGCTGCGCATCGCATCCAGCCCGACCAGACGCATAGGCACCGATGGCACCGCGGCACGTACTGCGTCAGGCATGGGCCGGGTCACCTTTCCTGCAATTTCCGTTTGCTGTCTTCCTCGGCCAGAAGCGCCTTGCGGTCGAGCTTGCCGATCAGCGTCTTGGGCAGCGCGGCACGGAATTCAACCAGCTTCGGCACCTCGATCTTCGACAGTTTATCGGAAAGAAAGTGCAGCAGCGCCGGCTCGTCCAGCTCGACCCCGGCCTTCAGCTTGATCCAGGCCTTCACGGTCTGGCCGCGATACGGATCGGGCACGCCGGCGACGATACATTCTTCCACCCCCGGATGCAGGTAGATCGCTTCCTCCACATGGCGGGGGTATATCTTGTATCCGCCGGCCGCGATCATATCCTTGATACGATCGACGATAAAAATATAGCCTTCCGCATCCATATACCCGACATCGCCGGTATGCAGCCGTGGCCCTTCCGGCGTTTGCACAAGTGCGTGCGCGGTTTCGTCTTCGTTGTTCCAGTAGCCCAGCATCACCTGCGGACCGCGGATGCAAACTTCGCCCTTTTCGCCCTGCGGGCGCACCGTCGCGCGATCTTCGAGGCTGACAATCTCGAGCACCGTGCCCGGCAGCGGCAGCCCGATCGAACCGGATTTATTGATCCCGCCGCTGTCGCCCGAAACCGGGTTGCAGCTGGCAACGGGGCCGCTTTCGCTCAAGCCATAGCCTTCGGCAAGGATACAGCCCGTCAATTTTTCGAAATCGCGCTTCACTTCCTGCGGCAGCCCGGCGCCGCCGGAAATGCAATAACGGATCGAGGAAAGATCGTATTTCGCCAGCCCGGGATAATTGCTGATCGCGTTGTAAATGGTGGGCACGGCGGGGAACAGGGTCGGCCGCTTTTTATGGATGGTTTTCACGAGCTGGTCGATCTGGAAGCGCGGCAGCAAAATCATCGCCGCGCCGGTCATCAGCGCGAAATTCATGCATGCCGTCATCGCGAACACATGGAAGAACGGGATCACGCACATCATGCGCTCCTGCCCCGGCCGCACTTCCGGGCACCACAGCACCGATTGCAGCGCGTTCACGGTGATGTTGGCGTGGGAAAGCATCGCGCCCTTGGGCACGCCGGTGGTGCCGCCCGTATATTGCAAAACCGCCACGTCGCGCGCCGGGTCCACGCTGGCGGGCGTATATTTGCCGTCGTTTTCGATCAGGCGCGCATAGGCTGTGTGGCGGGTATCGTCCGGCGCGGTCGCGATCTGCGCGCGCTTGAAGATTGAAAACAGAATGTTTTGCGGAAAGGGCAAAATATCCTGCATCCGGCAAACAATCACATGGCGCAACGGCGTGGTATCCAGCAATTTCGCCAGTTTGCCGTAGGTCATTTGCAAATTCAGCGTCACCATAATCTCGGCGCCGCTGTCCTTGATCATGTTGCCGACCTCGCGCTCGGCATAAAGCGGGTTGAAATTCACGACCACCCCGCCGCACTTCAAGATCGCGTAGTACATGATCACGTAATAAGGCGTGTTGGGCAGGAAAAGCCCGATGCGGTCGCCCTTCTTCACGCCCAGCTTCTGCAGCCCCGCGGCGGCGCGCGAAGCCAGTGCCGCCACTTCTTTATATGTATAGGTCTTGCCGAGAAAATCGATGCACAGGTTATCGGGCCATTTTACACCCGCCTCCTCCAGCATCGCCGCGCCGGGCGTGGTGCGCAGCGTGCCGTTCCAGTCAACGGCGGCGGGGTAGCGGGTAAGCCATGGATGGGAAGCGTTTTCGGGCAT
>WGMR01000008.1 GCA_016124955.1 Alphaproteobacteria bacterium | reverse complement strand
CGGCGGGCAACCGTTTAACTCTCTTACCCTTCGCGCCGGGGCAAGCCCCCCGCCGCGCGTGCCTCGTCCCCTTCGTCTAGAGGCCTAGGACACCACCCTTTCACGGTGGTGACACGGGTTCGAATCCCGTAGGGGACGCCACCCAGGTATGAATCTGAGTACCGCGTTTTCGACCTCAATAGCGCCATTGGCCGCTACGAGGTTGGCCATGGTTTTATTCTCCCCGCGCAGTTTCAGGAAATCGCCCTGGATGCTGATTTCGCTGAGCGTGGCTTGAAGGTAGGCGCGGCTGAAGGGCGTCGATGCGGTAAAGCGTTTATTGATGGTACGCGCCACGGCCTTGATCTTCTGCGGCGTGAGCGTTTGCAGCGGGGTCTGGTGCTTGCGTTGCAGGGTCGCCAGTTCCGCTGTGATCGCCTCGCGGCGCATCCCGTGCTGCTGCACCCGAATTTTCAGGCGGTCGTCCAGTGCGAGGACTCCTTTTTCAACGGCCTCGAACAGCTTGCTTTCGGCCTGTTCGATTTCCTTCAACTCGGTTTCAAGTTTCTTGGCGCGCTGCCGATCCTCGCCGCCGTGGCGGTTCATGTGTTTGCGGTAGGTGTCGATCACGTCACGGATATATTCGGGCGTATAGACCTTGTGCCTGAACGCCTCCATGACGAGGCTTTCCAGCTTATCGACCGGGTACCCTCCCGTTCTTCGGCGGCTTTTTCTTCCGCGATAATCAACCGTTCTTCTTCCTCGATCTCTCTCAGAATCTCACCCATGTAAGCCAAAAGCAACTGTGTTTCGGCGGGGCGCAATCTGAGGCCAGGTTCCTTGGGCTTGAATACAAGATTGATGACAAACTGCTGTTCTGGCGATGGCGACTCACTCATGGGCTGTCCTCCTATGGTTGGTTGATAAGTGCTGGGCTGAAATAAAAAAACGCCTCTCTCCGCAGAAAGAGGCGTCAAACGCCGAGACTATCTCTCGACGGAATCACTCACGCCCGCTGGCAATCTTTTTGTGGCCGCACACGGCCACGGAAGCCCAAGCCGCCTTCAGGTGGCGCAGGGCGCAGCAAGCCGCCGCGCCGAGTTCTTACGCGGCATCACGGCGGTGGAAACCGCTTTCTGCGTCCTCGCGGGAAGGTATTATTTCCTACAATGTCTTTGGTCTTTTGCTCTGCGGGGGGGGGGATTTGCCAAACCTGGCTCTCCTAATACAAAGATAATTATCTCACCCGTCCCGCCTATACTGTGGTTCCGGCTAGACCGCAAAATCCTGTCTGATATAATCCATTGTATCCTCCTGTCAGAGCGCGGGCAGTTCCGGCTATCTTGAACAGCGCGGTGTCTTCGCTGCTGCTGGCCATAAAGCAGGAAGTTGAGGACAGAGGTTGGGGAAGTCAGCGCATGCCGGTAAGTGCCTCAAGTCCAAGTATTCCGCTTCTAGGTTCACGGCGAGAAGCTTATGCGGCTTTGTATGGGGTCTGTGGCGGCGAAGTCGTCACCAGCTCGGACAGTCGCCAGAGCGCATTTGGTTATGCCATGCCCGATGCGCATATGTATGTGCTGAATGATCAGCCGATGCTAGATGCCCTTGCCGTTGTAGGTGCCGCTCCGCGCCTGTTCGGCAATAAGCAAATGGTGCCGGGGGTGAATGTTTTGAGGAATGAAGTCAGGTTAGCGGCTTAATAGAAACAATTTGATTGACCACAGCCTCGACACAATCATCAACAAGCAACCCAAAATCCTGACTATTAAAAAAACACGGTAATTCAGTGCAGGCAAAGAAAACAGAAGTAACTGCATTATTCGCCTTATAGTTGGCGACAAGGCGTTTGATATAATCTTTGCTCTTCGGTGACAGCTTTCCGAGTACCATCTCCTTGATAATGATAGTGTTGATCTTCTCCTGCTCTTGGTCGTTGGGCTTGATGCAATGGTGGAGCCTTTCCTTATCTTTAAAATACAACCTGTCCGACATGGATAAAGTGGTGCCTAGCACCAGTGGCTTACCTTTGGTGTGCTGCAAGTGATTGACGGCGCTATCGACCATATTGATGAAGGTTGCCTTGCCGGTATCTACGCGGTCCATGACAAGGTGCGAGGTATTAGCGGGCATCCAGACAATTTGAGCGCCGCCCTGCACAAGTTTCTTAAATCCATCCGATAGCAAAGCAACCCAGGCATCGGTATTATTCAGATTCTGCACATGCTGGATTAAAGGCTGTGCATACATGAGAAGATGCGGGCTGACGTAATCGCCATATTTCTCGTAAAACCTCTCCGTCAGCCTTCTGTAAGCCAGAGCTGCCCCTTCTGGAGTCACCGCAAGTGAGCCAATCGGCGACGGCCCGCGCGCCCCACAAGCTTCCGGTATAGCGGTTGCCTTGCCGGTAACCCTGCCCGTTGCGGCCGAAGCGCAGATAATTAAGCGTCTGCGCGCCCCATGACCAATTCCCGGCTTCGCCCGTATAGGTCGCACCGAGAATAGGGTCGAACGTGCCGCTGCCAAGCTGCATGTTATAAGGCATGCGGTATGTCATGGCGTGATGGTTGGTGAAAGTTTCACCCGCCGAACCGGTTGGCAAGCTTACACCTCCGTTCAAATGAAAACGGTGGCTGGCGCCGCCGCCTTCGCTGCGCCAGACACTATAAAGCGCCGTCAGCTCGGTATCGCCGAAACCGCTGATTTCATGCTCGTGCATATGCGCATGCATGCCGTGCGATTTGTGCAGCATGCTCATTTGCATAAATTGCGGCATGACCATCAGCGTCAGATCGTCCGTCACGCCATACATCAGCTCGAACATATGCATGTCCATCACCATATCGAGCGGCGTTTCGCCGTAGGTAGCGAGCACACTGGCGTCGGAAACGCTTTCGGTGCCGTCGCGCAGCCCTTTCATGCTGGTGCGCCGGTAATGATAACCGGCCATCCATTCGCCCTTTTTATGCAAATGATCGCCCATCACGCCGATGGGGGCATGGGCATTCGGACGAGGGACGGCGGCGGTATCAGTGTGGGCCTGCGCGGCCATGGCCGGCAGGATTGCAAGCGCGCATGCGCCTGCGAACAACATGTTTCGCATGGGTCTTCCTTTGGAATGTATGGTTGGAGCGGGCGCGCCGCGCCCGCCGGTCTTCAGGCCGTGACCGCAGCGGGCGGGGAGCGTGTGCGCAACCGCTGCCAGGCAAGATCGCGCGCAACTGGTGTGCGGGCGGCGGGGTAAATCGTGGTCGCGGGGGCTTCGGGCGGCGCCAACGCAGCAAGCGCGGGCGCCGTGCCGACGCATTTGCCATGCACCGCCACATAGCAAAGCGGGCATTTATATTTTTTGTCGGGCTGCTGCTTGGCCTTGCCGTTCAGAAGATCCTGAAGGTTGACAAAACGCAGGCCATTGCCGGTGCAGATAAGGATCTTTTCGCCATAGAGCGACGTCAGAGACCCGGTGTTCGCCCGCGCGGGCACCTGATAGGTCGCGAAGAAAGGCAGCATGACCTGCAAAAGCAGGGCCATGGCCGTAAGGGTGGGGACGAATCTGTTGCGTCTGAGCAGCTTCATGATTTTGTAATTATATTACGCACCCTTGTTGCGGGCAATATGCCACGCGCCCTTCAGAAACAGGCAGGAGACTTTATCCCTTCGCGGCAAAGCCGAAGATGCTTTTCTTGCAATTGTATAAGCAATTTTTGGTCAAAAATCTTCATTCCCAGTTCTTCATAGTCTTCCGGCAACACCTGCCTGCCGCCAAGCTCACGCAACAAATGCGGACCATGATAGAGCTGGCGCTCAAGAGTATCGTTCTGGGAAAAGAAAAACGCGGTATAAAAAGCAAGGAACAACGCAGCCATCGCCGGCGACGCGCCGTCCACCCGCGCCCTGATTGGCAGCCTTATCCTGTCGAAACAGGGCGCAAGGTAATTGAGCACCGGCACAAATATGATTTTATCGAACAAGGTCGGCTTCCCCATCCACGAAAGCAGCGCATAGGCGAAGATGACCGAAAGCCCATAGCTTATCCCGAACAGCAGCTGGCCGATTTTGGTTTTCGGGGCCGTCGCTGGGTCGGTAATCAACAAGGTCAAAGCGAGGAATATGTTCGGGTGCACAAGGCTCGGCATCAGCGGCACATCCGTTAAGACAAGGCTCAGGGCATTTGTCGCAATCAATGTCGCGAACGCGCCAAATGCCACAAGCGCCACGCGCGCCGCGAAAAGCGAAACGGCGCCGACGATAAAGATATACGTGAAGAAATGCGGAATAATTTCAAACGAAGCGACGATCGTAATGGTGTGGAGCGCATACAAATATTCGAATGCGATGGCACCCCAGATCACGACCGCCATAGCGAGCGCCGAAGGGTTGAAGATATGCGCTTTCCGCCCGCCCATAACCCTTGTGATAAACGCCTTGCCGAGCACCGCGCCCGCCACCATCAGCAGCTGCGCCCAGAAAAAATCGTTCTTGAACCAGACAAAGAAGTTGATGCTGAAAACAATAGGCAGCACGGAAAGATCGAGCGTAAAGCGCCCGGACCGCGCCAGTGAAACCGCCATATGTATCAGGTAGCCGAAAAGAATCTGGCAGACGATCAAGGGCGCCTGATCGATCACGCCTGCGTAATAATAGCCCCAGTAAGCGTATATCGACAGATGCACTATCACTTGCACAAGGTGCACCATCTTGAAGCCTAGCCCGGCAAAACCTTGCCGCAACAACGCCCGGTTGCGTAGAAAAATAGCGCCAAGCGACAAAGCCAGCAGGATATTGCCGCCTGCCATGGCATAGAACACGCCGCTTGACGCCTGCACCGAAGGAAAAAACAGCGGCAAGCACGAGGCGCCCAGAAACGCCAAAGCAAGCAGCGGCATTTTGTAGGCCAGTGTGGTTTTTGAAATCATGACAGGGCTATATATGACAGCTTCCGCCGCCGCGTTTATCAAAATATTTCTGGTGGTATTCCTCGGCCCGCCAGAAAGCCGGCGCAGGTTCGATCACCGTAACGACCGGCTGCTTGAACCGGCCCGATTGCTCTGCGCGTTGCGTGATCGCGCGCGCGATACGCTCCTGTTCCGGTGAATAGAAAAAGATGGCGGAACGGTACTGATCGCCCACATCCGGGCCTTGCCTGTTCAGCTGCGTCGGGTTGTGCATGGTGAAGAAAAATTCCACCAAGGCTTCATAGGCTATCTGCTGCGGATCGAACCGCACATGCACTACTTCGGCATGGCCGGTGCCATGGTTGCACACATCTTCATAGGTCGGCCGTTCGGTCTGGCCCCCGCTATAGCCGACCGCGGTTTCCAGAACACCCGGCTGCTTTGCGAACGCAGACTCAACGCCCCAGAAACACCCCGCACCGAACATGGCTTGTTCTGTCATAGCTGCTTCTTTATCCTGATAAACGGGCACATATTACAATGTCAGCATTACAAGATTGGCAAAATATCGTACATGTCTATAAAATACGCAATTCATTTTTCGAGCATATAACAAGGAATAATGTTATGAACGGCGCGGCGCCAAACGGGCGTGAAAAAATATTTGCAGCCATTGGTTATGGTTCCGGCGCCGCTATTGTCGGCATGGGCGGCGAAATAACCGGGTTGTTCGGCGCTGCCGCGGCGGCAACTTTCAGCCCCTTTGCCATACCCAGCCTCATCGTGTTTGCGCTTGCCACGACCTTCTTCACTAAAACAGTTCTTGAATTCGGAAAACTGTCTGCGCTCGATAACGCGCGGCGCGGATTTTTTATTCTCGCGGGCATCGCCAATATGGTTGCATATTCCGGGCCCGCAGGCGCGGGAGCAGCACTGGTTTTCTGGGCAATCGCTTGCGGCGCTGAAATCGGCAAGGATGTCGGCACATACTGGGCCCGGCGCAACGAATTGCGTTAGCTGCCCTGTGCGATATCCTTGGGCCGCACGAAATGCACCAGCGTGCCGCAACCCTGCCTTACATCCTTCCATGTATCCACCGGCAGGTCGGCGATCATGATGCTGCCCGGCGGGTAGCCGCCGACAAGGCGCGCGCGCTGCTCCATATCGCCATGCCCGACAAGCCAGTGCGCCATGTCGGCCATCACCGGGTTATGCCCGACAATAACAACCGATTCCGCTTCCGCGGCATTGACCATCAGGGCGGCGAGAATATCGTTGATCGAGCAGTGATAGAGCGTCTGCAGTTCGATACGCTTGCCCGCGACGCCGGGCAAAACAATATCGGCCGTCATGGTTGTGCGTTTTGCGGGTGAACAGAGCGCGAGATCGAACCTGATCTTTCGCTGCCGCAGCCAATAACGGACCATCGGCGCTTCGCTTTCACCCCGTTCGTGCAGCGGGCGGGAAAAATCGTCGCCGCCCGGCTGTTCCGGGGCGGCCTTGGCATGGCGCAGCAACGCAAGACGAAGCATATGTTAACCACCTGATATCATTGCTATACATTTTTTAACGTTGCTTATGTTCTAATATATAGACAGGAACATTGATAGCCCATCCTTGCCCATGCCAGACAGCCCAGCAACCCCACCCTCAGCAGCGCCGGAACGGGCGATAAGCCATGACGCGCCGGAACGCTTTATCAACCGCGAGCAATCGTGGCTGGCTTTCAACCGGCGCGTGCTTGAAGAAGCGATGAACGAACGGCACCCCCTGCTTGAGCGGGTGCGCTTCCTCAGCATCGCCGCCAGCAACCTTGATGAATTCACCATCGTGCGCACGGCGGGAATTGAAGCGCAGATGGAAGCCAAGGTGCCGCTGCGCACCGACGACGGCAAAACGGCGGCGCAGCTTCTGGCTATGGCCAACGAACTGACGCGCGCGCTGATACAGGATATGCAGGTCACGTGGCACGGGTTGCAGCGCGCGCTGGCGCGTAACGATATCCTGATCGTGGAGCCGGAAGATCTTTCGCTCGCTGACCACGATTGGCTGTTGCAGCATTTCAAAAGCAATATTTTGCCGCTGCTGACGCCGGTCGCGGTCGATCCGGCGCACCCCTTCCCCTTCATTCCCAATTCCGGCGTGGCGCTGGCGCTGCATCTGTTCGACCCGGCGGCGCGCGAAAAGATGATGGCGCTGATACCGCTCCCGATGCAGCTCGAACGCTTCATCCGCCTGCCGCAGCATGACGGCGAGGCAACCATCCGTTTCGTGCTGCTCGAGCACGCCGCCATGTGCTTCCTCGATCAGCTATTCCCGCAGTTCGAAGTGCTGAGCCACGGCGCTTTCCGCGTGCTGCGCAACAGCGAGATCCAGTTCGACGAAGATACCGATGATCTTGTGCGCCATTACGAAACCGCGCTGAAGCGGCGCTATCGCGGGCGCGTGATCAGGCTTGCGGTCGCTTCCACCATGCCGGCCGAGCTGCGCGAATTTCTGTGCGACGAACTTGATGTGCCGCCCGAACGCATGGTGGTCAACAGCGGTACCATCCGCCTGGCCGATGTCAACAAGATCATCACACCCGACAGGCCCGATTTGCTGTTCCCGGTCTTCAAGGAACGCTTTCCCGAACGCATCCGCGAACACAGCGGCGATTGTTTCGCCGCGATCCGCGCCAAGGATATCATCGTCCACCACCCGTATGAAAGTTTCGATGTGGTGGTGCAATTTCTGCGGCAGGCGGCGCGCGACCCGAACGTAGTGGCCATCAAGCAAACGCTGTACCGCACCAGCAAGGATTCGCCCATCGTCAAAGCGCTGATCGAAGCGGCGGAAGCGGGCAAGAGCGTGATCGTGATGGTCGAGCTCAAGGCCCGCTTCGACGAAGAAGCCAACATACGCTGGGCGCGCGATCTGGAGCGCGCGGGCGCGCAGGTCATGTTCGGATTCGTCGATCTAAAAACCCATTCCAAGATATCGCTCGTGGTCCGGCGCGAAGGCGAAGGCCTGCGTTCCTACGTCCATCTCGGCACCGGCAATTACCACCCGACCAACGCCAAGATCTATACCGATCTTTCCTACTTCTCGTGCGACCCGGTAATCTGCGAAGACACCGTGCATATCTTCAACTACATGACCGGCTATGCCACGCCGCAGGGCCTCGGGAAGCTGATCATATCTCCCACCGGGCTGCGGCAAACGCTGGAACAATTGATCGCGGATGAAATCGCCCACGCCCGCGCGGGCCGTGCCGGGCAAATCTGGGCCAAAATGAACGCGCTGGTTGATCCGGCCATTATCGACAGGCTTTACGAAGCTTCATGCGCCGGCGTGCAGATAGACCTTGTGGTGCGCGGCGCATGCTGCCTGCGCCCCGGCGTTGCCGGCCTTTCCGAAAATATAAGGGTAAAAAGCATCGTCGGCCGCTTCCTTGAACACAGCCGCGTCGTCTGCTTCGGCAACGGGCAAGGCCTGCCTTCGGCGGAAGCCAAGGTTTTTATTTCGTCGGCTGACTGGATGCCGCGCAACCTCGATCGCCGCATCGAAACGCTGGTGCCGATCGAAAACGCAACCGTGAAACAGCAAGTTCTGGAACAGATTATGGTCGCCAACCTCAACGACAGACGGCAAAGCTGGCTTCTGGAACCGGATGGCAGTTATACAAGGGCGGCCGATGATGGCACCGGCTTCTGCGCCCATGATTATTTTATGAACAACCCCTCCCTTTCGGGCCGGGGCAGCGCGGACGAGGCAAAAAGCATGCCCCCGCAGCTTATTTTTAATCGGGATAGACTGGGCTAGAAGATAAGGCGATCTAATTCCACCTGTCTTTTCCCTTGCTGTGCATACTATGCAGGCCTTCAAAATAGCCTTCCAGCCCTTTTAGCTTCGCCGTTTCCACCTTTTTAAAAAGGGTTGTTTGACGGTACACATCTATCTTGGAGAGTTGATCATTGTGTTTAGCAAACTCAGGAAAGTATTTTCCTGCATCGACGGGTTTATCTTTCCATCTTGTTGATTGCCCATACTCCTCGAATCCAAATAAACCAACAGCGCGGCGCAACCCTGCAAGGTTATAGAAAGTTGGACTAGTTGCCTCATAGGGAGACGTTTCGTAGGTAAGGTATGCAACAATCGGAAAATCATGAAATACATCAAGAATCGAGGTTTCAAGTATTACAGTTCCCCCTTCACGCATGGATTGCGCAACCTGCCGCAGCCCCCAAAACGGGGATTGCAAATGGTACAAGACACCACAAAAGAAAATAATGTCGAACTGCCCGAGATCATGTCGGTCCAGTTCGTTAAGATTGCACTCAATCAACTTAATAGATGAGTTTTTGAAGGGAATAACAAAGTTCATCAAACCCATGGAGCAATCGTTATCGATGCCATAGACCTCGCTTGCCCCCATCGATTCCGCATAAAGAGCCATGGCACCATCACGGCACCCAATATCGAGTACACGTTTGCCCTTGAAATCAAGCTGCTTGCTGACTTCCATGATAGGGTTAACAAGAGTGTGTGCGTGCGGAAAACAATCCGTTCTAACGCCAGGGACAATTTCGATATCATGATAAAAGTGGTATTTTGATACTTCCTTTTTGATCTCGCCCTTAATCCCCTCGGGATCACTATCGTAGGCTGCGCGCAACGCCTTTGCACGCTCGGCAGCTTCTTGATCATATTGCCTTGGATGCACGTGAGAAACCTTTCTAAATAAAATACGAATCGGGATTTATCATATTGCAAAAAACTTTTAATTGTCCATTTCTATTGCAAGCATATATCTGAAAGGCGGCCTGAAAGTATCGTTAATGCCGCCGTATTCGATACACTGCACAAAATGCAGCCCCAGAACGGGCACATAATACGCCGTTGTCGCCCCCGAAAAGAGTACGGTTCCTGAAGAGGGCGTAAAGTTCGTTGCCGGCTGATAACCGGAGCCATTGGGCGATGTAGCATCAAGTGCAGATTGCATGGCAAATCCCGAAGTTCCTACCGTAAGATTTCCTTGCATAGGCGCGACAATAATGCTTTGCCCTAAACCATCAACAAACGTGATCCGGTTGCTGGTGGAATTGTTGCATGCCCTCCATGCGCCTGTCGTGTAGCTATAGTTGGCGGTACTATCTCTTTCCACCGAAACAAGCCTTACACGATTGTATGCATTGTAAAGGCCAACAATGTTGTTCGTCCCGCCAGCAGCTTGGCCGGGAAACATATTCATCTGCGTCTGCCCGTTCGCCGTCGCATACATAGTGCCCACATAGGTGCACTGGTTCGCCGAACAAGTGTAGGTCGATGATGTTGTATCGCACTTCGCCGTCCAGCTGCCCGAATTGGTCCATATGCCATTTTGCATGACGATTGCACTGGCGCGCGCGGTATCGCTGCTCCAGGCCGGGCCGGTGCAAAGCTGCGCGCTGCCGGAATTGTTGCGGATGACAAGATCAAACAGCTTACCCGATTGCTGATAGCCGGTGTGGCCGGAATCGCTATCGAGCGCCAGCGAGATTTGCCCGCCAAGCGCATATTCCGACCAGTTTGTGCCGTCATAAATCGGCACAAGGTCCCCCACAAAAGCGGCGTAATAAATCGTCGTCGCGGCGTTTACGTCCGCGATCATCACAGGCGTATTGCTGGAAAGCGTAAGCCTGCCGCCCGGCGCGTGTGGCGCAGGGTTTTGGTTCAGCTTCAGGGATGTAATATTCGCAACCCCGTTTACATCGAGCGCCGCGCCGGCAAGCGGCGCAGCAGTGCCAATCCCTATGGCCCCGTCAGTCGTAATCCGCATCGCTTCCACCTGGCTGCCGGTGTTGAAGATGATGGCGTCGGAAGTGCCGGTGCCGGAGGTGCTCTCAAGCGTCAGCGTGGAAGCTGCGCCCGTGCCGCCGATCACCAGCGGCACGGTGGCCGAGGTCGTAATCGTCGGTGTCGCAATCGTGGGTGAGCCCGAAAACACGACGCTCGTAGTGCCGGTCGTGCCGCTAACCGTTTCGCCCTGTATGGCGGCCACAGTGGTGGCGAGCACGCCGCCCGCCGTGGTGACATCGCCCGTCAGAGCGGGGAATTGCCCGGCCGGAAGGGTCGCGTTGGTCGCAAGCACGCCCGAAGCGTCCGTCGTCACCACGCCTGCGGCATTGAGGTCCGAAAGAGTCACCGCGCCGGTAATGCCGAGCGTATCGCCCAGCGTCGTCGCCCCGGTTACGGCCAACGTGTCGCTGAGCGTTGTGGCGCCTGTAACGCCAAGCGTACTGCTCAATGTTGCCGCCCCGGTAACATCCAAAGTGCTGCCGAGTGTCGTTGCGCCTGCGGCATTGAAGGTTCCGTTCAGCTCAAGCGTATGGGAAACAGTGCTTGTGCCGATCCCGACATCGCCTTCCACAATCAGCCCGTCCGTCGGCGCCGCAACCGCCCCCGCATAGCCGGTGCCAATTGCGACCGCACCGGAAAAATCGGCAGAGTTAGCGTGGGCAGCAGCAGGCATGAAGGCCAGCGCCAGCACAGCGAAAGTTAGACAGCTCCGGTCCTTCCTCATGGTGTACCTCCTGATATGACTCTCAACCCGGCTCATTGCGTGCAGTATTCCGTGACGATGACGATGCCGCTGCCGCCGGCAGCACCGGCATAAAAGCCACCATTTCCTGGACCTGAACCGCCGCCACCGCCGCCTTTACTACCTGTCCCTCCTGTGCCGCCGCCAAATCCGCCACCGTTGCCACTGCCACCAAAATAAGAAGGGCCGCCATTGCCGCCAGGTCCAAAGTTACCAGCCCCCCAACCGGCCATGCCAAATCCTGGCATCCCGGGGTTGCCGGTAGTTGCAAAATCGGCCGTTCCCGTATTGCCTCCTGCGCCGGGATTCGACGGAGCATTTTGCCCGCTGAAATAGCCTGTTGCGGCTCCACCAAAACCGCCGCCCGCCGTGACCAAAGACCCGAAACTGCTGGTGCCTCCATTACTACCAATGACTCCCGTACCCGCGCTACCTGTTGCTCCGCCGGAACCACCGCTTCCAATAGTGACCGCTTGAGATGCGCCTATCGTGGCCGCTGTAAGGATACTTCTGGAATATGCGCCGGATCCGCCGCCCGTACCGCCGATCGAGCCATGTCCAGATGACGAACCACCCCCGCCGCCGCCGACAACCTCCACAATCGCATATGCCATGCCGGTTGTGGGCGTATAGGTGCCGCTGCTGGTGAAGGTCTGGACATGGACGCTCTTGATCGCCCCGCCGCCGCCACTCACGGCATCATCGACATAGGCGGTGGTGGCAAGCTTGGTTGAATTATCGCTGGCACTTTGCGTTGTCGCCGTCGTTCCGTCCGGAAGGTCTGTATCGGACGATAATTCGCCGGATGAACTATTCAACACAATGCCGGCAGTCGTGAATGCCGGGATAACCACAGCGCCGCTGTCCGGCGCAAGGATGACATTGCCGCTACCGGCGGTTTGCAACGCAAGCACGCCGCTGCCCTGCGTTGTCAGCATAAGCCCGACATTCGTATCGGTACCAAGCGGCGCGATTAACGGCGTATTGCCGGTGGTCGCGCCCAGAACCTGCACCCCGTTCACGACCCCGCCGGCATTGTCACCGACATACAAAACGGGCTGCGAGGAAGCGCAGGCGGGCGCCGCCAGCAAAGATACGGCAAATAAAACAGGCAGAATATGTAAGGATTGGGCCGAGAAATCTTTTAACACCGGTTGCCGAGGCATTTTGCACCTTCCGGGCCAACACAACGATTCTCGAGTTCATTCTACATCATCCAGTGAAACCGTGGAAGCGATGCTTGCATGCGCACGTGCATTTTTTTCAAAAACAACTTGTTACCCGTTTTAACTGGCTGTGACAGGCGGCGAAAAACGGTGGAAAACTTGTTGGGATAATTGCCATCATGCATACGAAGGTCTAGTTTGTGCAAAGCACAATCGGCCCGAATCGGGCACCAACGAAAGGCCCGCTATGGCGAAAACCATCCTGCGTCCCCCCGAACCTCCGGCGTCGCTGCAAAACATCCATCAGGAAATCTATCTCACCCGCCCCATTGCGATCATCGATATCGGTTCCAACAGCGTGCGCATGGTTGTTTATCGCTGGTACAACGGCAAGCCGGTGCTTGAGTTAAACGAAAAGAAGTTCTGCGAGCTGGGCTCGTTGCTCGATATCGTCGCCCCCAAGGCCGGGCGCAGCTACAAGCTGCCGAAGCGCGGCAAATCCATGGCGCTCGCGACGCTGAAGGAATTCGCGCGGCAAGTGAAGGCCCGCGAAATCCCCGATTGCAACGTTATCGTAGTCGCGACCGCAGCCGTGCGGCTTGCGTCTGACGGCGGCGATTTTGTCAAGGGCATTGCCCGTCAATTCGGCTGGAACGCCCGTGTTTTAAACGCCACGACGGAAGGCGTGCTGGCGGCGCGCGGCGTGCATCTGGGGTTGCCGAAGGCGCGCGGCCTCGTGGTCGATGCCGGCGGCGGCAGCATGCAGATCACAAACCTCAATGCCGTGCTGCGCAAGGGCGGCGGCACGCAGGAGGTAGCGGCGCTGCCACTTGGCGCGCTGGCGCTGCACAACAGCATGAAAACCCGCGGCGCGAAGGAAACCGCCCGTATTATTGACCAGTATTACGCCCGCATCGCCTGGCTCGGGCGCAACCGCAAACATCTTGTGTGCGTCGGCGGTACTTTCCGCAAAATCGGCAAGCTTTACCTTGTTGCCCGGAAGAAAAAGGACAAGCTGCACGGCCACACGATCGCATGCGCGCCGTTCGCAAAATTCCTGAAAACGCTTGCGGCGACCGATCCGAAAAAAATGAACAAAAAGATCCCGCGCCGCGGCAAGGCCATACCGGGCGTCGCGCTCGCGCTTTTGCGGCTCATCAAGCTGACCGGCGCGAAAACCATAACCTTCTCGAAACTGGGCCTGCGCGAAGGCATCATCTGCAAGATGACGGAACAGCAAACGTCCTTCGTCAAAAGGCCCGTTTCATCGGGCAGGCACATGAAAACTGCCGCCATCATCCCGAGCAGGGATATTAATTCCGCTCTGCGGATCCAACTTTAGCAAGCGCGACGCCCCGCTTTTCGAGCTTGAGCGCCAGTTCGCCGTGCTTGAGCTGCAGCGCCAGTTTCCCGAACATTTCGTGGCGCCAGCCGTGCAGGGCGGGAACGTCCGCATTGTCGTTCGCCGCGATATCTTCAAGATCGTCCGTGGTCGCAATCAGTTTGGGCGCCACGCCGTGCTGTTCGCATACGTGCTTGAGCAAGACCTTGAGCAGATCAACGGTCGGCCCGATCCATGAAGGCAAAACCCGCTTGCCCGCGCCCGGCGGGCATTGATCGGATGGCACGGCCTGCGCGCGTTCGACCGCGGCCATCAGCTCCCTGCCCTGCCGCCCTTCGGCAAAATTCTGGCTAAGCCCGCGCGTGCGCGCAAGGTCGGCCGTGGTGGCCGGTGCATGGTGCGCGATTTCCAGCAATGTTTCGTCCCTGATCACGCGTTGGCGCGGCACATTGATTTTCTGCGCCTCAGCCTCGCGCCACGCCGCCAGCTCCTTCACCAGCGCGCGCACGCGCGGCTTTTCGTTGCGGAGCTTCAGCCTCTGCCACGCGGTTTCCGGGTCCATGCGGTATTTGGCGGGGTCGGAAAGCTGCGCCATTTCTTCGGTCACCCATTCGGTGCGGCCGTTTTCCGCAAGCTGTTCGCGCAGTTTTTCATAAACCACGCGCAGATGAGTCACGTCGCCGAGCGCGTAATCGATCTGCTTCTGGCTTAGCGGCCTGTAGGCCCAATCGGTGAAACGGCTGGATTTGTCGATCCGCGCGCCCGCAAGCTTGCCCGCAAGCGATTCATAGCTCGCGGCCTCGCCGAACCCGCAAACCATCGCCGCGATCTGGCTGTCGAACAGCGGCGCGGGCACCTTGCCGGTCAGGTTATAGAAAATTTCGATATCCTGCCGGGCGGCATGAAAAACCTTCAGGATGGAAGGGTCGTTCATCAGCCCCAGAAGCGGCGCAAGGTCGATACTCTCCGCCAGCGGGTCCACCGCCACGGCGGCGTCTGGCCCGCCAAGCTGGATCAGGCAGACCTTGGGCCAATAGGTCCGTTCCCGCATGAATTCGGTATCGACGGTGACAAAATCCGCCCCCTTAAGGCTTTGGCAGAAGGCGGCAAGCTGTTCAGTGGCGGTTACGAGGGTCATATTGGCGGGGTTTCAGGCTATATTCTTGACAAAACGGGGCATTTCGAGTGCTCTCTGGCGCTTAACCTAGCATGACGAGTTACCGGATGCACCCATATCGTACCCATAACTGCGGCCAGCTCCGCGCCAGCCATATCGGCGAGACCG
Source organism: Alphaproteobacteria bacterium (assembly GCA_016124955.1). Lineage (NCBI taxonomy): Bacteria > Pseudomonadati > Pseudomonadota > Alphaproteobacteria > Alphaproteobacteria bacterium. Next base: position 197,951 of record WGMR01000008.1, on the reverse strand, counting down.
TCCGCATTTCCGGCTGGGTGCACCGCAAGCGCGACCATGGCAGCCTCGTGTTCGTCGATCTGCGCGATCATTACGGCCTGACCCAGTGTGTGATCGACCGCGAAAGCACGATTTTCCCGAAGGTCGAGGCGGTGAAAAACGAAAGCGTGGTCACGGTCACCGGCAAGGTGGTCAAGCGCCCCGACGAAACCCAGAACGACAAGCTGCCCACCGGCGCGGTCGAGCTGGATATCGAAGCGTTCGACGTGCAGGGCGCGGCAGAACCGCTGCCCATGCAGGTGAATGCCGATGCCGATACGGGCGAAGAAGTGCGGCTGCGCTACCGCTTCCTTGATCTGCGCCGCCAGAAGATGCAGGAAAATCTTATCCTGCGCTCCAACGTCATCGCCTCGATCCGCCGCCGCATGATCGAACAGGGTTTCCACGAATTCCAGACGCCCATCCTGACCAGCTCGAGCCCCGAAGGCGCGCGCGACTTCCTGGTGCCAAGCCGCCTGCATCCCGGCAAGTTCTATGCGTTGCCGCAAGCCCCGCAGCAGTTCAAGCAGTTGCTGATGATCGCGGGCTATGACCGTTACTTCCAGATCGCGCCCTGCTTCCGCGACGAAGACAGCCGCGCCGACCGCAGCCCCGGCGAATTCTACCAGCTCGACCTGGAAATGAGCTTCGTGACGCAGGAAGACGTGTTCGCGGCCGTCGAGCCCGTGATGCACGGCGTGTTCGACGAATTCGGCGGCTTCCGCCGCGAAAAGAAGCCGGAGGTGACACAGGCGCCATTTCCGCGCATCCCGTACGATGAAGCGATGCTCAAATACGGCTCCGACAAGCCCGATTTACGCAACCCGCTGCTGATCACCGATGCGACCGAGGTCTTCAAACGCCCGGATGTCGAATTCCGTGCCTTCCGCGGCATCGTCGATGCCGGCGGCGTGGTGCGCACCATACGCGCGCCCGGCGTCGCGAGCCAGCCGCGCAGCTTCTTCGACAAACTGAACAGCTGGGCGCAAGGCCTGGGTGCGCCGGGGCTTGGCTACATCCTGTTCGAAGGCGGCGCGGGCAAGGGCCCCATCGCCAAGTTCGTGCCCGAAGCGGCGCAGCAGGATTTGCGCAAAATCACCGGCTGCGAGGACGGCGACGCCGTGTTCTTCGTGTGCGACAAAACCGATGCGGCCGTGAAAATGGCCGGCGCCGCGCGCACCCGAATTGCGCAGGATATGGATATCGTCGAAAAGAACGCGTTCCGCTTCTGCTGGATCGTCGATTACCCGATGTTCGAATATGACGAAGACCGCAAGAAGATCGATTTTTCGCACAACCCGTTTTCGATGCCGCAAGGCGGGCTCGAAGCGCTCGAAAAACAGGATCCGCTCACGGTCAAGGCGTATCAGTACGATATTGTTTGCAACGGCGTAGAGCTTTCCTCGGGCGCGATCAGGAACCACGTGCCCGAAATCATGTACAAGGCCTTCGGCATCGCCGGTTACAGCCGGGAGGATCTGGAGGAACGTTTCGGCGGCATGCTTTCCGCGCTCAAGCTCGGCGCGCCGCCGCACGGCGGTTCCGCGCCCGGTATCGACCGCATTGTGATGCTGCTGGCGGAAGAACCGAATATCCGCGAGATCATCGCCTTCCCGCTCAACCAGCAGGCGGAAGATTTGATGATGCAGGCGCCCAACAGCGTCCCGGTTGAACGGCTGCGCGAGCTGCACATCCAGCTCAAACCGCCGCCGGTGAAGAAAGCTTCATAATTTTTTGAAACAAGTTTTCTCTACCGCAGCGCCTTTGCGCGTGTCTTTTGCGCATAAAGCTTCAGATCGGCCGAGCTGAGCAGCGTTTCCGGCACGTCCGTCCCGGTATAGACAGAAAAACCGAAGCTGGCGCGAAGCGGCAGTGTGCGGCCCTGCCACTGCATCATGCGCGTGTTGAAGGCGCGTTCAAGCTTGGTGGCGCGCAAAAGGCCGGTGGCGGCCTCGACGCGGGTCAGCAGCACGGCAAATTCGTCGCCGCCGATACGGGCCACAACGTCGCTTGAGCGCACTTCATGCGAAAGCGTCGCCGCGACCGCCTGCAGATAGGCATCGCCGGCAAGATGGCCGTAGGTGTCGTTGATTTTCTTGAAGCCGTCGAGATCGCAAAGCACGAGCACGCCGTTACCGGCCTTGTCGCGCGAAGCAACCGCAAGCTCGCGCTTCAGTTCGCTCATCAGCCCGCGGCGGTTCACGAGGCTTGTCAGCTCGTCGGTCAGCGCGAGGTTTTCAAGCTGCTTGATGCGTTTTTGCTGTTCTTCGATCAGGCGTTCGGCCTGCACCAGAACTTCGCGCGCTTCGTCGATGTTGTTGAGCGCGGCCGGGTCGAATTTGGACAAAAGCCGGGTATCGAGCAACCCGCCTGCCAGTGCCGCCAGCTTGCTGCTGCGTGCCGTGGGTTTGTTCGTAAGCGATGCCAATCTGTTCATTTCAAAATCTCCCGCCGTGTAAAATACCTTCCTTGGCTGCTTGCATTGCAAGAGCCGGGCCAAAGTCCAATATATTGATTCATATAGAAAATATGCCTGTTTTGGCCGCACGCGGGGGGTCAAAAGATTCCGCCCCGCACACCATAGAACCGGCACAGCGGCATTTTTTGCCGCCGCCCGCCGATTCGCGGTTTTTCGCGCCTTTGGCTGCTGGCCGCCATAACAAAGTCGAAGTTACCGGGAAAGTATGTTAACCCGGTAACGGTATCCTGAAGGCCGTTATCAGCCCACCCAAGCCCGAGGCACCGCGTGTTCAAATTCATTTTGCCTGCCGTTCTTGCCCTTTCCTGCCTTGGCGCACCCGCGCATGCGGCAGTCGCCAGCTTCGCGCCGCACCGCGCGATTTACGATATGAAGATGGCTTCGGCCCGCAACGGCAGCTCGGTCGCCGGGGTCGAAGGCAAGATGTTTTTTGAATGGGCCGATGCGTGCGACGCATGGATCATCGACCAGAAACTCCAGCTCAAATTCTATTACGCCGAAGGCGATGTGGTTGACCGGGTTTCTTCTTTCTCCACATGGGAAGCCAAGAACGGCAAGCGATACCGCTTCGCCACCCGCAGCCTCAGCAACGGGCAGGAAACCACCAATTTGCGCGGCGAAGCGGAACTCGGTAAGGATGGCGGCGAGGCCACCTATCACCTGCCGAAGGAAACCAGCATAAAACTGCCGGCGGGCACGCTGTTTCCCTCCGCCCACACATTCGAGGTTCTGCGCGCGGCCGACGAAGGCAACCGCTTCTTCAAACGCACGATCTTCGACGGCAATGACGAAGAAGGCATGATCGAAACCAGCGTCTTCATTTCCCCCAAGATCGAAGACACTGCCGCGGCCATGGCCGATAAGGATTTAAAATCGAACGAACTGCTGAAGCAGCCGAGCTGGCCGGTCCGGATGGCCTTTTTCCGCCCCGATGGCGAAACCGGCGAACCCGATTACGAAATGGACATGCACCTGCTGGCCAACGGCGTCGCTTCCTCCATGGTCATCGATTACGGCGATTTTGTCCTGACCGGCACACTGTCCGAACTTGAACCCCTTGCCCGGCCCGGCTGTTAGGCCCATTTCTTAAGGCGCGGGCGCATACGTAATCATTTATTAACCGGAAATCGCGATCTTATAGGTACGCATCCCTTCTCTTTCGTCATGCCCAGAGCGTTCCATGGCAGAAACGGCCACGCCCACCCGTAAGCGTAAGCTCGTGTTGATCGTTGAGGACAACGAACTCAACATGAAGCTGTTCCGCGATTTGCTCGAAGCCCACGGCTACGCCACGCTGGAGACGCGTGACGGCATGGAAGCGCTCAAGGTCGCGCGCGCGCATACTCCCGATCTTATTTTAATGGATATCCAGCTGCCGGAAGTTTCGGGGCTTGAAGTCACCAAGTGGTTCAAGGAAGATCAAGGCCTGAAACATATTCCCATCATCGCCGTCACCGCCTTCGCCATGAAGGGGGACGAGGAAAAAATCCGCGCCGGCGGTTGCGAAGGTTATATCGCCAAGCCTATTTCCGTGAATAAATTTCTTAAAACCATACAACAGTTCCTGGAATAAGTGGTAACCTGATATCCCATGTCCGGCCGCATCCTCATCGTTGACGACAATCCGCTGAACATCAAGCTGCTCGCTGCGCGCTTGACGCGCGAATATTATACCGTGGTCACCGCCACGGGTGGGCGCGAAGCGCTCGATATCGCGGCGCAGGACCCGCCCGATATCATCTTGCTCGATGTCATGATGCCGGAAATGGACGGGTTCGAGGTTTGCGAAAGCCTGCAGAAAAACCCCGTCACGTCCCACATCCCCGTCGTGATGGTGACGGCGCTGACCGATAACGCGGACCGCGTACGCGGCCTTGAAGCGGGCGCGGCTGATTTTCTCAGCAAACCCATCAACGACATGGCATTGCTGGCGCGCGTACGCTCCTTGCTGCGCCTCAAGCTGATTATGGACGAATGGCGTTTGCGCGAAAGCACATCGAAGCAAATGGGCGTGACGCAGGAAACGCTGCGCGAACTCGATATCAGCGATGCCAACATCATTTTGCTCGAAGATGACCAGCTCGATAACACCCTGATCACCAACACGCTGGCCGATCTGCCCGCAACCACCCGCTGCGTACAGAACGTTGCCGCCGCGCAGCAAATGGCGGCCGACGGCGCCTGCGACCTTGTGATCGTCAGCCTGAACCTGAATACCGATGACGGATTGCGCCTGTGCCCCGTACTGCGCAGCCAGGAAACCACGCGCCACGTGCCCATTCTGCTTTTGGCGCATCAAAGCGATATCGGCAAAGTAGCCAAGGGGCTTGATCTCGGTGCCAACGATTACCTTCTGCGCCCGATCGAGGTCAACGAGCTTACGGCGCGCGTTCGCACCCAGCTACGCCATAAGCGAAGCTATGATAAGCTGAAAAGCAATTACCAGAACAGCCTGTCTATGGCGCTGACCGATCCGCTGACCGGCGCATTCAACCGCCGCTATCTCGACCACCATTTGCCGCAACTGATCGAACATTGCCAATCGACGCACAAGCCGCTTTCGCTTCTGCTTGTGGACGCCGACCATTTCAAAAGCGTCAACGACAAATACGGCCATCAGGCCGGCGATGAGGTGCTGAAGGAAGTCGTGCTGCGCGTCACCAACGGCGTGCGCGCCGTCGATTTCGTCGCCCGCTATGGCGGGGAGGAATTCGCCGTGGTCCTGCCCGAAACCGATCTGCAGACAGCACGCGCCATCGCCGACCGTTTGCGCGCCCGTATCGCCGACCAGCCGGTCACATTGCCGGAAACGGCGGGCAGCATAAACGTGACCGTCAGCATCGGGCTTGCCTATATAAAAGACGATCAAGATACCCAGGCCACGCTGGTGGCGCGCGCGGACGAGGCCGTCTATAAGGCCAAACAAACGGGGCGCAACCGGCTTATTGTGGCCGAAGCCTGAAATTGTTATCTATCTGTCATGTTATTTAGGCCTTTTGCAGGAAGCGATTGATGCTGCGCCACGGACTTGCCGCGCTCTTTGCCGCCGTGTTTTTGTTGCTGCCCTCGCATGCGGGGGCGCAGGCGGTTGATGTGACCTTTGCCGATACCTATGGCCGTTACCCGGCCAACCCGAACCCCATGGGGGATGTTTTCGTCGGCATGGATATGGGCACGAACTTCATGCAGCTTTCGGGCGACGTATTTGATAACACGGGGCTGGACAGCTACGCGCTTTCGCAAGATATGTTCAACGGCGCCGTGCAGCCGGTCTTTTCCGGCTATCGCCCGCTGTTCCATAATTTCAGAAATCCGCTGCCTGTCCCGGCGGAGCCGCTGTTTCACTATCATCAGTAGTTGCACATCGAACATGGTTCATGCACTAGCCGCCGCGCGGCCACCCGCAAACGACCAGATCGCCCCGCTGCCCGCCGCAGCCTTCCCGCTTGGCGTAGAAGCCATCGCGTTCAAGCAACGTTTTTACCCGGATGTTCCGCTGGCCGATTGGAACGATTGGCGCTGGCAGCTGCGCAACCGCATCAAATCCCTGCCCGCGCTGGAACGTGTGTTTGTTTTGTCCGGCGACGAACGTGAAGCCGTAGCCCGCGCCGGTTCGCTGCCGCTCGGTATCACGCCCTATTATGCCGGCCTTATGGGGCTGGACGACCCGCAGGAACCGCTGCGCCGCACCCATATCCCCGTCATGAACGAATATACGGTCGCACCGGGCGAATCGGACGACCCGCTGGGCGAAGACCCGGATATGGTCGCGCCCGGCCTCGTGCATCGCTACCCCGACCGCGCGCTGTTCCTCGTTACCAGCTTCTGTTCCACCTATTGCCGTTACTGCAATCGTTCACGCATCGTCGGCAGCAGCGACCGCACCTTCGCGGTCAAGGAATGGGAGCAAGCGCTTGCATACCTGCGCGCACATACCGAAGTGCGCGATGTCCTGCTTTCGGGCGGTGACCCGCTGACGATTGCCGATGACAAGCTCGAATGGCTTTTGGGCGAACTGCGTGCCATCAAGCATATAGAATTTTTGCGGATCGGCACCAAAGTGCCGGTCGTGCTGCCGCAACGCATCACGCCGCAGCTTGCCTCCATGCTACGGAAATTCCATCCGCTATGGATGAGCATACACATCAACCACCCGCGCGAACTGACGGCGGAAAGCACTGAAGCCCTTGTGCGCCTCGCTGACGCCGGCATCCCGCTCGGCAGCCAGACCGTGCTGATGAAAGGTATCAATGATGATATCGCGATCATAAAACCGCTGATGCACGGCCTGCTGAAGAACCGCGTAAAACCTTATTATCTGTTCCAGATGGACCCGATCACAGGCTCGTCGCACTTTCGTACGCCCGTCAGCAAGGGGCTGGAAATCATTGATGCGCTGCGCGGCCACACAAGCGGCTATGCCGTTCCGGTATTTGCCATCGATGCGCCGGGCGGCGGCGGCAAGGTCGCGCTCGTGCCCGAACGCATCGCGGGCCGCGACGGGGATTACCTGATTCTGCATAATTTCGAAGGCGCCGAATACCGTTATTACGACCCGGCCGGTACGGTCGGCACAGTCCAAAAACATGCCTGATTTTTTTATTTGCCCTGCTTCAAACCGGTAACTTGTTAGGGTAATTGATGAAAATGGATTGTTTGCGGTGCACCAGACAGGCATAACAAAAAAGCTGGTGAAATCACTTGCCACTACAGTAATACAAACTTATAGTCCGGCTATTAAGTGAACTAGGGCAACCGAATCACATGACAAGCGCCTTTTCTGCTCTTGATTTTCAATCCGACTATCTTCACTGGCGCGATAGCGTCACCAGCCGCGATATACCGGCGATCCGCGCCATGCTGCAGGCGACCGCCAATGTTAAACCGCAGGAAATCGAAAATGCCGCCATCCACGCAAGGGATGCGATGGAAAAAGGCACGCAAAGCGATTTCCACTTTACGCTCGCCAACTATAACGGGGAGCTGATCGGCTTTGCATGCTACGGACGCATCGCCGATACACAAAACCGCTATGAATTGCGCTGGATCGTCGTCCATCCGGATTGGCAGGGTTGCGGTGTTGGCCGCATGCTGATGCGCCAGGTGGAACACAAGGCGAAGGCGAAGGGAGCCCTGCGCTTCTATATCGAAAGCGCAAGCCGCCCCAAGGATATCACCCGCTGCTTCTACGAACGGTGCGGCTACAGCCGCCAGGCCGAGCTGGAAGGCTTTTACAGCGATGCCGTCGGCAAGGTTATCTATACCAAAGACCTGTTCGAAGCTGTGCAAACCAGCCTGAACGACGAAGTCGATAGCGCCGCCTGATAGGCTCTGCGCCGCCGCCGCCGTCCGGAACTGGCTTTTTTGCCCCGCGGCGGCTATATACCGCCCCCATGAACAATGCCCCGAACAGCATAGCCGATATCGTTGCACGCCGGCGCACCTTTGCCATTATCGCCCACCCCGATGCCGGCAAGACAACGCTGACGGAAAAGCTGCTGCTTTTCGGCGGCGCGATCCAGATGGCGGGCGCCGTCAAGGCGCGCGGCGAACAACGGCGCGCAAAATCAGACTGGATGAAGGTGGAACGGGAGCGCGGCATCTCCGTCACCGCCTCGGTCATGAGCTTCGATTACGCGGGCAGCGATTACAACCTTGTAGATACCCCCGGGCATGAAGATTTCTCCGAAGACACCTATCGTACGCTCACGGCCGTCGATAGCGCGGTGATGGTGATTGATGCCGCCAAAGGCATCGAAAGCCAGACCCGCAAGTTGTTCGAAGTTTGCCGCCTGCGCGACGTGCCGATCATGACCTTCATCAACAAAATGGACCGCGAGGCGCGCGATCCGTTCGATCTTTTAAGCGAGGTTGAACAAACGCTTGCGCTTGATGTCACGCCCGCAAGCTGGCCCGTGGGCATGGGCCGCGATTTCAAGGGCTGCTACGATCTGCTGCGCGATCGCCTGATCCTGATGAGCCGCAGCAAGGGCGATGAGATTGACGAAGGCATAGAATGCAAGGGGCTGGACGACCCGAAGCTCGACGAGCTGCTTGGTGCCGATTTCGCTGCCAAGCTGCGCGAAGATGTGGCAATGGTGCGCGGGCTTTGCAAGCCGTTCGATTTGCAATCCTACCGCGAAGGCCATCTTACGCCGGTTTATTTCGGCTCGGCTATTAATAATTTCGGTGTACGCGAATTGTTGCTCGGGCTCGGATCCTATGCGCCGCCGCCGCGCCCGCAAAAGGCCGATGGCCGGCTCGTGCAACCGACCGACCCCAAGGTCAGCGGCTTTGTGTTCAAGGTGCAGGCCAATATGGACCCGAACCACCGCGATCGCATCGCCTTCGTCCGGTTGTGTTCGGGCCATTTCAAACGCGGCATGAAGCTGCGCCACGTGCGCAGCGACAAATTGATCGCGGTCGGCAACGCCGTGTTATTCCTCGCGCGGGACCGCGAGCTGGCGGAAGATGCCTGGGCGGGCGATATCATCGGCATCCCCAACCACGGCACGCTGCGCATTGGCGATACGCTGACCGAGGGGGAAAATATCCGCTTCCTTGGCGTGCCCAGCTTCGCGCCCGAATTGCTGCAAAAAGTGCATATCGGCGACCCGCTTAAGGTTAAACATCTGCGCAAGGCGCTCGAACATTTTGCCGAAGAAGGCGCCAGCCAGGTGTTCAAGCCCATGATCGGGTCCGATTGGGTTGTTGGCGTGGTCGGGCCGCTGCAGTTCGAGGTGTTGGCGGCGCGCATAGGCGCCGAATACGGCCTGCCCGCCAAGTTCGAGAGCGCGGGGCTTGAGGCTGCCCGCTGGGTGGAGGCGGATGATCCGGTCCTTTTGAAAAGCTTCATTGAAACCAACCGCGGCAGCCTCGCCGAAGATCACGACGGGCGCGTTGTATTCCTTGCCCGTAACGCCTGGCAGCTCAACCGCGCGATCGAGGAAAACCCGAAAATCAGGTTCCTGAAGGCGCGGGAACAGTCCATGACGGCCTAGCTTTTCGGCCTCCGCTGTTGCAAAATACGATCATGACCGCCATGACAGCCCAGAAACCTGCCGAAAACAGCCCCATCCCAGCTATCGCCCGCCCCGCGCTGGCGGAGGGCGAGGCCGCCTATCTCGCGCTGCTGGCATACGTGCTTGAAAACGGCGTACGGCGCGATGACCGCACCGGCACCGGCACACTGGCCAGCTTCGGCCACCAGCTGCGTTTCGATATGCGGCGCGGCTTCCCGCTGTTTACAACCAAGAAAGTTCATCTGAAATCCATCATCCACGAATTGCTGTGGTTCCTGAAGGGCGATACCAATGTGCGCTATCTGCAGGACAAAAAGGTCACGATCTGGGACGAATGGGCCGATGAAAACGGCGATCTCGGCCCCATCTATGGGCGGCAGTGGCGTGATTTCGGCGGCGAAAGCCTTGGACGGGGCAAAGGCGTTGACCAAATCGCCGAACTTGTCGCACGGCTGAAGAAGGATCCGAACAGCCGCCGCCATATCGTGTGCGCGTGGAACCCGCTGGCGCTGGCGCAGATAAACAAATCGCCGCCGCCCTGCCACGCGCTGTTCCAGTTCTTCGTGGCCGAAGGCACCCTTTCGTGCCAGCTATACCAGCGCAGCGCCGATCTGTTCCTTGGCGTGCCATTCAACGTCGCCAGCTATGCGCTGCTGACCATGATGGTGGCGCAGGTCTGCGGCATGAAGCCGGGCACCTTCGTGCACACCTTCGGCGATGCGCACATTTATCTCAACCATGTCGATCAGGTGAAAACCCAGCTCGCCCGCGATATACGCCCGCCGCCCGCCATGGCACTCAACCCGGCGCGCACCACGCTTGAAGGGTTTGTGTACGAAGATTTCACGCTCACCGGCTACGACCCGCACCCGGCGATCAGCGCGCCGATCGCGGTTTAGACACCATGACCGTATCCCTCATCGCCGCATGCGCCGGGGAGAAACAGGTCATCGGCCGCAACGGCGCGATGCCGTGGCATTACAGCAGCGAGCTGCAATTTTTCAAAAAAACCACGATGGGTCACCCGGTGCTGATGGGCCGCGTTACCTATCAGGCGATCCTTAAGCAAATCGGCAAACCGTTGCCTGGGCGGGCACATCTTGTGATTACACGCGACCCGGGTTTCACGGATGCGCGCGTACAGGTTTTCCACGACATACAAAGTGCGCTGGATTCGCAGCCGAAGGATGCCGAAGTTATGGTGGCGGGCGGCCAGCAAATCTATGAACAAACCCTGCCGCTGGCGGACAAAATCTACCTGACCCGTATCGCGCGCGATATCGAAGGCGATGCCTTCTTTCCCCCTATCAATATGGATGCATGGCAGTTAGCAGCCGAAGATACGGCCGCCGAACACGATGCCACATTACGTTTTTGCCAATACACAAGAAAGGACAGGGCATGAGCATTCCCGTCTTTGCCGCCATATTCGTGGGCGGCGGTCTCGGCGCCATGAGCAGGCACGCGGTCGGCATCTTCATGACCCAGAAACTTGGCGCGGGCTTTCCCTTCGGTACGCTGGCGGTTAATTTGCTCGGCGCGTTCCTGATCGGCATGCTGGCGGAGCTGTTGGCTTTCCGCGATCAACCCCCGGAAGCGCTGCGCGCACTTCTTGTCACGGGCTTTCTCGGTGGCTTCACCACCTTCTCGGCCTTCTCGCTTGAAGCGGGGCTGATGCTGGAACGCGGCGCGTTCGGCACGCTGGCCATTTATCTCGCGGCTTCGGTCATCGGCACCATCGCCATGGTCATGCTCGCAGCCGCGATCATGCGGCAGATGGCATAAAAAAGGCCGCCGGTTACCCGGCGGCCCTTTCTATAATCCTGCCGTCTAATTTCCGGCGGGCGCCGCCGGCTCGCCGCCACCACCTTCATGGCGTTCGGCATGGTGCGCCTTGCGCTTATCCTTGTGTTCCTGCATGCGCGCCTTCACCTTCTCGCGCTCTTCGGGGCTCATGCTTTCCATCTTTTCCTGCATCTTTTCCCGGCGTTCGGCATGGCGCTCCTTCATCTTTTCCTTGAACGCCGCCTGTTCTTCCGGGCTCATGCTTTCCATCTTTTCCTTTATCTTCTCGTGGCGCTCGGCACGATGCTCCTGCATCTTTTCCTTGAATGCCTCCTTCTCCTCCGCGCTCATGCCTTCCATTTTTTCCTGCATTTTTTCGTGGCGCTCGGCGCGGCGGTCTTTCATATGCTCGTCGAACTTCGCCCGTTCCTCGGGGCTCATATTCGCAAGCTTTTCACGCATATGCTCGCGGCGCTCCTTCATGTGCTGGGCGGCTTTTTCGCGCTGCTCGGGCGAAAGGCTTTCCATATAGGCGCGCATTTTCTGTTTCTGCGCCTCCCGCTCCTCCGGCGTCATCGCTTCGCGGCGTGCGCGCATGCGCTCGACCACCGCCTTGCGTTCCTCCGCCGACATGCCTTCCATCTTGCCTTCAAATTCCGCGCGGCGCTTTTCGAACTCGTCGGGCGAAAGCAGGTTACCTTCCGTATCGAACGGTTTGGGCGGCACAATGTCATCACCCGGGATAGTCGTCACAGGCGGCGTTGCCTCGACCGGCGCTTCGGGCGTGTCTTCGGCCTGTGCCGGCCCGGTAAGCATAAAAGCCGCGACGGCGAATACCGCCAACCATGGACGCAGGGATGGAATGGTCATCGGAAAAACTCCTTTGTAACTGCTGCGCGGAATCGCGCCGTGAGGCCAATTTTAACAACAGTTTTGTGGCACGATAGGGGCAGGCTTTGGTTATCTTTGCCCCATGTTTGTCAAAATTATTTCCTTCAAAATCAAAGGAATATTCGCGGATTTTATAGCTTTGCCTTTAAAATATTAAGTATTCCGGCTATATTGTTCCCTGTCGCCTCGCGCGACTATGGCGATAAACGCCATGTGAAATAAGCGGAGCGGACCCGGGGGCAGTACCCGGCGCCTCCACCATAACGGCGCGGACGCACTTTTGGCGCGCAGCAGGGCCACGATCCACCAAGCTTGGTTTCGCGGCGCCGTTTTGTGGGGGCGAAATAGCGTCGACGCACGTGGTAAAGACATGGTTTTTGCTCGGCATGATACCGCCGTTATCGGGTCAATCCTACAAGTGCCAACGACAACGTTGACACTCGTCAAGTTGCTATGGCTGCCTAACCTCCGCTTTGCGGAATTAAGGTAGTTAGCACTTAACGCGGCACGGGGGGCGCCGGGCAACAGAAGCCCCCCACTTATTTATCAACCCGCAATACCCCGCATGCTTTGACACGCCGGAGCGAAAACCCTAGTTTGGGATTCGCGTTCCAGACAACCGGTTGCTGCTCAACATGCCCGAAGATTTATTGCGTTACGATAAAATGGTGGAACAAGCCCTGCGCAATGTCGTGCGCGAAGCCGTGACCGGCGCAGCCAAGGATGGCTTGCCGGGCGAACATCATTTCTACATCTCGTTCCTGACCGAATTCGACGGCGTCGAAATACCGGATTATTTGCGCGAACAGTATCCGGAAGAAATGACCATCGTGCTGCAATACCAGTTTTTCGGGCTTAAGGTCGAGGAAGACCATTTCTCGGTCACGCTCAGCTTCAATAACGTACGCGAAAAACTGCGCATCCCCTTTGCGGCCATCACAACCTTCGCCGACCCCGCCGTTAACTTTGCCTTGCAATTCCAGGGCGCGGGCGACGACGAGGATGAGGGCTACGAGGAGGATGGCGAAGATGGTGACGATCCCCCGCCCGAAGGCGGCAAGCCTCCGCGCAAGAAAAAGGATGAACCGCGCGGCGAGGTCATCAGCCTCGATAACTTCCGTAAAAAACCCACCAACGAATAGGCCCGCTAAATAACCAGGCTATGGGCGCTGGCTGCAAACATGGCGGGTGGCAACGGTATAATCGGCAAGACCTTTTTGTTTTTGGTATCGAGCCGTGCGATTTTTAGATGGCTGCTAATAAAACAGTCGGCGACATCATCGAACGCCACAGACAATGTATGACAAGGCATCCAGTCAAGCAGGCTACCTTTTGTCAGATCCACGAAAAGCACGTTCTCGCTTTCCGGGTTGGTGACAGCAGCCACATGGCGCTCCCCGTCCACCGCCACGCTCAACATTTCGCCGTGTAAAGCGGATTCGAGTTGCGGGCCGACGTCAATCCTGCGTAAGTGCGCTTTATCAACATGGCCGGACAACAGGTAGCCGTATTGGCTCTTGCTGTGAACCGTTGGCCTGGCCAGCGCCAGAATTCCGCCATCGCCAGTCAACGCAAAATGATTAATCGTCTGCTTGTCATCGTCGATCAGCCCTATCCGACCAAGAACCTTGCTGTTCAGCATATCGAGCGAATAAGTGCGGTCGGCTCAAGTCTAGCGCCCAGTTCGGGCAACGCCATATTCAGTCCGCTTGCGCCAGAACTGGCGATCAGAGCCGTGCCATCGGGGAGCGCGTGGCATTCATGCAGCGTGCCGCTTGCCACATCTACATCAGCAACAAGCTTGCGGGTGCGGACATCATACCCCAGAAGATGGCCGCGCCCGGTATCCAGCGAAACGCTTGAAATAAAAATCAGGTCGCTTCCCGGTGCTGCGACGCCGTGCCCGAAGAACCATGTTTTCTCGGGACCGTGAAAACTGTGGGTGACGCGGCATTCCCTGCAATCGATCTCGGCTATATTGGGGCCCCACCGTTCGATCGCCCATATTTTGTCTGGGTCATGCGGATGGGGCAGGAAACTATGGGTTTTAAAATTCACCTGGGTTATGCGCAAGGTCTGTGCGGCAATATCCGCCACGAACACATCTTTTTCACCGCCGACAACGAAATGGCGACCGGACAGAGAAACACTATCGGCCCCCAGACGCAGCTTCGGATCAACGCATGCCGAAACAATGAACGCCGACATTCCGGCCAGAAAAGCCCTTCGAGAACATAACATGTCAGACATTATGTCATAATAGCAGCCCATATCAAGGCCAACAACGAGGCGAACAGCAGCCCTCAAACAATCAGGCTGTGGGACCCGCTCACATTCAGTCTGTCCGCCATGGCAGGCGGGGAAAGCGGCGATAACGTCTTCAACCCGGTATCGACCTGCATGATTTCCTTGTTCGGTGTTGCGATAAAGCTGGCCATGGCGCCGTCATAAGCCACGGACTGCGTCCTGCATGCCATCCAGTCGCGCAGCACATTGCGCTCAAGGTCTATAAACAAAAGCGTGCCGCTGCCCGGGTTGGTCACAGCCGCAATGCGGTCGCGCTTGTCGATCGCGACGCTCAGCATCTCGCCGTTCAGTTTTCCGTCCAGCTCGGGCGGCAGCGGTATCTCGCTCAATCCCGGCCGGTCGATATGCCCGGCGCAAAGATACCCGTATTTGCGCTTGCTGCGGTTCATGGGCCGGGTTAGCGCCAGCAAACCGCCGTCACCCGTTTGCGCAAAATGGCCGATGGTCTGGTCCGGGTCCGCCAGTACCTTGCGGCCCAGCACGCGGCCGTCCGTCAGATCCACATGCACCAGCGCGGCGGGTTCGACCCGTTTGCCGTCTTCGAAAAACGATGTAACCCGGCCGGTGACACCCGAACTCGCCACCATCGCCGTGCCATCGGGCAAGATATGGCATTCATGGATATTCGTATTGGCGACATCGTGTTTGACGATCGGCTCGAGCGAACGGGCGTCATACCCCATCAGATAGCCATGGCCGTTTTCAAACGATACGCCTGATATATAAACGGTATCACCGCCAGCAGGCTTGATGCCGTGCCCGAAGAACCACATCTTTTCCGGGCTGGTAAGCCGGCGCGTAAGCGTAGCGTCCGCGAGGTTTATTTCGGCCGCGCGCCTGCCCCACCGTTCGATCGCCAGCACCATTTCCGGGTCGTCGGTGTGCGGCAGAAAGCTGTGGGTCAGAAAACCTGTCTGGATGACCGCGAGTTCGCGCGTGGCCAGATCGAACGCGAAAATACAATCCGGCCCGCTAACCAACAAGCGGCGTTCCGTGCTGAAACTGTCGGCAAAACGCATCGGCCCCGCGCAGGCTGTGACGGCGAAGGCTGACATATAGGCCAGAAAGGCGCGGCGCGAACAAAGCATGCGCCATCATGCCAAAGCGGCGCGAATTGTAAAGATTGGCGGGTTCGGGCCTTTAGGCCGCGCGCTTGATGATAGATGCAGCCAGCGCACCGATATTCAGCTCGCGCAGCGCTGCGGCCTTCTGCCCGACCTTCAAAACCTCGGCAATGCGGCGTTCAAGGAACTTCCAAGTCTCCGCCTGCCCTTTCGATGCATCATCAAGCCAGAAGAAGGTCGTGGTTTTCAAAACGAAAACCAGCAAACCGCGCTTGGTGTAGAAATTGAAATCGGTCGATGTATCGCCCGCCGCGCGCCACATTGCGTCGGTCGTGTCATAGGCCTGACGCAAAGCAAAGGGTGCGTGCAGCGGCACGGCCGCCCATGGCAACAGCCCGCGCACCGCATCGCGGTAGGGCGCAAGCGCCTCAAGCCGGGCTTGCACCCCGAACGCAATTTTGTCGCGTACGCGCCAACGCGTAAAGTTCGCGGCTTTTTTTATGGCCGCAAGCATCCGCCGGTCGGCCCAGGCGCTGAATGCCGCCACAACATCGCGCACGCCGCGCGGGAAATGCAAATATACCGCGCCGGGCGCGGCGCCAACCGCTTCGGCGCCAACCGCTTCGGCGCCAACCGCTTCGGCGCCCGCCCGCAAGGCCGCTTCAGACCAGCCATGGCGCGGAACCTGCCGCACAATTGCAAGCATCAGGTCTTCCGCCTGCACGGGCGCGGCTTTCTTGCGCGCATCCTTTTTCTTTTTCGCCGTCATCACATCTCCTCCTGCTTCATGAAGTGATGCATTTCGCTTTCGAAAGTCAGGTGGCGCATATCCTTCATGCGATCAAGATAGAGCACGCCATCAAGATGATCCAGCTCGTGCTGCACCACGCGGGCGTGGAAACCGGCGGCTTCGCGTTCGACCATCTTGCCCTTTTCATCAATGCCGCGATAACCGATGCGCTTGTAGCGCGGCACGACGCCGCGCAAACCGGGAATCGAGAGGCAGCCTTCCCATCCCATTTCCATCTCGTCGCTTAGCGGCGTGATCTCGGGGTTGATCAGGGTCTGGTGCTGCCACGGCGCATCGTCTTTATCGTCGCTGGTGCGCTCTTCGGGCACGCGGAACACGAACAAACGCTGGCTGATGCCGACCTGCGGCGCCGCCAGCCCCACCCCTTCTTCCGCCAGCATGGTTTCGTGCATGTCGGCGACCAGTTGCAAAAGGACGGCATCCTGCGGATGCTCGATCAGCGCCGCGACCTCGCGCAGCACCGGGTTGCCCATGAATGTAAGCTTATGCAGGGTCATATGGCCTTTCCGTGCTTATTTCCTGCCCCTGATATGGGGCAAAAAGCCTTTGGATTCAATTACAAAACCGTATTTTTACGAAAAGACCTGCTGCACACTTCCTTTTAACCTTTTGAATGTGTTATAGAAGCGCCTCTTCGGCGTGGCGGGGGTCGCCCGCCACAGGCATTCTCGAAACGGGATGGAGTGATAACGCGTGCAAGTTCTGGTCCGTGATAACAACGTCGATCAGGCCCTGAGGGTCCTGAAGAAAAAGATGCAGCGCGAAGGCGTATTCCGCGAAATGAAGCTGCGCCGCAATTACGAAAAGCCGTCGGAAAAGAAGGCGCGCGAACGCGCCGAAGCTATCCGCCGCCAGCGCAAGGTTGAGCGCAAGCGCAAGGAGCGCGAAGGCTTCTAGTCTTCGGCGCACGAAAGGTTTTCGAACGGGCGGGCATTCCCCGCCCGTTTGCTTTTGTGCATATGCGCATATGCTCCGGATTTTCCATTCATCAATCTTTGCGCGGCTAGGCTTGGTCGATCCACCGCAAGCCGACGGCGCCACCCCATGCTGCACGACAACACCATCCTGCTGGTCGAAGATACGTTGTCGCTGGCGCGCACCTACGAAGAATATCTGAAAGCCGCCGGCTACAGCCCGCACCATGTCGCGTGCGGCAACGATGCGCTCGATGCGCTCGCGCAAAGCCTGCCCTCCGCCGTGGTGCTCGATATCGTCCTGCCCGATATCAGCGGCATCAAGGTCCTGAAAAAGCTGCATGCCAGCAACCCGGAAATACCGGTCGTGATCATCACGGCGCACGGTTCGGTGAATGTTGCGGTCGAGGCTATGCGCGAAGGCGCGTTCGATTTTATCGTCAAACCCTTCCCCGCCGCGCGGCTGCAGGTGACATTGAAGAACGCGCTTTCGCAGCGCGCATTGCGGCACGAGGTGCGGGAACTGCGCCAGGCGCTTGATCAGGAAGGATTCTACGATTTCATCGGCAAATCCCCGGCCATGCAGGCGGTCTATCGCATCATCGATTCGGTCGCCGCCAGCAAGGCCAGCGTATTCATCACCGGTGAAAGCGGCACCGGCAAGGAACTGGCGGCGCAGGCGGTCCATAAAGCCAGCCCGCGCCGGGCGGCGCCCTTTATCGCCATGAACTGCGCTGCGATCCCCCACGAATTGCTTGAAAGCCATATCTTCGGTCACATCAAAGGTTCCTTCACCGGCGCGGTCGGCGACCAGATCGGTGCGGGCAAGGCCGCCGATGGCGGCACACTGTTCCTCGACGAGGTTGGCGAAATGCCGCTCGAGCTGCAGGTCAAGCTGCTCCGCTTCATCCAGACCGGCGAGGTGCAGCAAATCGGCAGCACGAAGGCAGAAAAGGTCGATGTCCGGATCGTGGCCGCCACCAACCGCGACCCGATGGCCGAGGTGAAGGCCGGGAATTTCCGTGAAGACCTGTATTACCGCCTGCATGTCGTGCCGGTCGATATGCCGCCGCTACGTGAACGGGATGACGACATTATCATCCTCGCGCTCTATTTCCTTGCAAAATTCGCGCGCGAGGAGGGCAAGGGTTTCACCGCCCTCACCCCGGCGGCCGAAGCGATGCTGCGCCGCCACGATTGGCCGGGCAATGTGCGCGAACTTGAAAATGTCATGCGCAACGTGGTCGTGCTGCATAACGGCCCCGCCGTCACGCCCGCCATGCTGCCCGAAGCCTTGCAACACGCGCCCGTGGGCGCGGACGGGGAAAGCGCGAACGGCGGCACGGTCGTACCGCAAGCGCTTGCGCCCGTGCCGGTCAAACCGCTGTGGCTTACGGAAAAGGAAGCGATCATGAACGCGCTTGTGACAACAGGGCAGGAAGTGCCGCGCGCCGCCGCGCTGCTTGAAGTCAGCCCCTCCACGCTTTATCGCAAGCTGCAGGCTTGGAAATCGCTGGAACAGAGCGGAAATTAACCATAATCGGCCTTCGGCTTGCCGCTGCCGCGCTTGCCTCGCGGGTAAAAGCGGCTATTGTTAGCCTGATTTTAAAACAACCGGCATTGATTCAGTGATGTCCATTCGCCTGCCACGCATATTGATTACAAACGATGACGGTATTGACGCGCCCGGTCTTACCCTTTTGCACGATATCGCCGCCGCGATGGCTGAAGAAGTCTGGGTGATCGCGCCCGATCATGACCGCAGCGGCACCGGCCAAACAATTACGCTTACCGAACCCATCCGCGTTCAGCAGCGCACCGAACGCGTGTTTGCGGTTTCCGGCACGCCATCCGATTGCGTCGCCATGGCGCTCGGCCATCTGATGCGCGAAAACAGGCCGAACCTTTTGCTCTCCGGCGTCAATGCCGGCCGCAATGTGGGCGACGAGATCAATCTTTCCGGCACCGTAGGCGCGGCGCTGTGCGGGCTGATGCTGGGCGTGCCTTCGATCGCGCTGAGCCAGGAATGCCAAAGCCGCGACAGCATCAATTGGGAACCGGCGCGGGCGCATATCCCCACCTTGCTGCAACATTTCCTTGCCAAGGGCTGGCGCAAGGATACTTGCCTATCGGTCAACATCCCCGATATTCCGCCCGACATGATCCGCGATTTTGCATACGCGCGCGCGGGCACCAAGAACATCACCAGGATCGAGGTCGAGGAGCGCACCGATAAGCGCGAAAACAATTACTACTGGTTCTCGCTCGGCCGCACGCCCGAAAATGTAGGCGACGAGGAAAGCGATATCGCCATCATGCGCAAAGGCCAGATCGCCGTTACAGCCGTAACCCTTGATCGCAGCCTGTCGCTCGGTCGCGCCGCGGTCAGTTTGCGCGACATCGCCGCCGCCTGATACCCTGCCCCCATGGCAGATGACCGCCTCCGCACCGATCTGATCGTCAACGCACAGATTCGCACCGCCGCCGCCGAAGGCGTGCCGATTGTCGTTATCCGCAAGGGCGACCTTGCGGGCGGTACAATTTTGTTAAAAATCAACCGGCTCGATGGTCATGCTCATTTACTGACGCAGGTACGGATAGGTGACGAACTTGTCTGGTCGCCGCTCACGAAAACCGATCCGCTGCCGGAAAAAGAAGCCGATTCCGCAATGCGGCAGCAAGCGTCCTACGACCCGGACCTCTGGCTCATTGAAATCGAGGATAAACAGGGTCGCCACTGGTTCCCGGGCAAAAGGGCCGGGCGCTGACATGGCCCATAGCCTTGCCGGCAAAAATCATATACATTTCACGGCATTGGAAACAGAGTCGGAGGCGTTGTGACGACGGCGACAGCAGAGCCACAAGCAGCTACCCAGGCCGGTCAGGCCGCCCTTCCGCTGTTCTATCAGAAGCCCCGCGTGCTCGACAGCACGCAAGACGCCGGCCGCAAGATCCGCCGCCTCGGCGATTACAGCTTCGCCGCCAAATCGAACGCCATTCCGCTGGTGATCGACGAATTCTTCGTCGCCGCCACGCAATACCCCATCGTATTCCTCGCCACGCAAGATCCGGTGCCCGCCATCGTGACCGGTGTGACACCAAGCACCAATCTTTTCATCAGCAAACAAGGCCAATGGGAAAAGGGCCATTATGTGCCCGCCTATATCCGCCGCTACCCCTTCATCCTGATCGATGACACTACCAACCGCCAGCTCGTGCTGTGCATCGACGAAGCCTCCAACCTGTTCGGCGAAGATGCCGATCTTGCGCTGTTCGAAAACGGCAAGCCTTCGGATGTGACCGACAAGGCGCTGCAGTTCTGCGCCGCGCTGCGCCAGCAAGGCGAAGCAACCGACGCTTTCATGAAAGCGATGCGCCAACACAACCTGCTGGTCGAACGCAATATCGAAATCGATACGCCCGCGGGCGACAAGCACAAGGTCAGCGGCTTTCTGACGATCGACGAAAACCGCTTCCAGTCATTGCCGGACGATGTATTCGTGGCATGGCGGCATCAGGGCTGGGTCGGGCTGGTTTATGCCCATCTGATCTCGCAGCAGCGCTGGGCCCAGCTGGGCGCATTGGCCAGCGCGCGGAAATAATATCCAAGGGGGCTTGTATGAAAAACCTTAGCGGCCTTGCGGCCGCCGCACTCGTCATCGCCGCGCTCTGTCTTCCGCACTCCGCCAGGGCCGCAGAAGGGGCGCACGGTATCGCGCTGCATGGCGCGCCGAAATACCCCGCCACATTCTCGCATTTCGATTACGCAAATCCGGCAGCGCCCAAGGGCGGGGATATACACCTCGCCGCTATCGGCACCTTCGACAACCTCAACCCCTTCATCCTCAAAGGCCTCGCGGCCGACGGCATGGCTTTAACGGTCGAGACGCTGATGGAAGCATCGCTCGACGAACCTTTCAGCCAATATGGGCTGGTGGCGGAAAGCGTCGCGGTGGCGAGCGATAAAAGCTGGGTTGAATACCATCTGCGGCCCGAGGCGCGCTTCCACGATGGCAAGCCGGTGCGCCCCGAAGACGTGATTTTTTCTTTCAACATTCTGAGCGAAAAGGGCCACCCTTTTTATCGCAGCTATTACCGCGATGTGGCGAAGGCGGAAAAGACCGGCCCGCACAGCGTAAAGTTTACCTTCAAGCAGGCAGGCAACACCGAATTGCCGCTGATCATGGGCCAATTGCCGGTGCTGGCGGAGCATGACTGGAAAACCCGCGATTTCGCCGCCACCACGCTGGAACCGCCGCTCGGTAGCGGGCCTTACAAGGTCGAAAAGGTCGATCAGGGCCGCGCGATCAGCTTCCGCCGCGTGGAAGACTGGTGGGGCAAGGATCTGCCGGTCAACCGCGGACGCTACAACTTCGATGTGATTTATTACGATTATTACCGCGACGCGACCATCGCGCTCGAAGCGCTGTTCGCGGGCCGCTATGATTTCCGTAACGAGAATATCGCCAAGGAATGGGCCACCGCCTACAACGCGCCACCGGTCAAGGAAGGCTGGATCGTGAAAAAGGAAATCGCGAACGAGCTGCCGGCGGGCATGCAGGCTTTTGTCGTGAACACCCGCCGCCCGCTGTTCAAGGACCCGCGCGTGCGCGAAGCGCTGAACTACGCGTTCGATTTCGAATGGGCCAACAAGAATATCGCTTTCGGTGCCTATAAACGCAGCGGCAGCTATTTTGCCAATTCCGAGCTGGCCGCGCGCGGCCTGCCGGGGGAAGCCGAACTCAAGCTGCTGGAGCCGCTGCGCGGCCGGATCCCGGACGAAGTCTTCACCAAGGAATACAAAAACCCCGTGACCGACGGCAGCGGCAACAACCGCGAAAACCTGCGCCGCGCCACCGCGCTTTTGCGCGAAGCGGGCTGGTCGCTGAAGGACGGCAAGCTCGTCAACGCGGCGGGGGAACCGTTCACCTTCACGATCATCAACGAAACCGCGGCCTTCGACCGCTGGGTGCAACCCTATCTGCGCAACCTTGAACGGCTCGGCATCAAGGCCGATTTCCGGCTGGTTGACAGCGCGCAGTATCAGAACATGATCGACGGTTTTGATTTCGACATGATCATCCACGTCTTCGCGCAATCGCTATCGCCCGGCAACGAACAGTTCGATTTCTGGGGGTCAGCCAAGGCGGATGTAAAAGGCAGCCGCAACCTGATCGGCGTGAAAGACCCGGCGGTGGATGCTTTGCTTGAAAAGCTGGTCAAGGCCGAAAGCCGGGAAGAGCTGGTGGCGGTCTGCCGCGCGCTCGACCGCGTATTGCTATGGCATCACTATGTGATCCCGCAATGGCATGTGGGCATCTACCGCCTAGCCTACTGGGACAAGTTCGGCAGGCCGGCTGAAACGCCGAAATACGGCCTCGGCATCCCCGATCTGTGGTGGACCGACCCGGCAAAGGCCGCAAAAATCAACGCGCTGCAGAAGCGGGCGGAAGGCAAGAGCTGATCGTTTCACGCTTTCAGCAATATGCCCGCCCGGTCACGGGCGTTCTCATATGTACCGACAAGGTCGATATTGTCCTGCCCTTCAGCGACCTGCATACGGTCGATCATGGAAAGCGGCTGCTGCTGCAGTCCGAATATAATGACATGCCCGCCCTGCCGGCGCACACGACCCACAAAATCGCTTAACGCATGCGCGCCCGTTGCGTCTATGAACGGTACGTACTGCAGATCAAGCAGGTATATCCTTGCGGGCGCCGCCATATCATCCAGCGCGTCAAGCAACCTGCCCGTGGCGCCGAAGAAGAAAGGCCCGCGAATTTGCAGCAACTCCACGCCGGGAGGTAAAGCGCCACGCCGCATATAGGGATCGGCCTGCCGCGTAAAATCGTCCATGTCGGCATCGCCATACTGCCCCTGCGATTGAATCTCCACGACACGGGTCATACGCACCATAAACAGGATGGCCGCCATCACCACGCCCGCCTCGATCGCCACGGTAAGATCAACCAGCACCGTAAGACCGAAGGTAACGAGCAGCGTCATTCGTTCGCCCCATGTCGCACGCAGCAGCGATCTTATGCGTTCAACCTCGCTCATGTTCCACGCGACGATCATCAGCACGGCGGCAAGACTGGCGAGCGGGATATAGGCCGCCAGCGGCGCGGCAACCACGATAAACACCAGAAGAAATACGGCATGCATGATGCCGGCAATCGGCGAACGTGCGCCGGAGCGAATATTGGTCATCGTGCGCGCGATCGCGCCGGTGGCCGGAAGGCCGCCAAACAGCGCCGATGCCATGTTGGCCACGCCCTGCGCCACAAGCTCGCAGTTGGAGCGATGCCGCCGCGCGGTGACCGCATCGGCCACCACGGCGGAAAGCAGCGATTCAACCCCCGCCAGAAAGGCAATGGTGAACGCGCTCGGCAGCAGTTCCTTAAGACGAAACAGCGTGAATTCCGGTATGGCCGGGACAGGCAGCGCCGCCGTTATGCCGCCGAAACGCGTGCCGATGGTTTCAGTTTGCAGGCCGAAGGCCCAGACCAGAACCGAACCGAGCAAAACGGTCAGCAGGAATGCCGGAAGCTTCGGTGACAGTTTGCGCAAGGCAACAATCAGCGCCAGCGAAAGCGCGGCAACGCCAAGCGTCACGCCACTGTAGGCTTCCCAGTTGGCGGCATAGACCTGCCATTTTTCAAGGAAGTCGGCCGGAACCTTTTCAAGCTGCAAGCCGAAAAATTCGCCCACCTGGCTTGAAAAGATAATGACGGCAATGCCTGCGGTGAAACCGGTGATCACGGGCTGCGGAATATACTTGATCACAGTGCCGAGCCGGGCAAATCCGGAGATCACGAGCATGGCGCCCGCCATCAACGTGGCGACGACAAGCCCGTCATAGCCGAATTTGTCGATCACGTTGAATACGACGACAACAAACGCGCCCGTCGGCCCGCCTATCTGGAAACGGCTGCCGCCGAGGGCCGAGATCAGGAATCCCGCGACGATAGCCGTTACCAGCCCTTTATCAGGCGAAGTTCCGGAAGCTATCGCCAACGCCATGGCAAGCGGCAGCGCGACAACGGCCACCGTTAGCCCGGCAAGCACGTCCTGCCGCAGATCGGCCCATCCGTAACCCTGCCGCATGACAGTGACAAGCTTCGGCACGTACAGGCGCCAGTACGGAGCGCTCGGGAACGGAAACTTCATGTGCATGACCCGTAGCAAGGAACAAGACGATGCCATGCAGTATAATCCCCCCGACGGTAACTTGCCCTTGCCGGCACCGGCCTTTATAAATTTTTTTCGTCTGTGTTTTTCATGTTTCCCCTGCTACCGTCCTTCCATGATCGCCTATATCCTCCGCCGCCTGATGCTGATCGTGCCTACACTTCTGGGCATCATGGTGCTGAACTTCATCATCGTGCAAGCGGCACCCGGCGGCCCGGTGGAGCAGGTGATCGCCAAATTGCAGGGCAGCGCGGTTGATGCCACCGCACGCTTTAGCGGCGCGGGCGGCGATCAGGCGGCGCGCGCCATGAACCAGCAACAGCAAATGAGCAGCGAAGGCGCAGGCCGCTACCCCGGCGCGCAAGGCGTGGACCCCGAGCTGATCCGGGAGCTTGAGATCCAGTTCGGATTCGACAAGCCGGTGCATGAACGCTTTTTGCTGATGATGGGGAATTATCTGCGTTTCGATTTCGGCAAATCATACTTCCGCGACGAACAGGTGGTCGATCTCGTGCTCGCGAAGATGCCGGTTTCGATCTCGCTCGGTCTCTGGACCACGCTGATCGTCTATCTCATTTCCATACCGCTCGGTATCCGCAAGGCGGTGAAGGATGGCTCGCCGTTCGATGTATGGACCAGCGCAGCCGTTATCGTCGGTTACGCGATACCGGGCTTCCTGTTCGCAGTGCTTCTGATCGTGCTGTTCGCCGGCGGGCGTTATCTTGATTGGTTCCCGCTGCGCGGGCTGTTTTCCGATAACTGGGATCAGCTTTCCACGCCGGGCAAGATTATCGATTATTTCTGGCATATCGCGCTGCCCGTCGCCGCCATGGTGATTGGCGGCTTCGCCAGCCTGACGATGCTGACCAAAAATTCGTTTCTCGATGAAATCAACAAGCAATATGTGGTGACCGCCCGCGCCAAGGGGCTGAGCGAGAAGCGCGTGCTGTACGGCCATGTGTTCCGCAACGCCATGCTGATCGTGATCGCGGGCTTTCCCGGCGCCTTCATCGCCATCCTGTTTACCGGCGCGTTGCTGATCGAGGTGATTTTCTCGCTTGACGGGCTTGGGCTGCTGAGCTTCGAAGCGGCGATCAACCGCGATTACCCCGTGATGTTCGGCACACTGTATTTCTTCACCTTTCTCGGGCTGATCATGAACCTGATCGGCGATATCGTTTATACCCTTGTCGATCCGCGCATCGATTTCGAGGCGCGGCAAACATGAAGCTTTCTCCCCTCAACCGGCGGCGGCTCGTGAACTTCCGCGCCAACAAGCGCGGTTTCTGGTCGCTTTGGCTTTTCCTCCTGCTGTTCTTCGTCACGCTGGGCGCCGAATTCATTGCCAACGACAAGCCGCTGCTGGTCCGCTACGAAGGGCAGCTCTATTTCCCTGTCTTCACCGCTTATCCGGAAACCGTTTTCGGCGGCGAGTTTGAAACCGAGGCGAATTACCGCGACCCCTATGTGGCAAACCTGATTGCCGCCAAGGGCTGGATGGTGATGCCACTCATTCCCTATTCCTACAACACCATCAACTACGGCTTGCAGGTGCCCGCCCCGGCCCCGCCTTCCGGCGAAAACTGGCTCGGGACCGATGATCAGGGCCGCGACGTGCTGGCGCGCGTGATCTATGGCTTTCGCATCTCCGTCCTGTTCGGGCTGACGCTGACCATCCTTTCATCGGTGATCGGCGTGATTGCGGGCGCGGTGCAGGGTTATTTCGGCGGCAAGACCGATCTGATCTTCCAGCGCGTGATCGAAATATGGTCCGGCATGCCGGTGCTGTACCTGCTGATCATCCTCGCTTCGCTGGTGCAACCGAATTTCTGGTGGCTGCTGCTGCTCATGCTGCTGTTTTCGTGGATGAGCCTCGTGGGCGTCGTGCGCGCCGAATTCCTGCGCGGCCGCAATTTCGATTATGTGCGCGCCGCGAAGGCGCTTGGCGCGGGCGATGCCACCATTATGTTCAAGCATGTTTTGCCCAACGCCATGGTGGCGACGCTGACCTTCATCCCTTTCATCCTCAACGGCTCGATCACCACGCTTACCGCGCTCGATTTTCTCGGGTTCGGGTTGCCTCCCGGCTCCGCCTCGCTGGGCGAGCTGCTCAATCAGGGCAAAAATAACCTGCAAGCGCCGTGGCTCGGTATCACCGCCTTCATGGTGCTGGCAACCATGCTGACGCTTCTGATCTTCGTGGGCGAAGCGGTGCGCGATGCGTTCGATCCGCGCAAGCTATGGAAAGGGGGCGGAAAATGACCCTGCTGGCGGTCGAAAACCTTTCCGTTACCTTCAACGCGGGCAAAAACGAAGTGCGCGCGGTCGAAAGCGCGTCTTTTACTATCGGCCGGGGCGAAACGCTGGCGCTTGTTGGTGAAAGCGGTTCGGGCAAATCGGTCACCGCGCTTTCGGTGATGCAGCTTCTGCCCTACCCCGCTGCCACGCACCCTTGCGGCAATATTTTGTTCAACGGGCAGGAATTGTGCGGCGCCGGGGAAGATGCGCTGCGCGCCATACGCGGCAACCGCATCGCCATGGTGTTTCAGGAACCCATGACCTCGCTCAACCCGCTGCACACGGTGGAAAAACAGATCGGCGAGATTTTGCTGATCCATAAGGGCTTGCAGGGCGAAGCGGCGCGGGCGCGCACGCTTGAATTGCTGCGTCTTGTCGGCATCCCCGCCGCCGAAAAGCGGCTCGGCGCCTTCCCGCACGAACTTTCAGGCGGGCAGCGCCAGCGCGTGATGATCGCCATGGCGCTGGCCAACGAACCCGACCTGCTGATCGCGGACGAACCCACGACCGCGCTTGATGTCACCATACAGGCGCAGATTCTGAAATTGCTGAAGGAGTTGCAGGCGAAATTCGGCATGGCGATGCTGCTGATCACGCACGATCTCGGTATCGTCCGCAAAATGGCCGACAAGGTCTGTGTCATGCAGCACGGAAAAATCGTGGAACAAGGCCCGGCACAGCAGGTTTTCGCAGCCCCCGGCCACGCCTATACGCAAGAATTGCTCGCGGCCGAACCCAAAGGGCATGTCAGCCCGGTGCGCGAAGACGCGCCCGAAATCATGCGTGCGCAGGATATAAAGGTATATTTCCCGATCAAAAAAGGCGTGCTGCGCCGCGTGGCCGATTATGTGCGCGCGGTTGACGGCATTTCGCTTACCGTGCGGGCGGGGGAAACCGTGGGCATTGTGGGCGAAAGCGGCAGCGGCAAAACCACGCTCGGCCTCGCCATGCTGCGGCTGCTGCCCAGCAAGGGCGACATCGTCTTCCTTGGCAACAGGCCGGTGCAAGCGCTAACCCGCAAGCAGCTGCGCCCGCTGCGCCGCGATATGCAGGTCGTGTTCCAGGACCCGTATGGCAGCCTTAGCCCCCGCATGGCGGTGGGCGATATCGTGGCCGAAGGGCTCGATATCCATGGCCTGTGCCCCGATGAAGCCGGGCGCACACAACGCATTACCGACGCCTTGCAGGAAGTGGGGCTCGAAGCCGAAGCGCGGCACCGCTACCCGCACGAATTTTCCGGCGGCCAGCGCCAGCGTATCGCCATCGCCCGCGCCCTTGTCCTCAAGCCCAAATTCATCGTGCTCGATGAACCCACAAGCGCGCTCGATATGTCGGTGCAGGCGCAGATCGTCGAACTGCTGCGCGATCTGCAAGCAAGGCATAACCTCGCCTATATGTTCATCAGCCACGATCTGCGGGTCGTGAAGGCGCTTTCGCACCACGTGATCGTAATGAAAGATGGCAAGGTTGTTGAACAAGGCACGGCGGAGCGGATTTTCGGCGCGCCCGAAGCCGATTATACGCGCGCGCTGATCGCAGCCGCCTTCAACCTCGAGACGCTGCACTAGGCTTAGGGCCGCCCGACGCTCGTGACCGCTACGCCGCGCGCCACAAGCTCGGCGAGCGGCTCCACCGCTACCTGCATATGATGGGCGTTGGCATGGATGATGTGGCTTGCGGTCGTCATGATGCCCACATGCCCCTTGAAGAACACGATATCACCGCGGCGGTAATCATGCGCCTGCCAATCGCCCTCCAGCGGCCGGCCGAAGGCGGCTTCCTGCATATCGCTGTCGCGCGGGCATTCCAGGTCTGCAAGGTTGAGCGCGAATTGAACGAGCCCCGAGCAATCGACACCAAGCGGGCTGCGCCCGCCCCAAAGATAGGGCGCGCCCAGAAGCCGCCCGGCGGTTGTCACATAATCGGCCTCGAGCGGACCGATGGCAGCCAGATGCTTCATGCACACCCAGCCGCCGGGGCCGAGCCGGGCCATGGCATCGCCACCTTGCCCCGCCTGTTCGACCACATCGACCATGGAGCCAAGCATCAACCCGTCCAGCGGGGGGGATTTGATATCAGCTTCGCTATAAAGAAAAGTCCGCAACACATTGATTTGATGGGAAGGGTTTGCAACCAGCTCTGAAAGCCCTTCAGCCGAAGCATAGCCGACATACTGGTCCGTCCGGTTCTGCAACCAGGTAACACCGTCCGTGGTTTCGTAAACGTCGGCGAATTCGCCGTAGCGCAATTCGCTGATCATCCGGCCCGAAAGGTCGCGCGCGGCATAAACCGGCAGCCTGCCCGCCGTGCAGCGGTAAATCTGCGGCTTCACATAGCGCCCGGCTTGGTAGCGGCTGCGCAGGCTCACGGCCGCCAGATCGGGCCGGTAGGCGTTGACGCGGAGATCGAGCTTTTCTGCCATGGCTGCCGTTCTAGCATCCCCCCGCGTTAAAAAAAACGTCATAAATAAACAGGGCCCCGGCTTGCGCGGGGGCCCTGTCGATTACTCTTTGCCTCAGGCGTTATTCGGCGGCGTCAACCCAACCGGGCTGCTGCGGCGTTCCGGCGGCAGGACGGCCGGTGGCTGCATCCTCTTCGCCCTCTTCCACGTCCGGCGCGATCATGACCGGCAGATCCGGCAGCGTGGCCAGATGCGCCTGCGCAGCGTTCACGAGGTTGGCGAATTCCACAAGGAACACCGAACCCGCGACGGTGCGTTGCACCAGCACATTGCGGCGGTCCAGCTCGTCGCGCTTGCGGCGCACATAGCCAAGCTCGCCCAAACGGTCGAGCGCGCGGCTGATCGCCGGCTTGGAAACCTTCAGGTCGGCCGCAAGGCCGCGCACGGTGTGCGGACCTTCGGTCAGATACACATTGAGCAGCAACGCCATCTGGCGCGCGGAAAGATCGGGGGAGTCGGCGCGGACGCTGGCCGTAAGGGCATGCCGCCACAGTTCGAGAGATTGAAGATTGATTGCCACGATAATCACCTGTCGGGTTTGAGCGGAGGAAAGAGGAATCGAAAACGTGTCCGTACTCTGGCCCTCCTTCGATTGATTCGCAAGGTGTTGATTGTTCAGAGAAAATAATTTGATTCGATGATGCTTTCACCGTCCGGAATCGCGTGCTATAAAACACTCATAATTTGAATCGCTTAGACTCGGACATTACGATTTTGATTCAAGGAACACAGATGCAAAAAAATGACACCCAAGCGGCAAATGAATCTCTCCTGCGCGGCCTGCGCGTGGCGGATATGACGATTATCGCGCCCGCCATCACTGACGGCGCTGACCAGACTCTCGCGAACGGTAGCGGCATGACGGCCGCGATGATCGCCTGCTGGCACGGGGCGCGCGCCATCAACCAATACGCCGCCGCCGGTGGCCGCTTCAACGAACAGACCGACGAACAGGGCCGCACCGCAGCGATGTACGCCGCCGAAAGCGGCGCCGAATCCATCCTCGCTTTTGCGCTGGCCGGTGGCCGCTTCACGGATGTGCCCGATTTTGATGGCCGCACGGCGGGCATGGTTGCCGCCAGCAAGGGTTCCGACGCGATCCGCGCTTTCGCCGAAGTCGGCGCGCGCTTCGATCATCAGGCGGATGCTTCCGGCATGTCGGCGGCGATGTACGCCGCCGCGAACGGCGCCCGCGCTATCCGCGCCTTCACGCAGGCGAACGGCAGACTCACCGTAGCGACCGATAACAACGGCACCGATATCGCCATGATTGCCACGGCACAGGGCGCCGATGCCGTCATCGCCTTCGTTGCCGCAGGGGGCAATTATATGGAAGGCGAAGACAGGCTCGGTCGTACGACCGGCGATTACGCCGCGCTCGCTGATCAGGGTGAAGCGATCACCCCCGCCCCGGCACAAAAACAGGCCGGCGGCAAAATCGCCTAAGCCGCTTTTTTCTTCCCGAACTTCTTTTCCAGCATGCGGTAAACCGCGCGCGCTGTCATGGGCTCGCCGCCTTCCGGGCGGCCGGGCTTGCCCGCACGGTTCCACGCCATCAGATCGATATGCGCCCAAGGCGTCTTCGCGCCGACAAAGCGTTCAAGGAACAGCGCAGCGGTAATCGCCCCGCCATAGCCGCCGCCGGGTGCGCTGTTGATATCGGCGATCTTGCTGTCCAGCTCCCGGCCATAGGGGTGCCAAAGCGGCAGCCGCCACAGCGGATCGGCCACCTCGCGGCCCGCGGCAAGCAAATCTTCCGCCAAACCGTCATCATTGCTGAACAGCGCGGGCAAATCCGCGCCAAGCGCCACGCGCGCCGCACCCGTCAGCGTGGCAAAATCGATCATCAGCGCAGGTTTTTCGCTATCAGCCTCGGTCATCGCGTCAGCCAGCACCAGCCGCCCTTCGGCGTCGGTGTTGCCAACCTCCACCTTCAGCCCCTTGCGCGAAGACAGCACGTCGGAAGGCCGAAAGGCGTTGCCCGCAATCGCGTTTTCCACCGCCGGGATCAAGAGCCTGAGCCGCACCGGCAGTCCGGCGTCCATCACCATCTCGGCCACCCCGAGCGCGCAGGCGGCGCCGCCCATATCCTTCTTCATCATGATCATGCCGGACGATGGCTTGATATCCAGCCCGCCGGTATCGAACACGACCCCCTTGCCGACAAGCGCGACCAACGGGTCACCGGGCTTGCCCCAGCGCAAATCGATCAGGCGCGGCGCGCGGCTGCTCGCGCGGCCCACGGCATGGACCATCGGGTAATTTTTTTGCAAAAGCTGTTCGCCGGCGATGACGGCGCATTTTGCACCATAGTGTGCGGCGACAGCCCGCACCTCGGCCGCCAGTTCGGCCGGGCCCAAATCTTCCGCGGGCGTCGTGATCAGGTCGCGGCCGCGATAAATCGCACCGGCGATACGTTGCACCGCGTCGCGCGAAGCCGTTTTGGGCCACACCAGCTGCGCCATTTTGCTTCCGGCCTTCTTGTAGCGGCCATAGCGATAACTCCCGAGCGCCCAGCCGGTGGCAAGCAGCGTGGCGGCGGGCGCATCGAGCGCGCCTTCGATACGGTAAGCGCCTTCCGGAAGCTTGCTCGGCAAGTCCGCGATATCCCAGCCGCCGGGCTGCGGCCCCGTAAGCACGATCACGCGTTCGATCCGGCCTCCCGCGCCGGGCAACGCAATATGCCTGCCCGCTTCGGGTTTGAAGCCTTGCGCCTTAAGCCAGTTTTTCACGCGCGCAGGTTGCTTCCTGTGCCACGGCGTGAATTGTTTTTCCGTAAGCAAGGTAAGTGGCGTGGCGCGCGCGGCGCGATCGAGAAAACCGAAAACCATGGCGCTTACCGTGAAGCTTGCGTGCAAACGAGCTTCGATTGCGCGTTCAAAGCTTCACCGGTCACATAACAATAGCTCACCTCGCCGCTCACGGTATCAAGCCGGAAAACGCCGGCGTTCGCGGTCGTGTTGCTGTGATGCATGATCTGATAGGGGCCGGTGCGCTGCGCTTCGGCCGGCGCGGCGCCAAGCGTTGCGATGAAGGCAAAGGCGGCAAGCGCAGCCGCGACTGCCCCGAACAGGGCCGCTTTGGGCATTGTGATTTCAAGTTTCATGGGAATCTCCGTTGGCCGAATCGGCGGGGTTTGTTTGTGCCAACAAGTTAACAGGCTAGCGATTCGGCACAAAATTTTACGTCGCCTGCATACTTGCTTGTGGATAAAAATTTCACGCTTGCCGATGGCACATGCAGTACATCTTATGCCGTTCGATACAATTGCAAGCAGTTTCATACTGTTTCATGGTTAACAGAACGCGCACGAATATTGCGCCTCCATGGTTAAGCAAAAAAATGACAAAATCGTGATGAAACTGATGAATCGCGTTGTATATCAAGGCCAAGATCACTATAACGAGGGCCGCGTCAAACGTGGCGCAAAAGGGCTAAAGTGCATTTGGCTGCTTGGCCGGTACGGCAAAAATAAGCCGCAAAATTAAGCCAAAGTAATTTCCGCGCCGCTTGCATAGCGCACGCCGGCGCCACAGAAAGTTTTTAGGCCGTTTTGACATGCAGCAACTGAACCAATTCAGGTTTTACGATCTCGGTGCCAAGCTGCACGGCCTGTTCAACGGTCGCGCCCAGGGTAACGTTGCCGATCTTTTCGTTCCGCTGACCGATGCACAGAAGCTGCTTGACGCCCTGATCAAGGGCGAGCCGGTCGAGCTGACCGTCGCGCGCGTCGAAGCCGTGCGCCTGCTGACCGCGATCAGCTCGCTGTTCGAAAAATACTTCATCGATCAAAGCAGCAAGCAGCTGCGCTTTCCTTCGAGCGAAACCGCAGCCGACCCGCAGGAAATGATGCTGCTGCAAACCCATATCGAACGGTTCGAACAAGCGCTCGCGGCCGAATTCGCACGCCAGACATCCTATCAGGCCGAACGCCGCGGCATCTACGCCACCGGCGATCTGGTCGAAAATGCAAGCGCCGCAATTCCCAAAACGCTGCTGGCCCAGGTGCCGCCGGCGGCGCAGCACGAACTGAACGAATCCGGCAAGGCGCTGAGCTTCGGGATGGGCACCGCCGCCACCATGCATATGCTGCGCGCGACCGAGCTGATGGTTCAAAAATACTTCGATATGTTCTCCGCCGCACTGCCGAGCAAGGCGGAACGCAACCTCGCCACCTATCTGCGCAAACTCGCTTCGCTGGCCGAAGAAACCCCCGAAGGCAAAAACGCGCCGGATGCGCGCGTGGTGCAATTGCTGGTCCAGATCAAGGATCGCTACCGCAACCCGCTCGTGCACATCGATGCGGCGGTGGATATCGACGATGCCACCATGCTGTTCGGGATCGTGACCGGCGCCATCTCGCAAATGGCCGAAGCGCTGCGCGCCGCCGGCAAGGGCGAAAAGAAGGCCGCCGGCAAGCAAGCCGCTACGACCGAAGCCGTCAAGGACCTGCTTGACGAAGAAGAAGAAATCTACGATTTCCGCACCGCGCAGGCGGGCTAATTCCCGCAACCGCGCTATAAGCCGGATAGTTTGTGCAGCCGCATAAATCGGCTACACTCGCGCCCCATGCAGCAAAGCACAGCCGCGCACGCCGTTCCGGCGCCCGACAAAACCTTTATCTTCGACCGCTACGCGTTCGACCGCGCCAGCAACACCTTGCGGCTCCATTACGCGTTCGAAGACGGCCCGGCATTCGAAGAAACCATCGTTTTCCCGCCCCCCGGCCGCGATCTTTTGGCCGAAAGCCATGCGGCGTTTGACAGCACCGCGCGGGTTTTGTTCCTGCTCGCAGGCGTCAGCTATTACAAGGCCTATGCGCCCACGCATCTTAAATGCAACGCTTTCCCGCTTGATCGCGCGACAGCGGATTTTATCGAAACCGTGTATCGCAACGGGCTTGGGGAATTTTCATACGTCAACAAACTCGATCTGCGCGGCAGGCTGAAGTTCGCGGTCGATGACGCCGCCGCGCCACCCGCGCCGGTGCGGCTTGCGCCCGGCGGGGGTCTGCTCGTGCCCGTCGGCGGGGGCAAGGATTCTATCGTCGCGCTCGAATGCCTGCGCGGTGCGGGGGAAGCCGTCACGCTGTTCGCGCTTTCGGCGCCCGGCGGCATCGCCGCGCCCATCAAAGCCACAATCGAAACCGCGGCGCTTCCGGCCCTCACGGCCACGCGCGCGATATCCCCGGCACTGATAACGTTGAACAAGGAAGGCGCGTTGAACGGCCATGTCCCGATTACCGCGATCCTGAGCGTCATCGCCTTCGCGACCGCGATCCGCAGCGGGTTAAGCGCCGTCGTGATGGCCAACGAACATTCCGCCAGCACGCCGAACGTGGTCTATAACGGGCAGGAGATAAACCACCAGTACAGCAAGTCGCTGGCGTTCGAAGAAGGCTTCGCCGCCTACGCCGCCACCCATATTACGCCGGACGTCGGCTATTTTTCGCTGCTGCGACCGCTTGGCGAAATTGCGATCGCGCGGCGTTTCGCGGCGCTGACGAAGTATCACGATGTTTTCCGCAGCTGCAACACCGCTTTCAGGCAGGATGCGCAAAAGCGCGGGCAAAACTGGTGTTGCGATTGCCCCAAATGCCGTTTCGTTTTCCTCGCGCTCGCGCCCTTCATGGAAAAACAGAAACTGACCGGCATTTTCGGCAAGGATATGCTGGATGATCCGGCCCAGACACAAGGCTTCGCCGAGCTGTGCGGCCTTGTCGCGCACAAGCCGTTCGAATGCGTGGGCGAGATCGAGGAAAGCGCGCTGGCGATGGAAAAGCTATTCGCCATGGCGCCGTGGCAGACCGATCATATTGTGCGAGAGCTGGGCGCACAATTGCAGGCCCGGCCCAAGGATTTCGGCGTACTGTACGATTCCCTGTTCGCCCTGCGGCCCGGCCACCGGGTGCCCGACCGTTTCTTGCGGATGCTGCATGAAAGTGATTGATCTGAAAAACCGGAAAACCGTGATCTGGGGCACCGGGCGCGAAGGCGCGGCGGCGGCGCAGTTTATCCGCAAGGCTCTGCCCGGCCATCCGCTGACCTTCATCGATGAAGCCGAAGGCAAGGATAAAATCGAAGGCGGCTACGAAGTCGCGCGCAAACCGTCGCAGATCAAGGCTGCACTTGAAGGGGTGGAGGTTATCGTCAAATCCCCGGGCGTCAGCCTCTACCACCCGGCGATCGAGAATTTAAAGCAAAAGGGCGTTGTCATAACATCGCTGCTCAATCTCTGGTTCGCCGAGCCGCACGGCACCAAAACCGTGTGCATCACCGGCACCAAGGGCAAAAGCACAACCGCCGCGCTGCTGGCGCATACGCTGAACCGGCTTGGCGTGAAAACGGCGCTGGCGGGCAATATCGGCACGCCCGTCACGCAAGTGGGCGGCGACGATGCCACCTGTACCGTGATCGAGATGTCGAGCTATCAAGCGGCCGATTTCGATGGCCAGTGTGATATCGCCGTTCTGACATCGCTTTACCCCGAGCATCTCGATTGGCACAAAACGCTGGAAACCTATTACCGCGACAAGCTCAACCTGTTCGCGCATGCGGCTGCCGCCGTCATCAACAACGAAACCGCCAAGGCCATCGCGCAGGCCGGGCTTGCGCTCGATGCCACCGGCGTCACGCTTACGGGAACGCAGGATGGCATCCATGCAAACGGCACAACGGTGCAGGATGGCGAAACCGTTCTCGGCACCGTGCAAAACGCCCATCTGGCGCGGGCGCATAACATGGTGAATATATGTGTCGTGCTTACGGTGATCCGCCGGCTCGGTCACGATCCGCGCGTGGCGCTTGCAGCAATGGATGATTTCACCGGCCTTCCCCACCGTCAGCACGAGCTGGGTGAGCGCGGCGGTATCCTGTTCGTGGATGACAGCATCTCCACCACGCCGCAATCAGCCATCGCGGCAATGGAAGTTTACCGGGGCAAGCCCGTTACCCTGATTGCGGGCGGCCACGACCGGGGGATCGATTACGCGCCGCTGGCCGATTATATCGTCGAACATAAAATCCATGCCGTCATCTGCCTTGGCGCCAGCGGCAAACGCATCATGCAGGAACTGCAAACGCGCGGTCACGGCAATGTCAGCGCCGCCGCCGGCATGCAGGATGTTATCGTGGCGGCAAAGGCGGGTACGCCCGCGGGCGGCGTGGTTCTGCTTTCCCCCGCCGCGCCGAGCTATGGCCTTTTCAAGGATTTTACCGAGCGCGGCAAAGCCTTCGCCGCCGCCGCCGGGTTTAATGACGCGGACAGATCTTGACGGAAAACCAAGACACATATGATGCAGCCGTCATCGGCGCCGGCATCGTCGGCGTTTCGACCGCGCTGCATCTTCTGATACGCGGCAAACGGGTTATTCTGATCGACCGGAGCGCGCCGGGCCGCGAAACATCATACGGAAATTCCGGCGTCATCAGCTATTCCTACGCCCTGCCTTACGCTTTCCCGAACCTGCGGCAGATAGCCGATACCCTGCTTGATCGCAGCACGGCTATTCGCGTGCATTTGCCAAGCCTGCCCGCCAATCTTGGATGGCTGTTCGATTTTTACATACAATCCTCGCCCAAAAGACGGAAGCTCCACGGTGTCCTGCTACGCAGCCTGATCGCGCGGGCATTCGAGGAACATCACGCCCTTATGCAAAAATCCGGCG
Organism: Alphaproteobacteria bacterium; assembly: GCA_016124955.1. NCBI lineage: Bacteria > Pseudomonadati > Pseudomonadota > Alphaproteobacteria > Alphaproteobacteria bacterium. The sequence continues at coordinate 161,044 of WGMR01000008.1, read as the reverse complement.
CCGTTCAATATTTGTCTGACGGCAACTATGTAAGGCTTTACCGGACTGCGGAAGGCTTCGAGCGCAATATGGATGAACGCGAAGGCGCGGAAAGCCTGGGCGTGCCGTATGACATCTTCGATCCCGCCTCCTTCCGGGAGATTGAACCGCACATCAAGCCCGTGTTCCACAAAGCCGTGCGCTGGCCGGGCAACCGTTGCGTCACCAACCCGGGAAAACTGACCGAAGGCTACGGAAACTATTTCACACGCGAAGGCGGCACTTTCGTCCGCGCGGAAGTCACGGCGCTCGCATCGCCGCCGCTCCATGCCGCGCCGGGCGACGATACATGGTCGGTCAAGACCGAGAGCGGCAACATCCGCGCCCGTGCGGTTGCTGTTTGTGCCGGCCCCTGGGCGGGTGAAATGCTCGCGCCGCTTGGCCATCGCTTCCCGCTCGGCTTCAAGCGCGGGTATCACATGCATTATGCCGCGCAAAACGGCGCGACATTGACAAATACCATCGTCGATTCCTCGGTCGGCTACCTCATATGCCCGATGGAGCAAGGCCTGCGCATTACCACCGGCGCCGAGTTCACGAACATCGACGCGCCGTCAACGCCGCGGCAACTGGGCCATGTTTTGCCGCGCGCACGCGAACTGTTCCCCTTGGGCGAACCACTCGAACAGACGCCGTGGCACGGCAACCGCCCGTGCCTGCCCGATTCCCTGCCCGTCATCGGGCCTTCGCACCGCCACAAGGGGCTATGGTTCAATTTCGGGCATGGCCATTTTGGCCTTACGCTTGGCCCGGTTTCCGGGCGGCTGCTGGCGGAGATGATGTGCCGCGAAAAACCATTCTGCGATCCGGCGCCCTTCCGCGCCGATCGTTTCAGCTAAGCGGGCTCGCCGTCTATTCCGCCCATCAGCACGTATTTCACATTCACGAATTCGTCGGTGCCGTAATGCGAACCTTCGCGCCCGAAACCCGATTGCTTGACGCCGCCGAACGGCGCGGTTTCGGTCGAAAAAACACCTTCGTTCACTGCCACGATGCCGGCTTCTAGCGCCTCGGCCACGCGGAAGGCGCGGCCGAGATCGCGCGTGTAGAAATAGGCCGCGAGGCCGTATTCCGTATCGTTCGCCAGCGCGATCACCTCCGCTTCGTCCCCAAAGCGGAACAGCGCGGCCACGGGGCCGAAAATTTCCTCGTGCGCGAGCCGCATGGCGCCGTGTGCGCCTTCGATCAGGGTCGGTTCATAGAACAAGCCGCCCAGCGCATGCCGCGCGCCGCCCGCCGTTACCTTGCCGCCCTGCTTCTTCGCATCCTCGACCAGCGTTTCGACCTTGCGGATGGCCGCATCGTCGATCAGCGGGCCGATATGCACATCCGGCACGTCGCCCGGGCCGGTCTTGAGCGCCTGCATGGCCTTGCCAAGCGCGGCTGCAAACGCATCATATATGCCTGCCTGCACATAAATGCGGTTGGCACATACGCAAGTCTGGCCCGCATTGCGGAATTTCGATGCCAGAACGCCTTCGACCGCGCGCGGCAAATCGGCGTCGTCGAAAACGATAAAGGGCGCATTGCCGCCAAGCTCCAGCGACATTTTCTTCACGCCGTCCGCCGCCTGCCGCATCAGAAGTTTTCCAACTTCGGTCGAACCCGTGAACGAAACCTTGCGCACGCGCGGATTGCCGGTCAGCTCCGCGCCCACCGGAGCGGGGTCATGCGCGGTCACGATATTCAGCGCGCCCGGCGGCAATCCCGCCCGTTCGGCCAGCACGGCAAGCGCAAGCGCCGAAAGCGGCGTTTGCTCCGCCGGCTTGATAACAAGCGTGCACCCGGTCGCCAGCGCAGGTGCGCATTTGCGCGTAATCATGGCGGAAGGAAAATTCCACGGCGTTATGGCGGCCACGACGCCAAGCGGTTGCTTCAACACAAGCGTGCGCGCACCCTTGCGGAAGGGCGGGACAACATCGCCATAAACCCGCTTCGCTTCCTCGGCCGCCCATTCGACGAACCCGGCGCCATAGGCGATCTCGCCCCGCGCTTCGGCCAGCGGCTTGCCTTGCTCGGCCGTCATGATGCGCGCAAGATCTTCCTGATGCTGCGTGATCAAATCGAACCAACGGCGCAAGACTTGCCCGCGCTCCTTGCCGGTCAGTGCTGCCCATGCGGGCCCGGCGCCGTCGGCTGCTTCGATCGCGCGCCTGGTTTCCGCCACGCCGCAATCGGCCACTCCGACCAGTTCGCTGCCGTTCGCGGGGCTCAAAACTGCAAAGCTTTTGCCCTTGTCGGCTGCAACCCACGCGCCGCCGATAAACGCTTCGGTGCGCAGCAGATCCTTATCCTGCAAATCCAGGGCGGCGGACATCTTATTCCTTCCGGTCTTCGATCCGGCGCGCTTCGTCGATCAGCATGATCGGAACGCCGTCGCGGATCGGGAAGGCAAGACCGGCCTTTTCGCTGATAAGTTCCTGCCGCGCGGCATCGTAGCGCAGCGTCGCTTTGGTCAGCGGGCACACAAGAACTTCAAGCAGCTTGGGATCGACCGTACGGGGGGATGTGTTCTCGGTCATCAATGCCTCCTGCGCCTGTCGTCAGTGGCGGGCGCTTTCGATATCGCGTTTGTTGAGCGAAGCCATTTCCAGCAACGTCAAAAGCAGCTTGGCGCGCTCGCCCAGCGTGCGAACCTCAAGCAAGGCCTGCTTCTCGCTCGGCTCGAACGGGCAAATCATGGTGAGGGAGATGATAAGGTTCTCGTCGCTGGTTTGCTGGATCGCCTCCCAGTTCGGCACCACGCCCTGTATCTTGAAATATTCGCGCAGCGCCGTGAACAGACGCGCGCGGTCGATCCCGTCCTGCTCTTCGCCCAGAAGGTCGTCTTGATAGGGGGTCCAGTCGGGCCTGATGCGGCGGTAGCCGCGATGCAGCGCCATTTCTTCGTTCACAGCAAAACGGCAAACGCCGAGCAGCGAAATAAGGAACCGCCCGTCTTCCGTTTCCGAAAAGGATATAATCCGCCCGGCGCAGCCGATTTGATAGACAGAAGGCACCGCCTGCGTTGCTTCGCTGCCCGTGGGCTGGATCATGCCGATCATACGCCCCTGCCCCATCGCATCTTCGATCATCGCCAGATAGCGCGGCTCGAATATGTTCAACGGCAAGCGTCCGCGCGGCAAAAGCACGGCGCCGGGTAGCGGGAAGATCGGCACAATATCGGGCAGCGCCGTGGCGGGCGCCGCAGCCTGTTCTTCGTTCTCGGTTTCGATTTCAGCTGTTCCGGTCATGAGAAAAGTATCGATGAAAGGCGGCGGCGCGCTGAAACCGTCAGCGGGTCGGTGGGGCCGAAAGCATCGAACAGCTTCACAAGCTGTTTGCGCGCGGCTTCGTCGTTCCATTTGCGATCAAGCCTGATAAGCTCGAGCAGGCTATCGACCGCCGCTTCGCGCTGGCCTGCTGCCAGCAAAGCGGCCGCGAGATCGAAGCGGTCCTGATGGTTTTTCGGATCAGCCTTCACTTTTTCCTGCAATTCGCCGAGCGGCCCGGCCCCGGCCGCCAGCTCCGCAACTTCCAGCGCGGCGCGAACGGAATCGAAAGCCTTGTCCTTCGCCATTGCTTCGGGCGCGGCGGCAAGCATCTGTTTCGCCTTGGCGGCATCGCCCGCGGCCAGATAACAACGCACCACGCCCGCATAGGCGGCGGCGTGCGCCGGGTCGCGCTCCAGGACATCGGCATAAATCGCCTGCGCCGTAGCCGGGTCGCCTTCCGTCAGGAATTCGGCAGCCTGTTTCATGGCTTCTTCAATCGCGGCCAGCGGGTTGCCGTCGCCGGCCGCCGCGCCCGTCGCTTGCAACAGCCTTTCGAACCACTGCTTGATCTGGCTTTCCGGCAGCGCGCCCATGAAACCGTCCACCGGGCGGCCCTGATAGAATGCGAACACTGCGGGCACGGACTGGATTTGCATCTGCTGGGCGATTTCCGGGTTCTGGTCGATATCGACCTTGACCATCCGCACCGCGCCCTTCAGCGCGCGCACGGTCTTTTCCAGCAAGGGGCCGAGCTGTTTGCACGGGCCGCACCACGGCGCCCAGAAATCGACGATCACGGGCACCTTCATAGATGTTTCAAGAACGTCAGCCGCAAAGGTCGCGAGGCCGCTATCCTTGATAAGCGCCTCGCCGTCAGTCGCGGGGCCGGGCGCGGGCGCGCCCTGCGGGTTCAGGTTCAACAAAGCCATGCATTTCCTTCGGGCACGCCCTTCCGGCAGCGCCGCCTCTGTACCATCCCTAGACTACTACGGCCCCGGTGGGGCCTGCATCTCATTGAGTTATATAGGCTTTACCCGGCCCAATACAAGGGATTCCGTCACGGAAAATACTTGACGAACAGGCCGCATATGGGCAGTTTACCGGCCTTATCGGATGCGGGCGTAGCTCAGGGGTAGAGCACAACCTTGCCAAGGTTGGGGCCGAGGGTTCGAATCCCTTCGCCCGCTCCAATATAGACCCCCCACAAGTCGCGAAGTGAATCGGTGCCCGTAAAATACGGCTGCCCCGTCTTGTGTTGCGATCAGAAACTCCGTGCACATTGGGATAGTCGCAGAAGCCGTCTTCACAAAACCGCCTATACAGCAATATTATTATAATAAAATTAGTTTATTATAATAATATTACAAAAACAGTCGTTTTTCTCTTTTCCTTTCGCGGCTGCGAAGCTAGGTTCTAGACAGTTGTATCGGCGAACCTATAGTGCGTTCACTGTTTGCAGAAATCCCTCCCGCCACGAGAGGCTGCAAAAACAACAGAAACGGCATACCGGAGCTATATAAATGGCACGCGCCACCAAGCAGCCTGCACGAGCCAAAGCGGCAAAAAACAAACAACCCAATCAGCCGGCAAAGCAGGATGCGAATTTTGCGAAGCTTTTGTTTGCCAAAGCCGCGCCCGAAGATATCGCCAGCCTTTCACCGGAAACGCGCGCCACGATCGCGGGCAGCCTCCATCAGTTTATTCAGACCCGCAAGCCAAACAAACCCAAACTGCGGATATACGCGCCGAATGAAAAGCAACATGGCTGGACCAGCCGCCACATGGTGCTTGAAGTCAGTAATGACGACATGCCCTTCCTCGTGGATTCGATTACAGGCGAGCTGAATCGCCATGGCCTTACCGTGCATATGGTTGTCCACCCGTTGTTGCAGATTATCAGAGACGGCGAAGGCAAGCTTGACCGTATATTGAATACGGAGGAACTCGACCCCTCTGCGCGGATCGAATCCTGCATGCATATCCGCTTTGACAAATGTGACAAGAAGCTGGCCGCGCAGTTGGCCAAGGATATTGAAAACGTGCTGTCAGATGTGCGCGCCGTGGTGCAGGGCTGGCAAAAGATGCTTGGCAAAATATCGGATGCAATTGTTGAACTGTCTGCCGTTCCCGAAAGCGACTACCCGTCCGACGACATACATGAAACCCGCGCCTTCCTGCATTGGCTGACGGAAAACAATTACACCTTCCTTGGTTACCGTGAAATCAAGGTTCGCCGCGGCGAACACCCGCGCTACGATATTATATCCGGCAGCGGCCTTGGCGTTTTGCGCAATGACAAAGTGCTTGCATTTGACAGGCTTGCCGCGGGCGCGAAACTTTCACCCGGCGTGCACCAGTTCATGCGCAAACAGCGCCTGCTTCTGGTCCTGAAGACCAACCGGCGTTCCACCGTACACCGCACAGTCCCCATGGACGCTATTTTCGTGCCCCGCTACAACAAGGACGGAAAAATCGTTGGTGAACGGCTGTTTGTCGGCCTCTTTACCTCAACCTCGCTCACGCGTACGCCGCGCGAAATACCGGTGCTCCGCAGGAAAATCGCGAACGTCATGCAAAACAGCGGCTTCGCCATGAACAGCCACGATGGCAAGGCGCTGATCCACACGCTAAACACCTACCCCCGCGACGAACTGTTCCAGATCAGCGAAAAGGAACTGGAACGGAACGCACTGGGCATCCTTCATCTGCAGGAACGGCAGCGCGCAGCCCTGTTCGCGCGCCACGATCCGTTTGAACGTTTTGTGACATGCCTTGTCTATGTGCCGCGCGACCGTTACGACACCACGCTCAGGGAGAAAATCACGGCCACGCTGGAAAAAGCCTACAACGGCAAGGTCTATACCTATAATACCCGGCTCGATGACAGCAAACTGGCGCGCGTCTTTGTCATCATTTCCACCATGCCGGGCTCTGTCGGGCAAACCACCGGCGAGGAAATTGAAGCCGAACTGCAAAGAATTTGCCACGCATGGACGGACCGTCTGCGCGATGCGCTTATCAACATTTTTGGCGAATCGCGCGGCATCGCGCTGCATCAACGCTACGGCAAGGCCTTCCCGCGCGATTATTGCGACGCTACGCCGCCGGAAATTGCGCTGCACGATATTGCCGAGCTTGAACATCTGGATCAGGAGCGCACCTTCAGCGCCAGCCTGTCTCGCCGCGCGGGCGCGCCGGAAAATGTGCTGTTCCTGAAGCTTTTCAGCTCCAAGGGCCCTATCGCGCTTTCGGATGCCGTGCCGATCATTGAAAATATGGGTCTGCTGGTGAAGAACGAAGGCGGGCCTTATGTGATCACGCCTGCGCATCACGACAACCCTGTATGGGTACATGATTTCGCGGCCACGGCCGAGAACGACCGCCCGATAGATCTGCAGGTTACCAAAAACCTGTTCGAAGAGGCGTTCACCAAGGTATGGAAGAACCAGGCGGATGACGATGGGTTTAACCGCCTTGTCCTGCTGGCCGGTTTCAACTGGCTGCAGGTAACGCTGATACGCACGCTCGCCCACTACCTGCAGCAGATCAGAACCCCGCACAGCCTTCCGGCCATCAGCAGAACGCTGCGCAAGCACACTCTGTGCGCAAGGTTGATCGTCGATATGTTCGAAGCCCGCCACAACCCCGGACAGCAAAAGAATGCGGCCAAGATCATGGAAAGGATCGAGACGGAGGCGAACGCACTGCTCGGCGGCATTCCCATTCTTGACGAAGACCGCATCATCCGGCGCATGTTCAATCTCGTGCGCGCCTCGTTGCGCACAAACTATTTCCAGACAGACGATGCGGGCAACCCCAAGCCATGCCTCGCGATCAAGTTCGATAGTATGATGATCGACAACATGCCGCTTCCGCGTCCGCTGATCGAAATTTTCGTTCACGGGCGCGAAGTCGAAGCCATCCATCTGCGGCGCGGCAAGGTTGCGCGCGGCGGCCTGCGCTGGTCGGAACGCGAAGATTTCCGCAACGAAACACTGGGCCTGATGAAGGCGCAAGTGGTGAAGAACAGCGTCATCGTCCCGCTTGGCGCCAAGGGCAGCTTCGTCGTACGTCATCCGCGGGCCGAGAAAGCCCGTGAACACGGAATCGAATGCTATAAAATGTTCATTCGCAGCATGCTGGACATCACCGATAACCAGGTGAAGGGTAAAATCGTTCCTCCCAGGAACGTTGTCTGCCATGACGGAGATGATCCCTACCTCGTGGTCGCGGCCGACAAGGGCACGGCAACTTTCTCCGATATCGCCAACGGCGTGGCGGCAGAATACGGTTTCTGGCTTGACGATGCCTTCGCCTCGGGCGGGTCGGTCGGTTACGATCACAAGAAAATGGGCATCACCGCGCGAGGCGCATGGGAAGCCGTCAAGCGGCACTTCCGCGAAATCGGCACCGATATCCAAAAACAGCCCTTTACCTGCGCGGGCGTGGGCGATATGTCGGGCGACGTTTTCGGCAACGGCATGCTGCTTTCCAAATTTACGCGCCTTGTCGGTGCCTTCGACCATCGCCATATATTCTGCGACCCGAACCCGGACCATGAAACCAGCTTCGAAGAGCGCAAGCGTCTGTTCAACAAGCCGGGTAGCAGCTGGGCGGATTACAACGCCAAGCTGATCTCGAAAGGCGGCGGGGTGTTCGCCCGCAGCGAAAAGAACATCAAGGTCACACCTGAAATCAAAGCCGCTTTCGACATCCAGCAGGATGTCGTCACACCGGGTGAGCTGATGCAGGCGATTTTGAAGATGCGGGTCGATCTACTGTATTTCGGCGGAATCGGCACATATATCAAAGCCAGCCATGAATCCAACGACCATGTGGGCGACCGCGTGAACGAAGCGATCCGTATCGATGGACGCGATGTGCGCGCAAAGGTTATCGCCGAAGGCGCCAACCTCGCGATCACGCAATATGGCCGCATCGAATTCGGCTTGAATGAAGGGCGGATCAACACCGATGCAATCGATAATTCGGCCGGCGTTGATACATCGGATCACGAAGTTAATATCAAGATCGCGCTCAGCAAGCCCGTAAGTATGGGCAAGCTTTCTTTCAAGCAACGCAACAACTTCCTCAAATCCATGACGGACGAAGTGGCCCGGCTCGTGCTGCGCGATAACTATCTGCAAACGCAGGCGATCACGCTGGCACAAAGCCGCGGCGTGGAAATGACGGGGCAGCTTGCGCACATGATGCGCTACATGGAAAAAACCGGCATGCTTGACCGCACGGTCGAACAATTGCCGGATGACGAAGAAATATCCGCCAGAATGCAGGCGCACAAGGGCTTCACGCGGCCCGAACTTGCCGTGCTGCTGTCATACGCCAAGATATGGCTTTATCGCCAGCTTCTGCCTTCGGCCCTTCCCGAAGATCCTTTCCTTGAAAGCGATCTCGTAACCTATTTCCCGGTACCGATGCAAAAACGTTACCGCGACGCCATCATGCACCATCAGTTGCGACGTGAAATTATCGCTACCGTGGCCACCAACAGTTTTATTAACCGCGCCGGCATGCACACGGTCTTTAAGGTCATGAACAAGACGGGCCGCGAGCCGGCGGATATATCCATGGCCTATTTGCTGACTCGCGATACATTCGAATTACGCGAAATATGGGAAAAGATCGAAGCTCTCGACAACAAGGTGCCGGCAGAAGCGCAGGCCAACATGATGATCCACGTTCATAAGGTCATTAGCTATTGCATGCCATGGTTCCTGCGCCGTTACCCCGGAAAGATGGCTCTGCACAAACTGATCCCGCATTACCGCAAGGGCGCGCGCGAACTGAAGAAATGGATTACAACCATGATGCCGCGCGAACTTGTGTATGAAGTTCACAACGTATTTATGGCACGGCTGGTTGAACAGAATGTGCCAAAGGAACTTGCGAGGCATATTGCCTATATGCCCCTTCTTACGGTCGCGCCCGATATCGTCGAGCTTTCGGACCGCCTGAAGCTGCCGATTGCGATTGTCGCCGAAGTTTATTATCGCATTGACCAGAAGTTTGGCTTTACATGGCTGCGCGACCGCGCATCGATGCTGTCGCAGGATACGCACCTGCATCGCGAAGCGGTCAACACCCTTGTCATCGAACTTTATACAACCCAGCACGCCATCACCACCGCATGCCTGGCCAGCGAAAAGCCGGGCCGGAATGCCGCACTTCACCTTAACCGTTGGCTCGGCGGACTAGGGAGCCGGCTGGAAGCAGTCGATCAGCTTCTGGCCGAGCTGAACGCCCTGCCGGCTATGGATTTTCAGGGCATCAGCCTCGCCGTCACGCAACTGGCGGCCTTGCCCGAAAAATAAGCAGCCATGACAGCGCACGATCTTTTTCCCCCCATCGAGCCCTACGCCAGCGGCACGGTGAAGGTAGATGATCTGCATACGATATACTGGGAAGAGTCCGGCAACCCAAAGGGCATGCCCGTGGTTTTCCTGCATGGCGGGCCGGGCACCGGCTCCACGCCGGCACACCGGCGTTTCTTTGATCCGCACGATTGGCGCATCTTTATCTTCGATCAGCGCGGCGCCGGTCGTTCGCGGCCGCTTGGCGAGACGCGCGCCAACACCACCGCTTTGCTCGTGCAGGATATAGAAAAGCTGCGCGCTATGCGCGGGATCGACCGCTGGCATGTCTTCGGCGGTTCATGGGGCAGCACGCTGGCGCTGGCCTATGCGCAAACGCACCCTGAACGCGTGCTTGGCCTCATGCTGCGCGGCATATGCCTGATGCGGCAACAGGAGGTCGATTGGTTCATCTATGGCATGCGCACCATATTCCCGGAAGCCTGGCGTAAGTTCGCCGCCGCCGTGCCTGAAGAAGAACGCGACGATCTGCTGGCCGCCTATGACAAAATATTCCGGGGTGGCGACGAGGCATCCCGCCTGCATGCGATCAAGGCATGGAGCGATTACGAGATTGAATGTTCTTCCCTGCTGCCCTCCGCCGACAATCTCATCATCCACAACGACAACGATTACCGCATTGGCATGGCACTGATCGAATTGCATTACTTCCGCAACAATCTATTCGTGCCCGAAGCCCGATTGCTCGACGATATCGACAAAATCCGCAAGATCCCCGGCGTGATCGTGCAAGGCCGCTATGACGTGATTTGCCCCATCGTCACTGCCGATGCATTGCATGAACGCTGGCCTGAAGCGGATTACAGGGTGATCCCCGATGCCGGCCATTCCTCGCTCGAACCCGGCATCCGTGCCGCGCTGATCGAGGCGACCGAACGCTTCAAAACCATAGGCCGCTAGCACGCCTACATTGCGCGCACGTTCTCGAGGAAGGTTCTGACCTGATCCGAAAGCACGACGCTTTGCTTTTCCAGTTCGCCCGAAGCATCGTTCACCTGCTGGGCCATGCGCCCGGTTTCCTTGGCGGCTTCGGTCAGGCTGGCCGAATTCTTGGCACCCGCATGGCCGTTGCTTTCCGAAGCCTGCACATTGATGGCGATTTCCCGTGTCGCGGCCGATTGTTCTTCAACCGCCGCCGCGATGGTCGATGCGATTTCGTTAATCTTCTCGACCACGTTCGTAACGTCCGTCAACGTATTGGCGGTCAGCGCGGAATTCGATTGAATGCCCTTCACCTGCCCGGTTATCTCCTCGGTCGCCTTGGCGGTCTGGTTCGCAAGGCTTTTGACCTCCGATGCTACCACCGCGAAGCCCTTGCCCGCCTCGCCCGCGCGCGCCGCCTCGATCGTGGCGTTCAGCGCCAAAAGATTGGTCTTGTCCGCGATCTCGTTAATCAGGCTGACGATCTCGTCGATCTTGCCCGAAGATTCGATCAGGCATTTGACCACATTATTGGCTTCCTGCGTTTGCTGCACCGCCTGCGCCGTGACGGCGCTTGCGTCCGCAACGCGCGCGGAAATCTCGGTGATGGAGCGCGAAAGCTCCTCCACCGCTGAAGCGACCGTGAGCGACTGGTTGCATGTCTGTTCCGCCATAGTCGAAAGACTAAGCGAGCTTGCGTTCAGTTCGGACGAAGCCGAAGCCACCGTCTTGACCACGCCGCCAACCGAGCTTTCAAAATCGTCCGCCAGCTTGACCTGCCCCGTCACAACGCTCCATGTCAGCATCGGCCCGGTATAATTGCCGGCAAGATCGCGCATGGGATTGACCCGCAGATCCAGTGTTTCGGGCCCCACCTTGATGCGCCCGCGATGCGGCAGGTTCCTGACATCGGAAACAAGGTCGCGAATGCGCTTGGGGTTCTTGTGGAAGATATCGAAGCACTGCCCCATGATGTTATCGACCTTGATCGGCAACAAATGCTCGATCGTCTTCAGCGTATCGCGGCTGGTTTTGTTGCAGTAATTGATCGTGAAATCCTTGAGATCCAGCGTCATGACATTGACCGGCATTTCATCGTTCATCTGGCGCAAACGAAAAAGTTCGCCGGTCATGCCGTCCCACTTCTTCGCGAACCGCATGAGCACGACCGCAGCAGCCACATTGATCAGCGTCGCAACAACGGCTGCCAACTCGACATGCCAGCCAAGTTCATTCGTATATTGCTTGGCATCTGTGTACATGAAGACAAATGCAACCGTGTTCACAGCGATGATAAAACCGCATATGACGGCAACGGTCGTAAAGGCGCGTGCGCTTTTCATGCTTTCCATAATTCGCTCCATGGGAAAAAATCGGAGCCATAGGTTCAGCACGCGCAGGTTAACTGTCAATTACCGGCTTACATACATGTCATGCCATGGTATCGCCGGGCGCAATAATTTTTTACCGTCACCAACATGGCACGAAAAGATGAAGCACCTGTTTTCTCTTGTATGAAAAAATGCATACTCGTCACGTGCCGCACACAAAGATGCCTGCAAAAGAAAAGCGCCGCACCGGTTGCCCGGTGCGGCGCTTGCTCTGGAACGCTATGCCTAGCGCTGCATCGCGATATCGCCAAGGAAGATCTCGGCGCGACGGTTCTGCGCTTCGCGCACGCCGTCGGCGGTCGGGATCATGGGCTCTTCTTCGCCCGCGCCCTTGGTGAAGATCATTTCGGTGGGGACGCCAAGCCGGTCAAGCTCGGCCTTCACCACGCCAGCGCGCTTCAGTGAAAGGTTCATGTTGTACTTGTTGGTGCCCGAACGGTCGGCATGGCCGGTCACATGGACACGGACAGGCTTGCCGCCCTTGAAGTCGTTGGCGACCGAAGCAAGGATGCGTTGCGCTTCGGGCGTCAGGTCGGTGCGATCGAAATCGAAGAACACCATGTAGGTCTGCGGCACGGGCGGCACCGCGGGCTTGGCCACGGGCTTGACCGGAGCCGGCGGCGGCGGCGGCGCGGGCTGGGCCACGGGAACCGGCTTGGTTTCCTCGCCCCAGGTGTAGCGGACGCCGAACATCACGTTGTGCGAAGCGTATTCCGTTTTGGAACCCACGGTCGGGGTCTGCGTCTCGAAGGTGGTGTCAAACCCGGTCAGATAGCGATAATCGGCCGTCAATGTCCAGTTGTCATCGAGATCGAAACCAACACCGGCGATGCCCTGATAAGCGAACACGCCTTCGTCGCCATCGATACGCGAACCGTTGATCGCGTTCTGGATGTTATGAGCCTTCAGCTCGGCGTAACCGATACCGGCACCGATATAGGGGGTGACCCATGTGCCGAGGTCGATGTCATAGTATTCGTTGAACATGCCGGTAAACACTTCCATGTCGCCGGTGCTCAGCGGGCCCGAACCGGGGCCGGTGATCGCGTCGATGCTCGCGCCGCGCCAGCCGAATTCGAGTTCGGAGCGCAGACCGTTGCCCCAGGCATAACCGACACTGAAGGTGACGGCGGGGCCGATATCATATTCCAGCGAGTTTTCGCTGCCCGCAAAGCGCGCATCCGAATTCGTCGGCATGGTGATGCCGCCGGCGCCACCAAGGTAAAGGCCCTGATGCTGCTTGGCGGCGGCGGGCGTTGCCATCATGGGAATGGCGAATGCGGCTACGGTGAGCGCGAGGCCGGCTTGGCGCAACATGGTCATTTCTTACTCCTTGGCTTTGCTAATAAGGTGGTGAATAGACAGAATCTTTGATGCGATGTGTATATCACCATCGCCTCGTCGTCTGAAGCTGTTTAGAAAAAAACACAGCCAAAAAACCGGCGAATCCGGGGTTTGTGACCAATTTGCAACGTCTTTTGCGCAGAAGACGCAGACATGCTATGGTTAAGCCACCAGACGGTCGGATAGCTGCCCCGCCTGCAAGCCACACAATGGTTAATTACCTGCCGATTCACCGGCATCCATTTTGATTGTGCGTGGCTTGCCGGCGGGGAGGAAAGTCCGGGCTCCAGGGAAAAATGGCGCTGGATAACGTCCAGCAGGGGTAACCCTAGGGAAAGTGCCACAGAGAACAGACCGCCTGCCGCTTACCTGCCGTCACAAAGCTGAAATGCCGAGTGACGTAAATTGTGTAAGCGGCCGGTAAGGGTGAAAAGGTGCGGTAAGAGCGCACCGCGTTGCCAGCGATGGTAACGGCACGGTAAACCCCGCCAGGAGCAAGACCGCATAGGAACGGTAGTACCCGAAAGGGTACGGGCGCTTTTCTCCGCCACCGTTCGGGTTGGTCGCTAGAGGTGCCGGGTAACCGGCATCCCAGATGAATAGCTATCACGGGCGCGTCCGCGCGCCTTTGACAGAACCCGGCTTACAGACCGTCTGGTACTTCGCTTCAAAAAACGCCCGCCGTCATTTGCAAACCGCGCCCGCGCGGCATAATGTTACCGGTGCTTTCCAACCGCGGGGCGCAAAGTGGAAGAACTTCTCAACATCACGGCGCTGCAAGAACAAGCCGGCCAGCTTTATATCTGGCTTCAGGGCATGATGAACTGGCACGCGCTCGCCCAGCTCGTCACCGTAATCGCGCTGTCTGCGTTCGGCTGGTCGGTTGCCAAGCGCGCTGCACACGCGCTCTCTGCAAGCCATCTGCCGTGGGTCGAACGCACGCGTAAAATCGTCGCCGCGCACTACTACATCTCGCCGCGCCAGATCATGTTCCTGATCTGTGCGCCCGTACTTTTGTGGCTGGCGTTGTTGGTCACGACCGCGGCGGCGTGGCCCGATGCCGGCATCAGGGTCGCGGCCGTGCTGGCAACCGCCTGGGCCGCTATCCGCCTTAGTTCGGGCCTGATCCGCAGCACCTTCTGGGCCACCAGTTTCGCGCTCGTGGTGTGGGTGTTGGCCGCGCTGCACGTCCTTGGCTGGCTCGCGCCCGCCGCCAACGTGCTCGATAGCGCCGCCATCAGTTTCGGCGAACGCCGTCTTTCCTTCCTGCTGCTGATCAAGGGCAGCATCGTATTCGCCATCCTGCTCTGGTTCGCGGGGCTGCTTGGCCGGTCGCTCGAACGCGTGCTCGAAAACACACAGGATTTCACGCCTTCGCAAAAGGTTCTGTTCGCCAAGATCGGGCGCATCGTCCTTGTCGCGCTGGCGGTCATGGTCGGCCTCAACACGTTCGGCATAGATTTCACCGCGCTTGCGGTTTTCAGCGGCGCGCTCGGTATCGGTATCGGTTTTGGCTTGCAAAAAGTGTTCTCAAACCTCGTCAGCGGCTTCATTCTCCTGCTCGATAAGTCAATAAAACCCGGCGATGTTATCGGTGTCGGCGATACGTTCGGCTGGGTCAACCGCATCGGCGCGCGGCAGGTTTCCATCCTCACGCGCGACGGCAAGGAACATCTGATTCCGAACGAAATGCTGATCACGGAACAGGTGGAAAACTGGTCCTATAGCGATAACAACGTGCGCGTGCGGATTCCGATCGGCGTTTCCTACAAATCCGACATCCACAAGGTCCGTGAAATTTTGCTCGAGATTATCAACAACAATCCGCGCATTCTTCCACGGCCGCAGCCGACCTGCCTCGTTACCGGCTTCGGCGACAGCAGCGTCGATTTCGAATTGCGCGTCTGGATCCAGGACCCGGTCAACGGTATTGGCAACGTAAAAAGCAGCATCTATCTCGCGGCGTGGGATGCTTTCAAGCAAAACGGTATCGAGATACCGTTCCCGCAGCGCGACATTCATCTCGATACCGATACTTTGCGTGACCTGATCGCGCAAACCGGCAAGGGCGCGCAAACCAAGGCCTGACAAAATCCTTCCGGGCCAAAAACAAGCCTTTCCGGTCGCCGCATACAAATGTGCATCCAAGTGCCCGATCTACCCCTAGCGTAATTTTATGTCGCGCCCACCATCCCTAGCAGGGTGCCCGTTAAGCCATGATTATTACACGGTTTTTCGGTGTTATTTACTTGAAATCCCATCCTTTCCCATGGTATCCCATAATATCCCAAGTTTGGTTCAGGCCTCTCTCCTTGGGCACCAGGTCTTTATTTCGCTGCAAGCTGTTCTTTCCGGGGTCCTTCAATGGCCGTTTTTCTATCCCATTACGTCAATCGCATCGATAAGAAAGGCCGCGTTTCCGTTCCCGCATCTTTTCGCGCCGTGCTTGGCGGCGATGCGCAGGGGATCGTCGCGTTCCGTTCGTTGCATCACGAAGCGCTCGATGCTTGTTCGGTCGAACATCTTGAACTTCTCAGCAACAGCCTCGAGCAACTCGATCTCGCGCCCGACATCTACGAACTGATCGAAACCACGATCTTCGGCGGCAGCGTTCATCTGCCGTTCGACGGCGAAGGCCGCATCAGCCTGCCGGAAACGCTGGCGAGCGCCGTCGGCATCGAAGCGCAGGTCGTGTTCGTTGGCCGCCGCAAAACTTTCCAGCTGTGGGAACCCGCCCGCTTTACGGCGCACGAATCCGCCGCCCGCTCCGCAGCGCGCGCCAAGGATATCTCGCTCAGCAAGATCATCGCACAAGCCACCGCCAAGCTCGGGGAAAAGCCATGAACGCCGCACACATCCATGCGCCGGTAATGCTGCGCGAAGTGGTCGATGCGCTGCGCCCCCGCGATGGCGGCGTGTATGTGGACGGCACGTTCGGCCGCGGCGGCTACACTCGCGCGATCCTGCAGGCCGCCGATACGCAGGTCTGGGCGATCGACCGCGATCCCGAAGCGATCAGCGCCGCCGCGCCGATGGAAAAGGAATTTGCGCCGCGTCTGCGCGTTCTGTGCGGTCGTTTCGGCGCCATGGATGCGCTGCTGCATGCGGAAGGCGTCATGGCGGTTGACGGCGTCACGCTCGATCTCGGGGTTTCCTCGCCGCAGCTCGATAACCCGGCGCGCGGCTTTTCGTTCCGTGAAGACGGCCCGCTCGATATGCGCATGAGCAACGTCGGCCCTTCGGCTGCCGATTTCGTGCGCGAAAAAAGCGAAGCCGAGCTTGCCGACATCATCTTCCACTATGGCGAAGAGCGCCATGCCCGCCGCGTTGCACGCGCCATCGTTGCCGCGCGCGCCGAAAGGCCGATCGCCAGCACGGGCCAACTTGCTTCCATCGTGCGCAGTGTTGTGGCCAAGGCGCGCGACGGCATTGATCCCGCCACCCGCACCTTCCAGGGTCTGCGTATCGCCGTGAATGATGAGCTGGGCGAACTTGCGCGCGGCCTCGCGGCCGCCGAAACGCTGCTGCGCCCCGCCGGACGGCTCGCGGTGGTTTCCTTCCATTCGCTCGAAGACCGTTGCGTAAAGGATTTCCTGCGCGCCCGCAGCGAAGCGCGCGGCAATGCATCGCGCCACCTGCCGCATAACGATAACCGCCCGTCGCCATCCTTCGCGCTTGTGTCGCGCAAGGCCGCAGGCCCGGGCGATGCTGAAATCGCCGCCAACCCGCGCGCGCGTTCCGCGCGTCTGCGCGCGGCCGAACGTACGTCCAACCCCGCCTACCCCACATCGGTTCCCGCCCAACAGGAGGTGTTTTCATGATCCGCATCAACACGATGTTCTGGTGCCTGCTCGCCATCCTCGCAAGCGGCCTGCTCTATCACACCAGCTACCGGGTGCAAGCGCTGCAGTCCACGCTCGATGACTACAACGACAATATCGCGTCCGAACAGGAAGCGATCCATGTGCTGAAGGCCGAATGGTCGTATCTCACCTCCCCCGCGCGGCTCGAACCGCTGGCGGCCAAGCATCTTGGCGTGCGGCGCGCGCGCAACGAACAAACCATCACCATGAAGCAGATTGATGCGCGCCTGCCGCTTGGCGGGCAAAAGCCGGTCGTGCTGGCTGCACGCAGCCCCTCCCCCGCCATGCAAAGGCAAGCGGCCGCGCCGCGCCGCATAGCGGTGGCGGAAGCCGATCTGGGCGATGCGGCGTTGCCCGCAACCGTCCGCAGCCTGCTTCGCAGCTTCAACGCACGCTAGGAAAAACGGCCGATGAAGGTCTGGCGCAAAATCCGCTCCGGCTACGACGCCTTGCAGCCCATGCTGCCGGGTCTGCCTGTCGGTGACGGTGTGCGCCGCACGGTCGCGAGCCCGGGCCGGCAGGCGCTTGAACAGGCGCGCGGCCGGCTTGTGTTCACCGGCCTGATGTTCCTTGTGGTGTTCGCGGTCATTGCGCTGCGGCTGGTTGACGTGATGGCGATCACCTCGGCGAACGACCGCGACGGCCGCCTGATCATCACCCAGAACAGCGGCGGCCGCGCCGATATCGTCGATCGCAACGGCGCGGTGCTTGCAACCTCGCTGCCCACGGTTTCGGTTTGCGCCGATGCCAAGCATATCCTCGATCCCGAACAGGCGACCAAGCAGCTTCTGGGCGTGCTGCCCGACCTTGACGAAAAAGAACTGCTGTCCAACCTGAAAAGCAAGAAGCGCTGCGTCATGGTGCGCCGTCACCTGACCCCGAAACAGCATAACGCCGTCAACCGTCTCGGCATCGCCGGGCTTGAATTCCTGCACGACGAACGCCGCGTCTATCCTGAAAGCAATCTGACGGCGCAGCTTGTCGGCTTCACCGATATCGACAATATCGGTATTGCCGGGCTTGAAAAATCCATGGATTTGCACCTGCGGCAGGATCAGGAACCGGTCGAGCTTTCGGTCGATATCCGCGCCCAGCATATTTTGCACCGCGAGCTGGATGCCGCGCGCCGCAAGTTCCGCGCCATCGGCGCCGCCGGCATGATCATGGATGTGCGCACGGGCGAGCTGCTGGCGCTGGTTTCGCTGCCCGATTTCGATCCGCATCGTTCGGGCACCGCATCCGACAGCGCGAAGTTCAACCGCGACACGTCGGGCGTGTACGAACTTGGTTCGGTGTTCAAGATCTTCACGCTGGCGATGGCGCTGGATAATGGCGAGATCAAGGTCAGCGACCGGTTCGATGCCACCCACCCCCTCACCATCGGTCGCCAGACGATCAGCGATTACCACCCCGAAAACCGCTGGCTTTCGGTGCCTGAAATCATGATCCATTCTTCCAACATCGGCATGGCGCGCATCGCCGACAAGGTCGGCGGCCTGCGCCAGCGCGCCTTCTTCGATACGCTCGGCATGTTCGAACCGGCACGGATTGAAGTGCCGGAAATCGGCCGCCCGCTGGTGCCTGACCGCTGGGGCGATGTCACGACCATGACGGTCGCGTTCGGCCACGGGCTGGCGGTTTCTCCGCTGCGCATGGTCACCGCCGCTGCCGCCATTGTGAATGACGGCAAGCAGGTGACGCCAACGCTGCTCAGGCAAAAGATTGCGCGCCGCGCTTCGGAAGATACGGTGATTTCGCCGGCCACATCGGCCATGATCCGCGGCATGATGCGGCTTGTGGTCACCGAAGGCACGGCGCGGCAAGCCGACGTGCCGGGCTATCTTGTCGGCGGCAAAACCGGCACGGCCGAAAAGGTCACCGCCAACGGCTATAACCGCGACGCAAAATTGTCATCTTTCCTTGGTGTATTCCCGCTCAATGCGCCGCGCTACGCCGTATTCGTGATGCTCGATGAACCCAAGGGCACGGCAGAGACTTTCGGCTTCGCAACCGCGGGCTGGGTTGCCGCGCCCACCGTGGGCAAGGTAATCGGCGATGTGGCGCCGTTGCTCGGTATCGCGCCGCTTGATGATGCCGCGATGGCGCGGGGCGAAGCAGCCTTGTTGAAACCCCTGGGGCGCAGGCTCAGCCTGCTCCTGCAACGCGATGGCTCGTATGACCAGTACGCATCTGCCGGAACTTCTGGCGCAAACTGAAGCGGCCGGCAAAGCGCCGGACAACCGCACCATAACCGGCATCACGGCGGATTCGCGTGAAGTGCTGCCCGGCTATCTGTTCGCCGCCATTCCCGGCACCAAGCATGATGGCAGATTGTACATCGCCGATGCCCTGGCCAAGGG
Source organism: Alphaproteobacteria bacterium (assembly GCA_016124955.1). Lineage (NCBI taxonomy): Bacteria > Pseudomonadati > Pseudomonadota > Alphaproteobacteria > Alphaproteobacteria bacterium. The sequence goes on along the minus strand of WGMR01000008.1, from coordinate 141,480 downwards.
GGCTGCGGCGTTGCTGGTGCCGCCCGCAACCGATATGCCGAAAGGCGCGGACAACTCCGCAGCCGTGATCGTGGTGCAAGAACCGCGCCGCGCGCTTTCCCGCATCGCCGCCAATTTCTACCCGCAAATGCCTTCCATCATCGCCGCCGTCACCGGCACCAACGGCAAAACATCGACCGCGCAATTCGCGCGGCAGGTATGGGCCGCACTGGGGCGCGAAGCGGCTTCCATCGGCACGCTCGGGATCATATCGAAGCACTGGACCCATGTCGGCTCGCTCACCACGCCGGATGCGATCACGCTGCATAAAACCCTGAGCCAGCTTGCAGCCAACGGCGTCACCCATCTTGCCATGGAAGCTTCGAGCCACGGCTTGCATCATTCCCGGCTCGATACCGTGCCGGTCGGTATCGCGGGTTTCACCAACCTTACCCACGACCATCTCGATTTCCACGGCACGATGGAAGCCTACTTCGCCGCTAAATCGCGCCTGTTTGATCAAATCCTTGTGCCCGGCGGCGTCGCGGTGCTGAACGCCGACACGCCGGAAGGCCGCGTGCTGGCTGAACGGGTACGCAAAAGCGGCCGCAAGGCAATGATGTACGGCAAAACGGGCAAGGAACTGAAGCTCAACGCCCTCATCCCGCTCGGCCACGGGCAACGGCTCGTATGCGATGTTATGGGCAAGCCGTGCGAAGTTACGCTCCCGGTCGCGGGCCAGTTTCAGGCATGGAACGCGCTTTGCGCGCTCGGCATGGTGATCGCAAGCGGCGAAAGCGATGTGCTTGCGGCCACGCACGCACTGGAAACGATAACAAGCGTACGGGGGCGGCTCGAACTTGTTGGCACGCATGCTTCGGGCGCCAATATCTTCGTCGATTACGCCCACACGCCCGATGCGCTGGAAACCGTTTTAAACGCGCTGCGCCCGCATGTCGGTGAAAAACAGGGCGGCAAGCTGGCACTGGTATTCGGCTGCGGCGGTGACCGCGACCGAACCAAGCGCCCGGCCATGGGTTGTATTGCATCCAAGCTGGCCGACCGTGCGATCGTAACCGACGATAACCCGCGCAGCGAAGATCCGGCCGCGATCCGCAAGGAAATCATCGCCGGTTGCACGCAAGGCGCGAATCTGGCGGAAATAGGCGATCGCAGCCGTGCCATTCATCAGGCGGTCGGCGCGCTGAACAAGGGCGATATCCTGATCATAGCCGGCAAGGGCCATGAAAGCGGCCAGATTGTCGGTGACAAAATTCTCCCATTCGACGATGCGGCGGTGGTGCAAGCTGCTTTGCGGAAAGGCGCGGCATGAAGGGCAATCCACTCTGGTCCGGACAAGACATATTAAACGCCGTGCGCGGCGCGGGGCCTGCGAACTGGCACGCCGGCGGCGTTTCCATCGATACGCGCACCCTGAAACGCGGCGATTTGTTTGTCGCGCTGCGCGGCCCGGTACATGACGGGCATGATTTCGTGGCACAGGCGTTTGAAGCGGGCGCGTCCGCCGCGCTGGTGCACCGCCCGCCGGAAAACGTTCCCCAAGGCGCGCCGCTTGTGACGGTGGGCGATAGCTTCGGCGCGCTGCAGGATCTCGCCAGCACATCGCGCCTGCGCTGCGCGGCCACCGTTGTCGGCATCACGGGTTCGGTCGGCAAGACCGGTTGCAAGGATCAATTACAGCTCATGCTCGGCGCATGCGGGCCTGCGTTTGCAAACGAAAGCAACTTCACCAACCATTGGGGCCTGCCGCTTTCGCTGGCGCGGCTGCCGCAAGCCGCGCGCTGGGGCGTGTTCGAACTTGGCGCGAACCGTGAGGGCAAGACAGCGCCGCTGGCCATTCAACTGCAACCGCATATCGGCCTCGTGACGAATATCGAGCCGGTGCAGATGGAATTTTACGGCAATATCGAAAAAATCGCCGATACCAAATCGGAAGTCTTCCTCGGTATGGATGCGCGCGGCATCGCCATCCTCAACCGCGATAATCCGCACTATGCCCGTTTGCTGGCGCATGCCCGCACGCAAGGCCTGCAACAAATTCTGTCTTTCGGGCGCACCAAGGGGGCCGAAGCGCGCCTCATCAGCTTTGATCCGCAGCAGGGCGGCAGCGTAATGAAAGCATCCGTCATGGGCAAAACGGTCACATGCCGTGTCGGTACGCCGGGCATGCATGCGGTCATGAACGCGCTCGCGGCCCTGCTGACGGCTCATGCCGCGGGCGGCGATCTTGAAACCTGCGCGCAGGCGTTGGCGTTTTACCGGCCTTCGGCCGGGCGCGGCGGGCGGCAGGAAATTACCCTGCCCGGCGGCGGCAGCTTCACCCTGATCGATGAAAGTTTCAACGCCAGCCCCGTCGCAACCCGCGCCGCCATCGGTGTGCTTGGGCAAACCGCGCCGGGCCCCGGCGGGCGGCGTATCGCGGTGCTGGGCGACATGCGCGAACTGGGCCCCACCGCGCCAAGGCTGCATGCCGAACTGGCCGAGCCGCTCGGCGGCGCGGGGGCCGATCTTGTTTTCTGCTGCGGCCATCTGATGCAAGGCCTGTTCGAAGCCCTGCCCCGGCGGCTGCGCGGCGCCTACACGCCCGACAGCAGGCACCTTGCCGCCAGCATGTCCGGCCTGATCCATGGCGGCGATGTGGTTATGGTCAAGGGCGCGAAAAGCATGCATATGGAATATGTGGTGGCGGCGCTGCGGGCGCTGGAAACACAAGGTAACGCCGGCAACGCCGTTTAGGAGAAATAAGGCCCATGCTCTACCACCTGCTCTTTCCGCTGGCTGACGATTTCACGCTCTTCAACCTGTTCCGCTACATCACCTTCCGCACCGGCGGCGCGATGATGACATCGCTGATCATCTGCTTCGCGATCGGCCCGGCCGTAATCCGCTGGCTGCGCGCGCGGCAAAAGAACGGCCAGCCGATCCGCAGCGACGGGCCGGAAAGCCACCACAAGAAAAAGGGCACGCCGACCATGGGTGGGCTGATGATGCTGATCAGCATCATCAGCAGCACGCTGCTGTGGATGGATCTGACCAACAGCTACACCTGGATCGTGCTTTCGGTCACAATCTGCTTCGGCCTGATCGGTTTCGGCGATGATTACCTGAAGCTCACGCGCGGCAACAGCAAGGGCGTTTCCGGGCGGGTGCGGTTCGTGCTGCAAATCGTGATCGCGCTGGCGGCCATTTCGCTGATCATGAAGCTCGCGCCGTTCGATAAGGCGACGGCGCTGACCTTCCCGGTGGCGAAAGATTATCTGCTCCAGCTCGGCTGGTTCTATGTCGTGTTCGCAGTGCTGGTGATCGTGGGCGCGAGCAACGCCGTGAACCTGACGGACGGGCTCGATGGCCTTGCGGCCGTCCCGGTCATGATCGTAGCGCTGTGCTTCGGCCTCATCGCCTACCTCGCCGGCAACATCATTTTCGCCAACTATCTGCAAATCCACCATGTGCCCGGTGCGGGCGAACTTGCGGTGCTGTGCGGCGCGCTGGCGGGCGCCTGCCTTGGCTTCCTTTGGTTCAACGCGCCCCCGGCGCAGGTTTTTATGGGCGATACCGGCTCGCTTTCGCTCGGCAGCGCAATCGGCACGATCGCCGTGATCACCAAGCATGAAATCGTGCTCGCCATCATCGGCGGGCTGTTCGTGGCGGAAACGATGTCGGTGATCCTGCAGGTCCTGTGCTTCAAAATGACCGGCAAACGCATCTTCAAAATGGCGCCGCTGCACCACCATTTCGAAAAACAGGGCTGGAGCGAATCCACCGTCGTTATCCGTTTCTGGATCATCGCCTGTATCCTCGCGCTGATCGGCCTCTCCACGCTGAAACTGCGGTAAGCGGCAGATGATCACGCTCGCGCGCTCCGACCAATCCGTCCTTGGCCGCTGGTGGTGGACGGTTGACCGCTGGACGCTTGCGCTGCTTGCCGCCGTCATGGGCTTCGGCATCCTCCTCATTCAGGCCGCCACGCCTGCGGTGGCCGAAGCGCGCGGCTTCGGCAATTTCTATTTCGTCGAACGGCACATCATCATGCTGGTGCCCGCGCTCGCCATCATCTTCGGCGTGTCGCTGTTCAGCCCGCGCGGGCTGCGCCTGCTCGCATTCGGCATCTTCGCGGTCAGCCTCGTGCTCGTGCTGCTCACGCTGCTCACGGGGTCGGAAATCAAGGGCGCGACCCGCTGGCTGCATCTGCCCGGCCTTTCGCTGCAGCCGTCGGAATTCCTGAAGCCCGCCTTCATCCTTGTCGCCGCCTGGCTGTTCACCCGGCATTGCGAACGGCGCGGCTTTCCCGCCATCGGCAGCAACGTCGCGCTTTACGGGCTGGTGGCGATGATGCTGATCCTGCAGCCCGATCTGGGCATGACCTTTCTGGTCTCCGCCGTATGGTTTGCGCAATTCTTCCTCGCCGGGCTGCCGCTGATGCTTGTTGGTATGTTCGGCGTGGCAGGCGTGGCCGGGCTTGTGCTTGCCTATCATGTTTTCCCGCATGTCGCGCACCGCATCGACCGTTTCATCGATCCGCAAAGCGGCGATACTTTCCAAATTGATCGATCGATGGAAGCCTTTGCCACCGGCGGCATGTTCGGCACCGGGCCGGGCGAAGGCACGGTGAAAATGTCGCTGCCCGATGCGCATTCCGATTTCGTCTTCGCCGTGGCGGGGGAAGAGCTGGGCTTGTTCTGGTGCCTCGTGATCGTGGCGCTCTATGCCGGGATCGTGCTGCGCGGTTTTTGGCGGCTGCGCGGGGAAAACAACCTTTTTATCGTCCTTGCCGTCAGCGGGCTTTTGATCGAATTCGGCCTGCAGGCCATCATCAACATGGCTTCCACCCTGCATCTTATGCCGACCAAGGGCATGACGCTGCCTTTCATATCCTATGGCGGTTCTTCGCTGTGGGGGCTGGCAGTGGCGATGGGGATGCTTCTGGGGCTCACGCGCCGCCGTTACGGGCAAGATACGGCCTAGGGCCGTCCCCTCTAGCCCCCTCTATGTAAGTGTCATATCAATTGAACCAGCAGGGCATTTCACCTAACATCTGGGCATGACAAAAATCGCAATCATCGGCGCGCGCGGAAAAATGGGCCAACTGGCGACCGAAGCCGTTGGCGGCATGGCAGGCTGCAGCGTGGTCGCCTCGGTCGGGCGCGGCGACGATCTGCAAAAGGTGCTGGCTGCCACAAAGCCCGATATTGCGATCGAGGTTAGCTCCCATCTTTCGGTCAAGGAAAACAGCCTCGCCATCATTAAGGCAGGCGTGCGCCCGATCATCGGCGCCAGCGGCCTCGTGCAATCCGATATCGAAGAACTGGCGGCTTTGTGCAGCGAGAAAAAGCTCGGCGGCGTCGTGGCGCCCAACTTCTCGGTCGGTATGGCCTGCTTCAACAAGCTGGCGCGCGATCTTGGCCGCTATTTCAAGGATATTTCCATTGTCGAATACCACCATGCAGGCAAAAAGGATAAACCTTCCGGCACCGCGCGCTATACTGCGGGCATTGCCGGGCTTGATCCGGCCGCCATCGCTTCGGTGCGCGGCGACGGCTTCCTCGCCAAGCAGCAGCTTTACGCCTCGACGCCGGACGAACGCATCGTGATTGATCATGAAAGCTTCAGCCGCCGCAGCTTCATCGCCGGTATCGTGCTGTGCGCGGAAAAGGCCATGAAGCTGGATCGGCTTGTGGTCGGCATGGAACATTTGCTGGGCGATACGCCCTAGCTGCAGCCCGGCGCCTTCCCTATGGCCATTTGGCGGCGGAGGCCCCTATATATTAGTGTGGTGCGAATCATTCGGGGACGGATACGGTCATGGCTGAACAACCCTGTATTATGCTGGCGGCGGGCGGTACCGGCGGGCATATTTTCCCGGCCGAAGCCCTGGCGCGGACGTTGCGCGCGCGCGGCGCGCGCGTCGTGCTGGTGACCGATAGGCGCGGCGGCAAATTCAGCGATGATCTGAACGTGCAAACCTACCGCATCAGCGCCGATACGCTCCGCAAAGGCTTGCTCAGCAAATTCCGCAGCGTGTTTTCCATGGGCATCGGCCTGCTGCAGGCACAGCACATCATCCGCCGCGTGCGGCCCGCCGCCGTCGTCGGTTTCGGCGGCTATCCTTCGGTACCCACCATCTATGCCGCCAGCCAGCTCGGCGTGCCGATCGTGCTGCACGAACAGAATGCGGTTCTCGGCCGCGCCAATCGCACGCTGATGGGCAAGGCGCGCCTTGTCGCCACATCCTTCCCGCAAGTGGCGGGGCTGAAGCACAGCGGCGGCGCGCGCATGGTGCAAACCGGCAACCCCGTGCGCCCGGCTTTCGCCGCGCTGCGCGAAGCGCCCTACCCCGCCGTTTCCGAAGACGGCACGCTCAACATCTTCGTCATGGGCGGAAGCCAGGGCGCAAAAATCTTCAGCCATGTCGTGCCGCAGGCGCTTGCGTTGCTGCCCGAACCGCTGCGCCGCCGCATTATCGTCGCGCAGCAATGCCGGGCGGAAGATCTGGAAACGGCCAAAACCGCTTTCGCCGCCGTCGGCGTCGATGCCCAGCTTTCCACCTTTTTCCGCGACGTACCGGAACGGCTTGCCGCCTGCCACCTCGCGATCTGCCGCGCGGGCGCCTCGACCATTGCGGAACTGACCGCCACGGGCCGCCCCGCCATCCTCGTGCCCTACCCCTTCGGCCATGCCGACGAGCAAACGGCGAACGCCGAAGCGGTGGCAGAAGCGGGCGCCGCGTGGCTGATCCCGCAATCCGCTTTCACGCCGGAAGCGCTTGCGGTGCGGCTCGAAGCCTTGCTCACGCTGCCCGCCTCGCTTACCAAAACGGCGGCGGCGGCGCGCGCATGGGGCACCGTGGATGCGGCCGAACATCTGGCCAACTGCGTGCTGGAAACCGCCGGAATGAACGCCGCAGGCGATATTCATAAACCGGTTCAGTCGGTTAACGATGGCCATGCTGTTGCCGCAAATATGCGCGAAAAGGCTGCATAAGCCGTTCGCACCATTTATAATGCCCGGCGAAGCCCCTGATTCATAAAGGCAACCGGCAGGAATTTTTCATGAATGTAAGCTCGATGACCATCAACCGCTCCTTCAGCCCGCTTTCGATCGGCATGATCCATTTCGTGGGCATCGGCGGCATTGGCATGAGCGGTATAGCCGAAATCCTGCACAGCCTCGGATACCAGGTGCAGGGCAGCGATCTGGCCGACAATTATAACGTCAAGCGTCTGCGCGAACGCGGCATCAATGTCGCCATCGGCCATGCGCCGGAAAATCTGGGCGATGCCAGCGTTGTTGTCATATCCTCCGCCGTGAAGCGCGATAACCCGGAAGTAACCGCCGCCTATGAACGGCAGCTGCCCGTGGTGCGCCGCGCCGAAATGCTGGGCGAACTGATGCGGCTGAAATGGTCGGTCGCCATCGGCGGCACGCACGGCAAAACCACAACCACGTCCATCGTCGCCTCGCTGTTCGACAGCGCCGGGCTCAACCCCACCGTGATCAACGGCGGCATCATCAACGATTATGGTACCAACGCCCGCCTCGGCACCGGCGACTGGATGGTTGTGGAAACCGACGAAAGCGACGGCAGCTTCACGCGGCTGCCCGCCACCATCGCGGTCGTCACCAATATCGACCCCGAACATATGGACCACTACAAGGATTTCGACGCGGTCAAGCGCGCCTACGATACCTTCGTGCAGAACATCCCTTTCTATGGCTTCGGCGTACTGTGCATCGATCACCCGGAAGTGCAAGCCATGATTGCCCGCATCGCCGATCGCCGCATCGTCACCTATGGCCTCGGTCCGCAGGCCGATGTGCGCGCCGTGAACATTTCCATGAGCCCGCAAGGCTCCACCTTCGATGTCGTGATCACGGACCGCAAGACCGGCAAAACGCAAACGCTCGAAAGCATGAAGCTGGCCGTGATCGGCCAGCACAATGTGCAAAATTCTCTGGCCGCCATCGCGGTCGGCCACCAGCTCGGTTTCACCGAACAGGCGATGCGTGTCGCGCTCGGCAAGCTTGGCGGCGTGAAGCGCCGCTTCACCCATACCGGCACGGCCGGCGGCATCACGGTAATCGACGATTACGGCCATCACCCGGTTGAAATCGCGACCACGCTCAAGGCTGCACGACAGGCCAATGCCGGGCTCGGCCGCACCATCGCCGTGGTGCAACCGCACCGTTATTCGCGCCTCTCCAGCCTGTTCGATCAGTTCTGCACCTGTTTCAACGATGCCGATATCGTGATCGTGGCCGATGTGTACCCGGCGGGGGAAAAGCCTATTGCGGGCGCGACCCGCGATGCGCTGGTCGAAGGGCTGCGTGCACGAGGTCATCGCCATGTGCATGCCCTTGAAAAACCGGAATCTTTGGCTCCGCTGGTCGCAAAACTGGCAAAAAGCGGGGATTTTGTGGTATGTCTGGGCGCCGGGAATATTACCGGATGGGCACATACGTTGCCCAGCGAGCTTGAAGTGATTTTTGAAAAAGATATTGATAAACAGGCAAAGGCATAATGACTGCACGGCTTAGGGCAGCCCCCGTTGTCCACACGTTCGATGAAAGTGACCTGATCGACCGCATGCCGCCCACGCGCGGGCGGTTGGAAGCCAACGCGCCTTTGATGGATCAAACATGGTTCCGCGTCGGCGGCCCGGCCGAAGTGCTGTACCGCCCCTACGATGCGCAGGATCTTTCCATCTTCCTCGCCAATCTCGATGACGATATCCCGGTCACGATCCTCGGCCTCGCCTCCAACACGCTGGTGCGCGATGGCGGCGTGCCCGGCGTCGTGATCAAGCTCGGCCCACAATTCGCGTTTATCAATACCGATGGCGGCATGGTCCGGGCCGGGGCCGGCGCGGTCGATTTGAATGTCGCGCGCGCCGCGCAGGTAGCCGGCATCGCCGGTCTGGAATTTCTGTGCGGCATCCCCGGCACCATCGGCGGCGGGCTGCGCATGAATGCGGGCGCTTACGGGCGCGAATTCCGCGATATCGTGGTCGAAGCCGAAGTGCTCGACCGCGATGGCAACATACGCTGCCTGAAGCGCGACCAGCTCGGTTTCGGCTACCGCCATTGCGGCGTGCCGGAAGGCCACATCTTCATCTCGGCCCTGTTGCAGGGCGAAAGCGGCGATCCCGCCATCATTGACACGCGCATGAAGGGTATTCAGGCGCAACGCAACCGATCAAGGAAAAGACCGGAGGTTCGACCTTCGCCAACCCGGAAAACGATCCCAAGCAACGCAAGTCATGGCAATTGATCGATGCGGCGGGTTGCCGCGGGCTGAAGATGAACAGCGCGCAGGTGTCCGACAAGCATTGCAACTTCCTGATCAACACCGGCAAGGCGCGCGCCGCCGATATCGAAGCGCTGGGCGAAGAGGTCCGCAAGCGCGTGCGCGACAAGTTCGGCATCGAGCTGCGCTGGGAAATCCGCCGTATCGGCGTACCCGAAGGCGAAGAAATCTAGCGCTTCAGCAACCGCGCATCTTGCGGCACCGGGTCGGGCGGCAAAACCACGCTATCACGGCAAGCAAGCGCTTCCTCGATCAGATGCGTCAGCAAATCCACGAAATTGACCGGGTTGGCCCGCGAAGCTTCCCATAAAAAGAACCCGAGCGAACCAGGGCACGGGTTGATCTCGTTCAAGAACATCTTCTCCGCCGCCTCGTCATAGATAAAATCGATGCGTGGCGCGCCTGACGGACACACATTGCCGATCATCTTTTCCGCATATTCGCGCACCGTCTGCTCAAGACCGCCGGGCACGGCGGGGTTGAGCTCGCGCGTGAGCGAAAGCATGCCCTCGCTGCTGCTGCCCGGCACCTTGGCGCCGGCTTTCTGGCCGGTCTTGCCGCCGCTGCCCGACATATACTTTTGCTTGAAAGTCAGAAGCTCGTCGGTCTTTTTCGGCTTTTCGATAGCCGATGTAACGGGCTTGCCGCCGCGATGCATCACAGCGATGTTGTATTCGCTGAAATTCTGCAAGCACGGCTCGATGATCGCGGCATCGTCATAGCGAAAAATAGTCGCGAGCACGTCCGTCACTTCCTCAATTGTCCGCGTCGCCGCCACGCCGATGCTGCTGCCCAGATGATTGGGCTTGACGATCAGCGGGAACGAAAGCCCGCCCAGCAGACCTTGCAGCGTATCCTTGTCGAGCGCGCGGCGCCCCTTGTGCACCAGCGCGAACGGCAACACCGGAATCCCGAGATCGCGCGCGACCCGCTTGGTCGCCGCCTTGTCCATAAACAAAGCCGAAGCCATGGTGCGCGGCCCGGCATAGGGAATGCCCGCAGTTTCAAACAAGCCCTGTAAATTACCGTCTTCGCCGATCAACCCATGAAATACCGGCAGCGCGACATCGAACACAATCGGCTTGCTTCCACCGAACATCCCGGATGCAACAGGGTTCAAAACGCCGCGCCCGGTCGGCGTGATCGCGGGTTGCACGGCCCTCAAGCCCTTGCGCGTGGTTTCGTCCGGCAAATAGTTTTCACGCTTGTGAAGCGCGTCACCCACCAGCCATTCGCCGTTGATCGAAATATAAACCGGAAAAGCTTCATAACGGTCCGTATCGATGGCCTGCAAGGCTTGCAAACCGCTGATAACGCTGACATCATGTTCGGGCGACCTGCCGCCGAAGATCACCGCAATTTTTTTCTTTGCCATGCCAGCTCCGGATTTCCTGACCGCGCCCGTCCCAAACGTCGAACGCCATGAAGATACTACTGGGTATCACGCGGTACCCGTGGCGGGCAAGCATCCCCTGCGCGATGACCCGCTGGTGAAGATTGATGCCTATGGCATCGCGGGCGAAAGTTATTATGCCCGCAATGATGGCAAAAATGCGCCCTATAATACCGCCCTGGAAGGCGCGCTTCCCGCCATCTGGTGCCGGCGTGAAGTCGCCTTGCGCCTGCAGCAGGCCAATGCGGCGCCTGCGCCGCTGGGGCTTGAACTGTTTTTGTACGATGCCTATCGCCCCATCGCCTGCCAGCAAGGCCTGTGGGATTTTTTTATATCCAAAGCCCGCACCGAACTTGGCGGCGCGGACGAAGAGGCGATCGAAACCCATGTCCGCAAATTTATTTCCGATCCGCGCGCCTTTAAGGTGGACGATCCATCCACATGGCCCACCCATTCTACCGGCGGTGCGGTCGATCTGACGCTGCGAAACGTTAAAACCGGCGCTTTGCTCGATATGGGCGCCGGTTTTGATGAAGACAGCGAACGCAGCTATACATTCTATTATGAAGGGCTCCTGCGTGACGGCAAAATCGCGCAAGACCACCTGCCGCTGCTGAACCGCCGCATGCTGTATGGGGCGATGATACGGGCAGGTTTCGTTAACTACCCTTACGAATGCTGGCATTATGACTGGGGCACGCAAATGTACATCCGCAACGCAAGGCTTTACGGCACAGAGGCCGGAACCGAAGCCTGGTATGGCTATGCCGGCATCCGCTAACATGCAAACCGCGCAGGTTGCGGGCATGACGCTGGCGATGCGCGTCATACGCATCGGCGAAGGCGGTCCGGCTTTCATTTGGGCGCATGGCTGGGGCCGGTCGCACGCCGATTTGGTGCCGCTTGCGGAAAATTCCGGGCTTGCCGGCACGCATATCGTGCTCGATCTGCCGGGCTTCGGCCAATCATCATTGCAACCCGCGCCGTGGGATTCCGCTGATTACGCCGATTTCATCGCCCGCTGGATGCAACAGGAAGCCATCGCCGCGCCGGTGATCTGGATCGGCCATTCGCTCGGGTGCCGCATCGGGATCAACCTCGCGGCCAGCCACCCCGCCTGCGTGCGCGGCCTGTTCATGATCGCAGCGCCCGGCTTTCGCCGCAAACGCACGCTGCGTCAGCAGATCGTGTTCACGGTTAAACGCACGATCGCGCGCGCGCTTAAGGCGCTGCCGCTGCCTGAAGCGTGGAAGAACGCGGTGCGCAACAAAATCGGCAGCGCCGATTACCGCAATGCCGGCCCGCTGCGTCCCAGCTTCGTCAAGATCGTGAATGAAAATGCGGCCACGACAGCCCCCAAGGTCGGGTGCCCCGCTTTCTTCGCCTATGGGGAAAACGATGCCGAAACGCCGCCGGAATTCGGCGAGCGCTACCGCCACTTAATCGCAAAGGCGCAACTTAAGATCCTGCCGCGCTACGACCATTATGATATCCTGACGGACGGGCGCTTCCAGATAACCCGCTACCTGCAGCAATTCACGGAAACCCTATGATCCCTTTTGCCTTCATCGTTCTTGCGGGTGGCTTTGGCTACTTCGCTTACAGGCGGCTCGTGGTGTTTCTGCACATCTTCCAGCAGGAAGGCTACGAAAATGCCCGTTTCTGCCGCTGGTGGTGGCACAAAAAGGCCTTCGACCGCCGCGCGAGCCTTGCGATTGCGGTCGCATCGGTTCTTGTGCTTGCGCTCGTCGCGCTTGCACCGTCGGATGCCGATTGGCTGCCGTCTGTCATCGCATCCTTGCTCGCGGTCGTGCTGTACTGGGTTGGCCGGCGGGAAGCGGATCCGACCAAGGCCGCGCAATCGGCCAAAAAACCGCTGGTGATCACCGCGCGGGCCAAGCGCGTTCTTATTCTGGCGTGGGCGCTTGTGTTTTCGGCTGGGTTGCTGCTTATCGCCGCGCCGCTTGTGCCGCTGGTGATCGCGGCGCAAATCATTCCGCTCGCGCTTGTCGTTGCCAACATCCTGCTCGCCCCGCTCGAATATTTTATCCAGCAGGGCTATCTGAAAAAAGCGCTCCTGAAGCTGAATGACCTGAACCCCGTGATCATCGGCATCACCGGCTCCTATGGCAAAACCTCGGTCAAGCATATCCTCGCCCACTTGCTGAACGGGCAAGTTCCGGCCGCCTATACCAGCGGCGGCGTCAACACCATCATGGGCATCACGCGCTTCATCCTGAACGATCTGCGTCCCGCGCACCGCTATTTTATTATCGAAATGGGCGCCTACGGCATCGGCTCGATCGACCGCCTGTGCAAGGCGTTCCCGCCGCGATGGGGCATGGTTTCCGCCATCGGGCCGATGCATCTCGAACGTTTCGGCAGCATCGAAAACGTGGCGCAGGCGAAATCCGAACTTCCCGCCCATGCGCTCGCTAATGGCGGCGAAGCGGTGCTGGCCGAACAGGTTGCGGGTTTTGAACCTTTTCGCAAACTGATCGAAGCGAACCCCGAACGCTGCGCACTGGCGGGCGGGTCGGAAAAGGCGCTTGTCAGGCTGCTGGGCGCGCAATCCAGCAGGGAAGGGTTGATGATCGCCATCACCGTGAATGGCATGCCCTACAATTTCACCGCTCCGCTTTACGGGCTGCATCAGGCCGATAATGTCGTGCTCGCGCTCGCCGCATGCCTGCGGCTCGGCTTCCCCATGGATGCGCTGCTGCCCCACCTGAAGACCATCCCGCAAATCAGGCACCGGCAGGAAGTAAAGAAGGAAGATAGCGGCGTCACTATTATTGATGACGCCTATAATTCCAACCCCGAAGGCTTCCGCAAGGCGCTTGAATTGCTCGATGTCATGGTGACGCCCCCGGGGCGCCGCATCCTCGTCACCCCCGGCCTCGTCGAACTGGGCCCGATCCATGATGAAACTCACCGCACGCTGGGCGCCGAAGCCGCACGCCACGCCGATATATGTATCGCCGTATCGCCGGGGCGTATCCCTACCTTTATCGAAGGCTTCAGGTCGGCGGCAGGGCCGGACCAAAGCCTGAAGGAAATGCCGGATTTCGGAACGACACAGAAATGGTTGAACGGCAACATGCGGTCAGGTGACGCGATTTTGCTGGCCAACGACCTGCCCGACCTCTACGAAGCCAAATTAATCTTATAAATGCCGCGCGCCTGATATATTATTGTCTGCATGGCTATCCTGAGATCCTCCGTCCGCAGCGCGCGTAAACCCGCCCCGACCTCGTCGTGGAACAAGGCGTTCATGCGCTTTCTTATGTTCACGCTTTCCATCGTCACGCTGATCGGGTTGACGGCGTGGCTGTGGTCTGTCGGCTGGCCGCAGCAGCAGGTGCGGCGCAGCGTCGATGCCTATTACCGCGCCACCGCCGCAGCCGGCTTCGCGGTGCGCGAAATTCTGGTCACGGGCAGACAGGCAACGGCCGACGATGCGTTGCTGGAAATCCTGAACATCAAACGCGGCGCGCCGATCTTCGCCTTCGATCCCGTCGCCGCGCTGGAAGCGGTGCGCAAGCTGCCATGGGTGGCTGATGCGACCATCGAACGCCGCCTGCCGGATACGATTTATGTCAGCATCCTCGAACGCAAGCCCATGGCCCGCTGGCAATTCGGCGGCAACGTTAAGGTAATCGACAACACGGGCGCCGTGCTGCCGCAGGCGGACCCGGCCGCCTTCGCCGCATTGCCGCTCGTGGTCGGCAAGGGCGCGGACAGCGAAGCGCGCGGGCTTTTCGCCCTGCTGGCCCAGCATGCGGAAATCGCGCCGCTGGTGCGTTCGGCCACGCGGGTCAGCGAGCGGCGCTGGAACCTGCAGCTTGGCGAAGGCGTGACTGTCAGGCTGCCCGAATACGGCACCGAGCAGGCGCTTGCGCGGCTCACCAAACTCGTGAAAGATCGTAAAATCATGGCGCGGGACATTGTCGCGATTGATCTGCGCCAAAAGGACCGCATCGCGGTCGAAACCCCTGGCCCCGTCGCCCCGTCCGGTAAGGGCGGCACGGAACCCAACATTTAGGATACGCCCCCGCCCATGCCCTGGCCCTTCCGCACCAACAAGGTCAAACGCGATGGCATCATCGCGGCGCTTGACGTCGGGTCCAGCAAGGTCGTGTGCTTTATCGCCCGGCTTGAAAGCGATGGCCAGCTGCGCGTGATCGGCATCGGTCACCAGCTTTCCAGCGGCGTGAAGGGCGGCGTCATCACCGATATGGAAGCGGCGCAGCGTTCCATCGCCACCGCCGTCAGCACAGCCGAACAAATGGCGGGCGAACAGATAGCGTCCGTCAGCGTCAACATTTCGGGCGGACATGTCGCGTCCCACAAATGCAACCTCGATCTGCCGCTCGGCGGGCGCGAAGTGACGGACGGCGACGTGGAGCGCATCCTCAGCCAGGCGACGGGTCTCAGCATCGATCAGCAGACCGATGCGCAAAGCGAAGTCATCCACACCATCCCCGTCGGTTATAGCCTCGACAGCAACCGCAGCATCCGCGATCCGCGCGGCATGATCGGCCAGAATCTGGGCGTTCAGCTGCATCTGATCACCGCCGGTTTCGGCGCGGTGCGCACGCTGGTGGCCGCGATCGCCCGCTGCCATCTCGAAGTCGATCAAATTGTGGTCTCGCCCTACGCTTCCGGCCTCGCCTGCCTTGTGGAAGATGAAATGGATCTCGGATGCACCGTAATCGATATGGGTGCGGGCACCACAACCTTCGCCGTGTTCTTCGACGGGCAATGCGTTTTTACCGACGGCATTGCCATGGGCGGCGCGCATGTCACCAGCGATATCGCCCGCGGCCTTACAACCACGCTCAGCCACGCAGAGCGGTTAAAAACGCTGTATGGTAACGCGCTTTCAAGTTCGGTCGATGATCGCGAGATTATCGATGTCCCGCAGGTGGGCGAAGATTTGCCCGAACACGCCAACCATGTGCCGAAATCGCACCTGATCAACATCATCCAGCCGCGGCTGGAAGAAATTTTCGAACTCACGCGCAACAAGCTGGGCGCCAGCGCGTTCGGTGAAATTGCGGGCCGCCGTGTGGTGCTGACCGGCGGCGCCAGCCAGCTGCCGGGCCTGCGCGAAATGGCGCAACGGGTGCTTGATAAACAGGTACGGCTCGGCCGGCCCGTGCGCCTTGGCGGCGCAGCAAGCGGCAGTTACAGCAACGGCCATGCTTCCCCGCTCAATCAGGGCCTCGCGGAAGCCACGGCGGGCCCGGCTTTTGCCACCGTAGCGGGGCTGCTTTCGGTCGCGATGCAACCTTCGCCGATTATCGTGCGCAACTTCGGCGATATCGTGCCCGGCGGGTTTTTCGGCCGTTTGACACAGTGGGTGAAACAGAACGTCTGATCGCCGCATCGTGGTTAAGCGAAGATTACGATTCCGCCCCTTCATCAAATCATAACCATAACGCCTGCCATTATCCGGCAAGCATCTGCCGTAAAACAATAAAAGTAATAGCCGATTTTGGAAAAGCGTTTTCGCTTGGTACATTTGTATGCGTGCAGCCAAGCGATGATGCCGCGCACACAGCAACAGAAAACGGGGATCAAGGCGATGCATGGTGCAGCAACCGCGCATATCGTACAGACAGAACCGGAGCGTGCGGACATGAACGTACAGGTCCAGACCGCCTGCATCGATCTCACGCTGCTCGGCTTTGTCTATGAAGATAGCGATTTCCTGAAACGGCCGGTCGGCCATCTTTTTGCGGTGTGCGACGAATCCGGGCGGGAGCGTGAACTGTTCGTGCCGCTGCATGTCGTGGCTGCGGCCACGCGCAAGGTCTATATCTGCGATGCCGGCGGCGCGTGCTACATCGAGCCCGGTCGCCGTGGCTTCACGCGCTCGCAAATGATGCTGACCATTACCCCTCCGTCCGAAGCCGTCCGGCGTCAGGTGCGTAGTTTTTTCAACAGCCAGAACACGCCGGAAAATAACCGCAAGTTCCTAATCATAATCACAGGTTAAGCCCCATGCTTAATCCGCGCGTTAAACACGGGCGTGGTTAACGGTAACCTTTGACATGAAGGCTTGCTGCTTCCTTCTGATGCCGTAACAAATTTTCCGGCCCGGTTTTCCCACAACAGAACGCACCGAAATTTTCAAAAAACCCATCACGACTCTTGCAAGAATCAAACAAAAGGATTCTATTTATTGAATCGTGCCAGATGCTTCATGTTCATGCCTGTGGCGCTCCAGGGTGCCGCAATAACGGAGGATTCTTTAATGATCAATTTGTCCATCGCAGAAACCGAGAACAACCTGCGCCCCCGCATCGCCGTCATGGGCGTTGGCGGCGCTGGCGGCAATGCCGTTAACAACATGATCCGCTCGACTCTCGAAGGCTGCGATTTCATTGTCGCCAACACCGATGCGCAGGCGCTGCAATCCTCACTGGCGCCGCGCAAGATCCAGCTTGGCATCAACCACACCCGCGGCCTTGGCGCCGGCTCGAAGGCCGAAGTCGGCCGCGCCGCCGCCGAAGAGCAGATGGACGATATCATGGCCTGCCTGCACGATGCCGATATGGTGTTCGTCACCGCAGGCATGGGCGGCGGCACCGGTACCGGCGCGGCCCCCGTGATTGCGCGCGCCGCGCGCGAAGCGGGTATCCTGACCGTTGGCGTCGTGACCAAGCCTTTCCATTTCGAAGGCACGCGCCGCATGAACGCGGCCGAAGGCGGCCTCGCGGAGCTGCAGCAATATGTCGATACGCTGATCGTGATCCCGAACCAGAACCTTTTCCGTCTCGCCAACGAACGCACCACCTTCGCCGAAGCCTTCCAGATGGCCGATGAAGTGCTGCACGCCGGCGTCCGCGGCATCACCGATCTGATGGTCATGCCCGGCTTCATGAACCTCGATTTTGCCGATGTAAAAACCGTGATGGCGGAAATGGGCAAGGCCATGATGGGCACAGGCGAATCCGAAGGCGATAACCGCGCCATCCGCGCCGCCGAAGCCTCGATCTCCAACCCGCTGCTTGATGACGTCTCGCTCGAAGGCGCGCGCGGCGTGCTGATCAACATCACCGGCGGCATGGATATGACCCTGTTCGAAGTTGATCAGGCCGCCAACCGTATCCGCGAAGAAGTGGATTCGGACGCGCAGATCAAGGTCGGCTCCACCCTGTCGGAAGCGCTGGATGGCAAGATCCGCGTTTCGGTCATCGCCACCGGCATCGAACCCGCTTTGGTCGAAGCCCAGATCGCCGCCGCCGGCCAGGGCAACCTGCATATTCCGTCCAAGAACCAGGGTTCGCGCGGTTCGCGCTCGGCCACCGGTACGGGCACCGTCGGCATCAGCATCACCACTGCCCCGCGCGGGGTCGATGTGACGCGGGCGCAGGTCGTGGCCCCGGCGGCGGCCGTCGTTACCCGCCCCGCCGCTCCGGCCAGCCCGCCTGCAGCAGCCTCGCAACAAGCGCAAGCCGCCACGCAGGAAGAAGAACGCCCAGCCACCCCGGCCCAGATGGATATGCTCTCGGAAACGGCGGGCGACGAACCCATGGCGGCTGAAGCCGCGCCCGCACCCGAACCGGCCCCCGCGCCTGTGGCAGCAGAAGCCCCACGGCAACAGGCCCAGTTCGTTCCGCCGCGCCCGGCCACCGCGCCGCGCAGCCAGCCAGCCGCCACAGGCGCGGGGGCGGATACGCGCATCACGCAAATCTCGCCCGGCGCCGCCATGCCGGCACAAGCGGCTGGCCGCAACAACGCCAGCGGCCCGCGGGCTGAATCGTTGTTCCGCCGCATCACCGGCTTCGGGCTTGTGCGCCCGACCGAACAGGCCGAAGCCCCGCGCCAAAACCCGCCGCAAACCGTCGTCCAAAAGGCGACGCAGGCCATGGCGCAGGCACGGCTCGGCATCGATCCGTCCGATCGCCCGGTTTCATCCGCCGGCGCCGAAGATGACGTGCTCGATATCCCCGCCTTCCTGCGGCGGCAGACCAATCACTGATTTGGGGGCAAGCTTACGCAACCACCAAACTGGCGGGGCCCTTGTGGCCCCGTCTTTTTTTGTGGCGCGGTACGAACTTAGTTTACGCGGCTATCAAAATTGATCAGAAAGGCGACGGCGGCATCATAGCGTGCGGCCTCGATCTCCTCCGCACGGGCGACATCGAACATGGCCTCAAGCCGGTCCGCGACCACCTGCTCGCCAATGCCGTTGCTGACGGCCGCAAGGCATATAAGGGCCTGCAGGCTGTTCAGCTCGTCGTCATTCAGCGCCCGCACGGCCTTCGCGGCACGGCTGGTTGCGGCGGCCATGAAATAGGGGTCCCGATCAAGCCCGGCCAGCGCGGCCCGCATGGCGCGCGACTGGCGCTTGGGGTTAAATTTCCTGCCCATAATAAATCCCTGAAAAAATATTCGTTATTAAAATACGCTCACACAAAAAAGCTGGCCGCCGGGCAAAAAAGCCAGGCGGCCAGTCTTGTCGAAAAGACCTTCGCTTCAGGCCAGCTTCTTGTTCCTGCGCGCAGAAAGCGTTTGCTCCTGCTCCGCACGTTCATGCGCTTCCTTGCGTTCGGCATCGAGCGCATCAAGCGCGGCATAAGCCCGCTTGAGACGTTCAGCCTCACCCAGCGCTTGCACCTCAGGCGTCACCTGAACGCATGCCATTTTCTCGACGGTGTAAAGTATATCGACCGCCATTGCTTGACCGAACTTGCTGACTAAGTCATCGAAAACCATAGTGCCTCCGACGTAAAGGAAAACCATTCCTTGCAGCTGTTTGCGCAGACTGGGCTATGAAAATACAAACCGGTATCAAAACCGTTCCGGAACATACTAAAGATCATCCTAATATGCAATAAGTTGTCTATTGTGGATAACTATTATGTTATGCGCGGTTATTAACCTTAACATGCTGAATTTCCAGTATTCTTCCGCTCATCTGGTTTGCTTGGGTACCCTGCAAGGGTTGAAAATACGCCATAGCCATCTGTGCCAATCACGCCACAAATTTTCCTATTTATTTCATATGTTTGGTCACACGTAACAGTGCGTAACAAAGCTTGATTTTGGGCTTTCATAACCCGCTGGTATTAACCGCGTAAGTCTTTGAACGGGTAAGTTGATTCGGCTGCCCGTAATCTGAACAGCTCTTGGGTTTTTAATGTCGCCGCTTGATCATATGCTTTCCCACGCCAAAAGCATGGCACAGAATAGCGCCTTCGCCGTTTCTGCACCGCACAAACAGCACACGCTTGCCGGCACGATCAAATGCCAGGGCGTTGCCGTGCACAGCGGTGAAAGCGTCAACCTGCGTCTGCTGCCCGGCGAACCCGGCAGCGGCATCACTTTCATCCGCACCGATCTGCTGAACGGTGCGCGCACCATCCCTGCGCGCTACGACAATGTAATTGATACGCGCCTGTGCACCGTTCTGGGCAACGATCACGGCGCGCGCGTCGCGACGGTGGAACATTTGCTTTCTGCGCTGCGCGCCCTGAATGTCGATAACGCGGTGATCGAAATTGACGGGCCCGAACTGCCGATCATGGACGGCAGCGCCTATCCCTTCGTCTTCATGATCGAAGCGGCAGGCGTCGTCGAACAGAACGCCAAGCGCCGCTGGATCGAAGTGATGAAGCCGGTCGTGGTCGAAGAAGACGGCAAGCGCGCCGCGCTTGTGCCCGCAAAGGACGCTGAATTCGATGTTTCCATCGCCTTCAAAAGCACCGCAATCGGCGAACAATCCTATGATTTCACGCTTTCCGCACCCTCGTTCAAGAACGAGATCAGCCGCGCGCGCACCTTCGGCTTCCGCGAAGAGGTTGATCAATTGCGCGCCGCCGGGCTTGCCCGCGGCGGTTCGCTTAACAACGCCATCGTCGTCAGCGGCGATACGGTCATGAACGAAGAAGGCCTGCGTTACCCGCAGGAATTCGCCCGCCATAAGCTGCTCGATGCCGTGGGCGATCTTTCGCTCGCCGGCGCGCCCATTCTCGGCCGCTTCGAAGGCCATTGCTGCGGCCATGCGCTGAACAACAGGCTGCTCCGCACCCTGTTCGCGGACGAAAGTGCCTGGCGCTTCGTCACCGATGATAGCGCCGCGGCTTTGGCCTCCCTGCCCTTGATGCAGGCCGGGGCCTGACAGGCCGCAAGGCCCCGCAGACCCGCCTGAAAGACTGCTTTCATACCCGCCAAGCGCCTGTGCTATAACCGAATCAACCCGCCGACAGGCCTGTTGACCGAGTGTGCCATGCGTTTTTACCCTTCCCGCAAAGCCCTTCCCCTGCTGCTTCCCGCGCTGCTGTTGCCGGCATTTTTGCTGCTTGCCGGCTGTTCGGGCGACAAGGAAAAAACCTTCGTCGAAAAACCGGCGGAAGAGCTGTACGAAGAAGCCGTCGCCGCATTGCAGGAAAAGGAATACAAAAACGCCGTTACGGCCTTCGAGGAAGTGGAGCGTCAGCATCCCTATTCCGTCTGGGCTACGCGCGCACAAATCATGGCAGCCTTTTCCCAATATCAGCAGCTTGATTACGATGGCGCCGTCGCCACGCTCGATCGCTTCATTCAACTGCATCCCGGCAACGCGCAAATATCCTACGCCTATTACCTGCGGGCGCTGTGCTTCTATGAACGCATCCCCGATGTGCACCGCGACCAAACCTTCACCCGCAACACCGAACGCGCCCTGCGCGACGTGATCAGCCGCTACCCCGATACCGCCTATGCCCGGGACGCGGTGATCAAGCTTTCGCTGGTCTATGACCAGATTGCGGGCGCGGAAATGGAAGTGGGCCGCTATTACCTTGGCCGCCACCTGTATCAATCCGCGCTCGGCCGTTTCCAGCTTGTGGTGCGCGATTACCAGACAACCAGCCACGCGGCCGAAGCGCTGCACCGGCTGGTTGAATGCTACCTCGCACTCGGCATCAACAAGGAAGCGCAGGCGATCGCCGCCGTGCTCGGATACAATTTCCCCGGCAGCGAATGGTACGAAAACAGCTATGACCTGCTTGAAGGGCGCAATCTCGCGCCGAAGGAAAACGAGGATTCCTGGATCGGCAAGGTCTGGAAAAAGGTATTTTAGACGCTTGATATGAAGGAGCGCGTTTGATGCTCACCCGGCTCGCCATCAACGATGTCGTGCTGATCGATAAGCTGGCGCTTGATCTGCGCCCGGGGCTGTGCGCCTTCACGGGCGAAACCGGCGCGGGTAAATCCATCCTGCTTGATGCGCTCGGGCTCGCGCTCGGGCGGCGCAGCGATGCCGCTTTCGTACGGCAAGGCTGCGCGCAGGCCGCCGTCACCGCCGCTTTCGATCTGCCGCGCGCACATGCGGCCAACGGGCTGCTTGAAGAGCAGGGCCTGCCGGTCGAAGATGAACTGCTGCTGCGCCGCGTGGTCGGGCAGGACGGCAAAAGCCGCGCCTTCGTCAACGACCAGCCCGCCAGCATCGCCTTCCTGCGCCTGCTCGGCGAATATCTGGTCGAAATTCACGGGCAGTTCGAAACCCACGGCTTGCTTGATCCCGCCACGCATCGCGTGTTGCTTGATGCTTTCGGTAAATGCGCCGCGCAGGCGGCAAAGGTTGCGCAAACCTTCGGCGTCTGGCGCGATGCGCTTGATGCGCACGAACAGGCCGCCGCCGATATCCAGCGCGCGCGGGAAGAAGAGGCGTTTTTGCGCGCCGCGGTAACCGAGCTGGACCGGCTCGCGCCGCAGCAGGGCGAGGCCGAAATCCTCACCGCACGCCGCACACGTTTGCAGAACGCCGAGAAAATCACCGAAGCACTGCAACACGCCGCGCAAGCGCTTGAAAGCGAGCAAGGCGCGGAAGCGCGGCTGAACGAGGCTTCGCGCAGCATCGCCCGCATAACGGACAAGGCGGGCGAACCCGCCGCCGCGCTGCTCGCAACGCTCGATCGCGCGGGCAATGAGCTGGCCGAGGCGCTGCAGCAGCTCGAGCGGCTGATGCGCGATGCCGATCTCGATCCCGATACCCTGAACGAGGTGGAAGAGCGCCTGTTTGCGCTGCGCGCCTGCGCCCGCAAGCATAACGCGCCGGTCGATGACCTTGGGCGGGTGCGGGATGATCTCGCGGCGCGGCTCGAACGGCTTGAGCATGACGGCGATATCCTCGCCGCGCTCGCAAAAAAAGCCGCAGCCGCCCGCCACGCGTTCGAACAGGAAGCGCGCACGCTATCCCGCCAGCGCAGCAAGGCCGCGCGCGAACTGCAGGAACTTGTGGCGGCCGAACTTTCCCCGCTCAAGCTCGAACGTGCCAAATTATATGTGGAATTGCAGGAACTGCCTGAAGCGCAGTGGAATGCGGGCGGCACCGATAAAATATTGTTCCTCGCTTCCACCAATCCGGGCACTGCGCCCGGCCCGCTGCACAAAATCGCTTCGGGCGGTGAACTGGCGCGCTTCATGCTCGCGCTCAAGGTCGTGCTGGCGGAGGCCGACCCCATCCCCACGCTGGTGTTCGATGAAGTCGATACCGGCATCGGTGGCGCCACCGCTACGGCGGTGGGCGAAAGGCTTGCGCGGCTGGCCCGGCAAGTACAGGTTTTGGTCGTAACCCACAGCCCGCAGGTTGCCGCCAAGGCCGGGGCTCATTACCGCGTCAGCAAGGCTGTGCGCGGCGGCGCGGCCTTTACCGCCGTCACTTTGCTTGATGACGACAAAAGGCGTGAAGAAATTGCGCGCATGCTGGCCGGCGCCGCCGTCACCGATGCCGCCCGCGCGGCAGCCGACAGCCTGATCGGCGGCGATGCGTCGCCGCGCAAACGGGCGCGAAACTGATGGCGAAGAAATCCGCCAAGGCTAAGCCGGACGCACTTTCTCCCGCCGAAGCCGGGGCCGAAATGGCGCGGCTGGCCAATGAAATCGAGCGGCACGATAAGCTCTATCACGGCAAGGACGCGCCGGAAATTTCCGATGCCGCCTACGATAAGCTGCGCGCTTCCTATAAGGCCTTGCATGAAGAATACCCGCATCTTGCGCCGCCGAACGATCCGGAAGCCCGCGTCGGCGCCGCCCCCGCCGCCGCTTTCGGCAAGGTCGCGCACAGCGTACCCATGCTTTCGCTATCCAACGCCTTCACGGCCGAGGATATTACGGATTTTGTGGAGCGGGTCCGCCGCTTTCTGAATTTGCCCGAAGACGCCGCGCTCGCTTTCATGGCCGAACCCAAGATCGACGGGCTTTCGGTTTCGCTGCGCTACGAAGACGGCGCGCTGGTGCAGGGCACGACGCGCGGCGATGGCGCTGTGGGCGAAAACATTACCGCCAACCTGAAAACCGTTTCCGCCATCCCGCACAGGCTGAAAAAGCCTTTCCCGAAGGTGGCGGAGGTGCGTGGCGAAGCCTTTATGACGCGCGCGGATTTTCTTGAAATGAACCGGCAGCGCGCCGCATGGAACGCGGCCAACCCCGATCGCAAGCCGCTCGAACCCTTCGCAAACCCGCGCAATGCGGCGGCAGGCGGCCTGCGCCAGCTCGACCCCGGCGTTACGGCTTCGCGCCCGCTTGGTTTCTTTGCCTATGCTTTCGGCGAACTTTCCGAACCCGTAGGCAAAACGCAGCAGGAATTGCGCGCGCGCCTTTTGCAATGGGGTTTTACGCTCAACGAACCCGCGCGGTTATGCGAAGGCGCAGCGGCGCTGATGAAATATTACAGCGAGCTGGAAGGCAAGCGCGCCGCCCTGCCCTTCGATATCGATGGCGTGGTCTATAAGGTCGATGATCTGGCGTTGCAGCAGCGGCTCGGTTTCGTCAGCCGCGCGCCGCGCTGGGCCGTGGCCCATAAATTCGCGGCCGAACAGGCCGAAACGCTGCTCAAGGCCATCACCATACAGGTCGGGCGCACCGGCGCGCTTACGCCGGTGGCGGAACTGGAGCCCGTGAATGTCGGCGGCGTGACCGTCAGCCGCGCCACCTTGCATAACGAAGATGAAATTACCCGCAAGGATATCCGCGTGGGCGATACCGTGCGCGTGCAGCGCGCGGGCGACGTAATCCCGCAGGTGCTGGGCGCCAACGAAGCCAGGCCGCGCGGGCCGGAAAAGTTCAAATTCCCGACCCATTGCCCCGAATGCGGCAGCAGCGCGGTGCGGGAGGAAGGCGAGGTCGTGCGCCGCTGCACCGGCGGGCTTGTTTGCCCGGCGCAGGCGATCGAACGGCTGCGCCATTTCGTCAGCCGCGATGCCTTTAATATCGAAGGGCTGGGGGCCGAGATCATCGAAACATTCGTGGCCGAAGGGCTGGTCAAGGCCCCGGCCGATATTTTCCGCCTGCGCGGCAAGCGTGAAAAGATCGCGGGGCGCAAGATCGGCAAGAAATCGTGGCAGGAAAAATCGGTCGATAACCTGATGGCGGCGATCGAGGCGCGACGCGCCATCCCGCTTGAAAAATTTATCTTCGCGCTCGGTATCCGGCAGGTGGGCGAGGCCACGGCCAAGCTGCTCGCACGTCGCTACGGCTCGCTGGCCGCATGGCGCGCAGCCATGACCGCAGCGGGCGATGAAAATTCGGAAGCCTGGAGCGCGCCGACCAACATCGATCAGATCGGCCCTTCTGTCGCGCACGATATCGCCGAATTTTTTGCCGAAAAACACAATCGCAACGTGCTGGATGACCTGGCACGCGAAATCACGGTGGCGGACGCCGCCGCCCCGGCCGCCGGCAACGGGCCATTTGCGGGCAAAACCGTGGTTTTCACCGGCACGCTCGCGCATATGGGCCGCAGCGAAGCAAAAGCGAAGGCCGAAAGCCTCGGCGCGCATGTCGCGGGTTCGGTTTCCGCGAAAACCGATTTCGTCGTGGCCGGGGAAGATGCGGGCAGCAAGGCCAAAAAGGCCGCCGCGCTCGGCATCAAGGTTCTGAGCGAGGATGAATGGCTCGCGCTGATTAAATAGCCGCCGTCGCTGCTGCCAGCCACTTTGCCGCATCGCCCTCAAGCTGCGGGCCGATGGCTTCAAAGACTTGGCGATGATAGGCGTTCAGCCATTCTTTCTCAGCCCGCGTCAGCATCCCGAGGGCGATCAAGCGGCGGTCGATGGGCGCGAGCGTCAACGGTTCAAACCCAAGCACGGGCAGCTCCCCGCCCGCCAGCGTTTCCGGCCCCGTCACAAGCTGCAGGTTTTCGATGCGTATGCCGTAATGCCCGGCCTTGTAATAGCCGGGCTCGTTTGAAAGCACCATGCCGGGGCGCAACGGCGTCACTTCGCGGCCGATGCGGCGGGCGATGTTCTGCGGCCCTTCATGCACGCCAAGATAGCACCCGACGCCATGCCCCGTGCCATGGTTGTAATCCACGCCCGTGGCCCAAAGATATTGCCGCGCCAGCGCATCAAGTTCCTGCCCCACGGTGCCGACCGGGAAACGAATAGCCGCGAGCGCAATATGCCCCTTCAAAACGCGCGTGAAACGGTCGCGCATTTCTTCGCCCGGCTCGTCGCCCGGCGCAGCGATAAAAACCGTGCGCGTTACGTCCGTGGTGCCGTCAAGATATTGCCCGCCGCTATCCACCAGATAAAGTGTGCCCGGCTCCAGCTTGCGCGCGGTTTCGGCGGTGGTGCGATAATGCACAATCGCGCCGTTCGGCCCCGCGCCCGAAATGGTATCAAAGCTTGTGCCGCGGAAATGTTCGCCGTTTGCGCGAAAATCCAGCAGCGTTTTCTCGGCGTCAAGCTCGCTGATCTGCCCGGCAGCGGCATTCGTATCGATCCAGTGCAGGAATTTGCAAAGCGCCGCGCCGTCACGCCGGTGCGCCGCGCGCATGCCCGCGATCTCGGTTTCGTTCTTGCAGGCGCGCGGCAGTTCGCATAAATCCGGACCGCGATCGATACGCGCGCCCGCGGCGCGCAGGCGCTCCACGATCCAGCTCGCGCTGCCCTGCGGGTCGATCCGCACCGCCGCCTTCTGCGCGCCCAGCTCATCGAGCTTGGCGGCGAAGCTTTCGGGCGCATTGATCCGCACCTCCGCGCCCAGCGCGGTGTTCACGCCATCCGCCAGCTTGCGGGGGCTGACGAACCAATCCACGCTGGCGTCCCTGTGCAAAATAGCGAAACTGAGCGGCAGCGGCGTGTGCGGCACATCGGCGCCGCGCACGTTCAAAAGCCAGGCGACCGAGGCCGGGTCGGTGATCACGGCAGCGGCAAGCCGGCCGCGCTCCATTTCCGCCGCAAGCATGCTGCGTTTTTCGGCCGGGGCCACGCCCGCGAACTGCTGCGGGTGCACGGCAATCGGCGCGGCGGTCGGCGGCGGGCGGTCCTTCCAGATGGCATCGACCGGGTTTTTCTCGGTCGCCGCAAGATAGGCGTCGGCCTTCACCGCCGCCATGCGATAACGCTCGACCGTCGCGGCGGTATGCAACCAAGGGTCATAGCCCAGCTTGTTGCCTTCTTTTAAATTCTGCCGGATCCAGTCCGACGGCGGCGTCTGCAAGCTATCATGCTGCTCGAACAGCCCATGCGGCAATTGCCGCGCGGCCTGCAACGTATAGCGCCCGTCGGTAAAAAAAGCGGCCTTCTGTTTCATGACAATCAGCATCCCGGCCGAGCCGGTGAAACCCGTCATAAATTCGATGCGCCGGGCCGAAGGCGGCACATATTCGTTCATATATTCGTCCGTCATCGGCACGATAAAGCCGTCAAGTCCGCCTTCCGCCAGAACGGCGCGCAGCGCCTGCAAACGGGCAGCGTAATCGGAAGTGCCGGGTTTCTTTTCGCTCATGCGCGCATTA
Organism: Alphaproteobacteria bacterium; assembly: GCA_016124955.1. Taxonomy (NCBI): domain Bacteria; kingdom Pseudomonadati; phylum Pseudomonadota; class Alphaproteobacteria; species Alphaproteobacteria bacterium. The sequence goes on along the minus strand of WGMR01000008.1, from coordinate 114,045 downwards.
TGCCCGGCTTGCCCGCCGCAGCACAAGCACCGCCCAGTCACCGCCTATGCCGGCGGAACGCCAGCGCGCAGCGCAGGCAAGCCCCTGCGCCCGGTGCGCCGCCAGCACCATGTTTTCCTGCGCCGTCAACAGGCCGGAAAGAATGGCCGTGCCGCCGGGCACGAGGTTTGCGCGCAAATCCTTCGCCATCAACGCCAGCGGGCGGGCAAATATGTTGGCGAGGATAAGGTCATATGGCCCGCCCGCCCGCACGCCCGGCGCGCGGTAGCCATCGCCGTGCGCCACACGCACATAACCTTGCAGATGATTGGCGCGCGCATTATGCCGCGCCATGCGGACGGATTCGCGCTCGCAATCGACCGCCAGCACAGGCCGCCGTGCCAGCCGCGCGACCGCCAGCGCAAGAATGCCGGAGCCGCACCCGATATCGAGCGTACGGCGCGGCTTGCCGCGCTTCAGAACGTTTTGCAAAGCCAGAAGGCAACCGAATGTCGTCGGGTGTTCGCCGGTGCCGAAGGCAGTCGCGGCTTCGATCAAAAGCGCGGGCCGGTGAGGCGGCACGCGCGCGCGGTCAGCGCCGCAATGGATCGTCAACCGCCCGGCGGGCAGCGGCGGGTGTTCGCGCGCCACCTTCGCCAGCCAATCGGTTTGCGGCACGCGCTCGATCACGATCGGCGGCGCCTTCGCGCCGCACGTGGCCGCGATCACCGAAAGCCTTGCGGCAAAATCCGCTTTTGCGGGCAGGTAATCGAACAGCGCTTCAAGCATGGCAATATGCGTGCGCGGTTCATGCACGCTGGTGGTCGCAAGCGCCTCGTCCGCCAGCGCCGCTTCAATTGCTGTTGCGGCGGCTGGCGTGGTGCGAACGGCAAGGCGGTAAAGCGGGGGCATAAGGTTTTCTCTGGAAAAAGCGCGGATTCGGGCTGCTCGAACCAAAAACAGCCCTTTCCCTCACACGCTCATTTCAGCACAAAAATACAAACAAAAACAGTATGTTATGATCATGCTTTTATGGTTAGCAACTATTGAAAATAATGAAATAGAAATCTTATATGGTATAATTCCCAAGCAGTTAACGTTATTTATGGCAGTCAGCGGCGCCCGGGCCGGGCTAGGCGCTGGCTGTATTTTTTATTGATAGAACAGAAGCGATTTTATGAGCGCAGTAGCTTTTGATGAAACGAGAGAAACGGGCAGCGAACCGCGCACCGGTTGGGGCACGCTGTTTCGCGGCGCCGGCGCATGGCTGACCGCGCATCGTGGAACCATCATCAAGGTTGCACTATTGGCAGCCGCTATCACGCTTTTGATGTTGACCGGCGGCGCGCTGGCGGCGGTGCATAGTGCTGGCGTCGCAGCGGTCATGAGCAACGCGCCAGCGGCCTTAATGCTTGGCATGTTTGGTACACTAATTCTCGGATCAGGCCTCATGGCCGTTCGTCAGGGGCGGGAAAACCATCTGGCCACCGCTGGAAGCGCCCCGCTACGCAGGTTCCACGCAGAACCCGCAGTTACCATCAAAGCGACCCCGGATCCGCAAATACAGCCCATCGTTGAACAAGAACCTCAGCGGTCGCTTGCATGGCGAAACGGCTGGACGTGGATGATGGGCCCTGCTGAACGCGCCACATACAACAATGACGCCCGGGTCGCGGACATGGTGCGCGAACTCAAGGTTAGATATTACGAAGAACAAATTCTTCCCAGAGCCGCCGCCGCGGGAACCATGGATAGTTCTGCATTCGGCAGCCTGCATGAAGATGTGCTTGCCGCTCCGCCTGCATCAGGAAACCTCGTTGTTGCGCCCGTAGCATTGACGAATGACGCAGGAAAACCGTTGAAGGGCATGGCGCTGCTTGAAGCGCGCGCGCAATGAATTTGCGGCATGGCAGCAGGAACGCTTCGCGCGCGGCCAAGAAACCAGGGCTATGGTCGATCAAGCTGCCGTAACCGCAGGCGACAGAGTTGTGGATTACAGCGCCGCTGCCGCAACGCCCGACGAAAAACCCGGGAGCGCGCCGCCAACAGAACTCGCCGCCGGCTTCGCGGCCTTTGGCGATCCGCTTGTCACAGAAGCAGCAAAACCGCCGGCTGATGCGCAGGTCGAACAAACCGCGATACCGGATATGGCCAAGCCCATCCCGCGCGACCGCGCGCTGGTCGTGCTTGATGGCCGCCGTGCGCTCGCGCCATTCCGTGCGCAAGATCCGCAAGCCATCGGCGCGGCGGAACAAGTCGCGGGCGATAAAGTTGTTGCGCAAGGCCACGATGCGCCGGTGCAGGGCATCGACATAACCGCAGGCAGCCCGCCCCCCATTCCGGAAGCGGCCGAACATCCAACAGGCGGCCTGCCCGCGCTTGTCGGCGTTCCGGTGCTGAAAGCCCAGCTAGCCGAGCCCAACAGCGATGGCGTTAGCGTCCGGGTCATTGATGCAGACGTAAAAGTGATCAAGGGCCGCAATCTCGGCGCCCGGCTTGGCACGTTCGCGATGGACAGCACCCCCTATCTCCGCGCCGTGCTACCCACTATGGCCGTCAGCATGGCTGTCGGCATGGGCATCAGAACGGCGTTCCACCTTGGGGCTCTCGCCATGCTTGGCACCACGCTCACCAGCCTGCCTGCGCTTATGGCGGTTGGCGCCGTGGCCGGCGTGGGCATCGCGCTGGTCAAACACTTTATTTTCGATAAGCGTCAGGGCAATTTGCTGGCCAAGCTTGGCGTGGGCGCCCTGTCTGGCGCCGCGGGCGGCGCAATTGGTTTTGGCATTGCCGAAACGCTCGATAGCGTCATCCATCATAGCGCGCAAATCGCGGTCGATCAGGTTGGCGCGCAGGTTTCCGGCCCCGATGTTCCGTTGCACGCCAATGTGGCGCCGGGCGATCTCACGGGCGGCGTCAATGATGCTTTACCTCCGGCCGATCTGCAGGCGGGCGCGCAGGGCGTTGGACCGCAAATTGATGCGGCAGCGCCCGTTGATGCAACAACATCGCTTGGCGCTGAAACGCTGGCACAGGGCGCTTCCGGCTTCAGCCCCGAAGCGCTGGCGCACATTAACGCCTTGCCGGAAGGATCGGTCCGTGATGCGCTGCTGGCTGGCCCCGGCACCACGCCCGATGAAGCTCTGCGCTTCATGGCGGCGGCGAAGGAAGCTTCGTTCTCGCTGATCAACCACCCGGCGGTCACGGCCAGCGGCGCTGAATACTTTACCTTCGGCAGCCCCGAAGATCTGCGCGCCGGCAACAGCCTGATCGACCAGGCATTGCAAGCCGCGCGGGATGCCGGTGTCCCCGCCGACAATCCCGTGCTGCAGCAGCTGCAAGCCGACAAGGCTTACATCCTTTCGCTGAACAATGTCGGCGAAACCGGCGTGAACCGCTTCGGCGTGGCACAGAATATTTCCGGCACGGGCGGCACGCCCGCCGCCCCGGCGGAAGGCAGCGCGCTGTGGTACGCGGCGCCTGAACGTTCGGGCAACGCCATCAACGATTTCGGCAGCCGCCTGCTCCGGTTGTTCGGCATCACCCCGGCACCGCGCTAACGGGCACAGCCACCGGCGGGCAACTTTAGCTTGCGCCCCTGACGAATTCGGCCAAAACTTTCTTCACGCCCGCCTTGTCGAAAGCGATTTCCAGCTTGCCGTGGTCATAGCGCTTGATGGTGCCGTGGCCGAATTTTTCATGGAACACGCGCGCGCCGGGCTGGAAGGCGAAATCGGCGTCTTCCTGCACCACATCGTAATCCACATCAATGATATCGCGCGGCGCGCGGACGGGCGGGCGTGAAAGCCGTGCGGGCTTGCCGCCCATCTGTTTCTGCATCTGCTGCCATAGCGGTGCGGCGCGTTCGCGCCGCCCGTAATTTTCGCCGCCGCCAAAAGCGGCACGGCCCGCAAGCGCATGCATCTGCACATGATCCGAAGGCAATTCGGCGATAAAGCGCGAAGGAATGGCATTGATCCAGCTGCCGAACATGTTGCGGCTGGCAACGAAGCTGATGCAGGCCCGCTGCCGCGCGCGCGTGATGCCGACGTAAGCGAGCCGCCGCTCTTCTTCCAGCCCGGCATTACCGTTTTCTTCAAGCGTTCTGCGGCTCGGGAAAATTTCTTCCTCCCAGCCGGGTAGAAACACGTGATCGAATTCGAGCCCCTTGGCACCATGCAAGGTCATAATGCTGACCTGGTCCGCGCCCGCCTGCTCGGTTTGTTCAAGCACAAGGCTGACATGCTCAAGGAATGCGGGCAGCGTATCGAATTCCGCCATCGCGCTCACAAGTTCCTTCAGATTCTCGAGCCGCCCGGGCGCTTCGGGCGATTTATCGGCTTGCCACATCGCCGTATAGCCGCTTTCATCGAGCGCGATTTGCGCCACTTCGGTATGCGGCAGCGTTTCCAGCAAGCCGCGCCAGCGTGCAAAACCGGCCAGAAGCTCGCGCAGGCTGGCACGCAATTTGGGCTTCAGCTCGTCGGTTTCGCAAAGGCGCAAAGCGGCTTCAGCCAGCGGGATGCGCGCTTCGCGCGACGCCATATGCAGCTGCTGCATCGCGGCGGGGCCGATGCCGCGCTTGGGCACGTTGATGATGCGCTCGAACGCGAGATCGTCCGCGGGGCTGTTGATCAGGCGCATATAAGCCATCGCGTCACGGATTTCGGCGCGTTCATAGAAACGCGCGCCCACCAGCACGCGGTAAGGGATACCGAGCGTCATAAAGCGTTCTTCGAACGATCGCGTCTGGAAACCGGCGCGCACCATCACGGCCATGTCGGCCAGCGCGACGCGGCGGCGTTGCAACGTTTCGATTTCCTCCGCCACCCAGCGCGCTTCTTCCTCGCCGTCCCACAGGCCGCGCACCAGAACCTTGTCGCCCTGTTCGGCCGCCGTCCACAGCGTTTTACCGAGCCGGGCGCGGTTATGCGTGATCAGCCCGGCGGCGGCGCCAAGGATATGGCCGGTAGAACGGTAGTTTTCCTCAAGCCGCACCACCTTGGCGCCCGGGAAATCCTCCTCGAACCGTAAAATATTGCCGATCTCGGCGCCGCGCCACCCATAGATGGATTGGTCTTCGTCGCCCACCACGCAAATATTGTTGTGCCCCTGCGCCAGCAACCGCAGCCACAGATATTGCGCCACGTTGGTATCCTGATATTCGTCAACCAGAAGGTAGCGAAAACGGTTGTGATAGCCTAGCAGAATATCCGGGTTTTCCTGCAGCAAGGTAAGCTGGTGCATCATCAGATCGCCGAAGTCGCAAGCGTTCAGCGTCCGCAACCTTTCCTGATACAAATGATAAATCTTCAAAATCTTGCCGTTCGCCATCTCGCCCGGCTTCTCGTTCACGCGCTCCGGCGGCAAGCCCCGGTCTTTCCAGCGCTCGATCACACTCAGCACCATGCGCGCGGGCGATTTCTTTTCATCGATATTCTCGGCCTGCAGCAATTGCTTGATCAGCCGCAGCTGATCGTCGGTATCCAGAATGGTGAAATCGGGCCGAAGGCCGACACGTTCGGCATGCGGGCGCAGTAGCCGCGCCGCCAGCGCATGAAAGGTGCCCAGATACCAACCCTCGGTCGAACGGCCGAGCATGGCCGAAACCCGCTCCCGCACTTCGCGCGCCGCCTTGTTGGTGAAAGTGACGGCCATGATCTGCCCCGGCACCGCGCGGCCTGTATATAAAAGCCATGCCAGCCGCGCGGTCAGCACACGCGTCTTTCCGGTGCCCGCGCCGGCCAGTACAAGCACGGGCCCATCCTGCGCCAGCACGGCATCGCGCTGCGCGGCGTTGAGCGTGCGCATGAAATCGGGTTCGCTGGCTTGAACGGGTAGAGCCGCTTCGGTCATAGGATTAAATAAACCGGGAAGCGCAAAAGGGCAAGAACGAAAGGGGAACTATTCCTTTGTTTCGGTCAGTCCCGGCGTCGCAACTTCCTCATGTTCCGCCTGGGGCTCATCCGCGCCGCGGGGCAACGGTGCAATCATCACCTTGTTGCGGCCGGTTTGCTTGGCCTTGTACAGCGCGCCGTCGGCGCGCTCGACCATCACGGTCGCCGGCTCGCCGCCCACATACTGCGTCACGCCGATCGAAAGCGTGATGGTTCCGAGCGATTCGTTGCTTGGTTTGCGGGTGATCTTCTTGGTGCCCACGGTCACGCGCAGCTGGTCGGCCACGCGCCCGGCCGCTTCAAGCGGCGTGGCGGGTAACATGATCGCGAATTCCTCTCCGCCATAACGGCAGATCACGTCGCGGCCCTTCACGTTTTCCGTCAACGTATGGCCGACAAGGCGCAAGACCTGGTCGCCCACAAGATGTCCGTGCGTATCGTTGAACTTCTTGAAGTAATCGATATCGATCATCAGCAGGCAAAGCGATTCGTGCGTTTCGGTCGCTTCGGCGGTCAGGCGGGCGATTTCGTCCTGGAAGAATTTGCGATTGCCGACCTTGGTCAGCGCGTCGATCAGCGATTCCTGCCGCACCTTGTCAAGGTTGGTGCGCATCTCCGCCATTTGCTCGGTCGATTCCGAAAGCTGTTTTTGCAGCTTCACATTCTGGTCGGAAATCACCTTGGTTTCCGTGGCGACGCGCTTCACCACCGCACGCAGCTGGTCGATGCTGCGCGGCGCCTGCAGTTCGCCGGAAAAGTTGGTCAGGGTTTTGTCGAAACTTCTGGTGCCGGTATTGGCCTGGTCCAGAAGGCTCATGACCTTGCGCAGCTCAACGTCCAGCGCGGTATTGGTTTCTTCCAGCACCTGCTGTTCTTTTTCCATACCCAGATGGGCGGTGTACAAATCGCCGCACTGTTCCTGGCTGAGACTGCCGTGGCGGGCCGTCAGCTTGTCGATCGCCTGGTTCAGCCCGGGCATCCGCCCGCTGTAATAGGCAAAAAACAGCGAATAGTTTTCGGGTGTCGGTTGCAGCTCTTCCTGCTCCAATCGCGCGACGGTCGCGCGCGCCCATTCAAACTGTTTTTCTTTCATGTGTTCAACCGGTTGATTCACGTGAAGGCCTGACAGAAATTAAAAACAGCGATGGATTGGCTGGATGGATGAGGAATCCCGACCCCAACATTAACGCGCGCACGTTAACGAAGTGTTATCAAGGCGTTAATACTGCGATAAAGATGGTGTTCAGGCGCTCGCGGCCGCCATGGCGGGCGGCTCGGTGCGCTGGCGCTTGACCGAAAGCTTGTTGACCGCATGCACATAGGCGCGTGCCGATGCCACCAGCGTATCGTGGTCGGCGCCCTGCCCGTTCACGGTGCGACCGCCTTCTTCAAGCCGCACGGAAACTTCCGCCTGCGCATCGGTGCCTTCTGTCACGGCACCGACTTGATAAAGCAAAAGCTTGCCTTTGTGCGGCATCAACTCGGTGATGGCGTTGAAGATCGCGTCCACCGGGCCGTTGCCGGTCGCCTTCGCGGTCTTCAGCGTGCCTTCGACCTCAAGCTCGATTGTAGCCTGCTGCGGGCCCTTGCTGCCCGCACGCACTTCAAGCCCGACAAATTTTACCTTGTCATATTCGCGCGCGACTTCGTCGTCCACCAGCGCGATAATATCTTCGTCCCAGATATCGCGCTTGCCGTCCGCGAGCGCCTTGAAGCGCCGGAACGCTTCTTCAAGCGCGTTGTCGCCAAGATCGTAGCCAAGATCCTTCAACTTGGTGCGGAAAGCGTTGCGGCCGGAAAGCTTGCCGAGCTTGAGCGAAGAACGGCTGAGCCCGACCGATTCCGGCGTCATGATTTCATAGGTCTGGCTGTTCTTGATCATGCCGTCCTGATGAATTCCGCTTTCATGGGCGAAAGCATTGGTGCCCACGATCGCCTTGTTCGGCTGCACCACGAAACCGGTGATCGAGGAAACGAGCCGCGATGTTTTGGTGATCAGCTCGGTCTTGATGCCGGTGGTATAAGGCATGGCGTCGCTGCGCGTGCGCAGCGCCATCACAACCTCCTCAAGCGCGGTGTTGCCTGCGCGCTCGCCAAGCCCGTTGATGGTGCATTCGATCTGCCGCGCGCCGGAAATCACCGCCGAAAGCGCGTTGGCAACCGCGAGCCCGAGATCGTTGTGGCAATGCGTCGATATCACGGCCTTGTCGATGTTCGGCACGCGATCGACCAGCATCTTGATCAAGGCGGCATATTCCTGCGGCACGGTGTAGCCTACCGTGTCGGGAATGTTGATGGTGGTGGCGCCGGCCTTGATCGCGGCCTCGACGCAGCGGCACAGAAAATCATGCTCGGTGCGCGTGCCGTCTTCGGGCGACCATTCCACGTCATCGGTAAAGCGGCGGGCATAGGTGACGCTTTCCCACACCTTTTCCAGGACCTTGTCCGGCTCCATCTGCAACTTATGCTTCATATGCAGCGGCGAGGTGCTGATGAAGGTATGAATGCGGCCGCTGGCGGCAGGCTTGATCGCCTCGGCGGCGCGTTCGATATCGGTGCGGTTGGCGCGCGCAAGCCCGCAAACGGTCGCTTGCTTCGTCTGCTTGGCGATAGCGTTCACGGCTTCGAAATCGCCGGGGCTGGCGATGGGAAAACCGGCTTCAATCACATCCACGCCCAGATCTTCGAGCGCGGCGGCAATGCGCAGCTTTTCATCAAGGTTCATGGAAGCGCCGGGGGATTGTTCCCCGTCGCGCAAGGTGGTGTCGAAAATAATAACGCGGTTGCCGTCCTGTGCCGCCGTAATCTCCGGTTCCTTGTCGTTCATGGCCACCCGATCTTTCATGAAAATACGCCGCTCTGCCCGGGGCTTTTGCCGTCGGGTAGAGCTATGCTCGTTATTTGTAATTATTCCAGATAGGGGCCCGCGAAAGCAACCGCCAAAAACGGTTGTTTTTCATAGACTAATTGGCCGCACGCGCGCCGAAGCTGGCGTCGTTGAGGCGCGTGATCGCAAGTTGCAACCGCTCGTCCTCCGTCATCGTTGCACCTATTTCGCCCTTCAGGCGCGCGAGTTTCTCGATAATGACCAGCATGTCAAAGGCGCCTTCCGGCCCATAGCGCTGGACAAGGTAATCATACGTCATTGGTGCCCCTCCCCCGTAATCACAGGCCCTACCGCAGTTAATTACTTACTAAAATATGTACTTTCCCGAACCTTGCCTCAGATTGATTAACAGGCCGTTAAGACGAAATACCCATGTGCCTCCAATACAACAAATAATCCTGCGGAAGAAAAAGAACAAAAATCCCAATTATATACTTGACAAACCACAGTCTGTATTTAGGGGGTTTTGCTGGTCTTAACCTTTTTAAGCCCTCGATCTATTACGAACCACAGAATTAAGGGGATTATGGCCCTTCCCATCAGTCTAGACGGGTCATCAAATGGGCCGAACTGTAATAGCTGCCTGCCTTTTTCCGCCCAGAAATCGGAGCCATCTACAACAGGCATCATAACCTGACTAAGCCAGAGATATAACCAAACGGCAGCATTGATGATGCGGGCTGTTTTCATTTTTTCACCTTTTTTGGTTTGGGCTTCGGCTTGGCTTTGGCCACACGATTGAGCTGCATGGCGAACACGGCTTCGGATTCATCGCAGCCAGATTTCTGGGCTGCCTCAATAAACTTTCTGCCCTGCGCTTTAAGCTTCTTCATTTTGTGACAAGGCGAAGCTTGGGCTGCGCCACGCTCGGCTTTTCAATGATAAGTGGAGGGTTGCCGATCTTACCGCTTTTATTCAGCAGTCCGACATCGAAAGTGTGAAAGCGCACCAATCCGGCTTCTAAAGCCGAGGCAACGTGCAAAGAGTCTTTGGCCTCGATGCCGCTATCCCAAACCAAATCTCTGGCTAAGCGGATACGATGCGCTAAAAACCACGCGCTCTTGTAAGTGATTTCCAAAACACGGTGCAGTTGATGGGCGCTAAAGCCCTTCTTGCTGGACGTAAGCAAGAAAACCGCTTGCAACATTTTATGCAGCGGAATATGAGCACTCTCGAACACGGTATTTACGCGCACAGTGAATTGCTTGCGGCAATGACCGCACTTCTTGAGGCCCGGACGTACCCGGCCCTTCTTGTCCTTAACACCCTCTAGGACGTAGATACGCTCGTGCTGGCCGCAGTGCGGGCAGACGGGGCCATTAGGCCACAAAATGCTTTCCAAGTGCTGGAAGGCCGCTTTTTCTTTGTGGAAAAAGTCCTTATTTAACAGGCTCATAGTGGTAACTCCGTTGTTTCTACCCCCATACTACCAGTAGCGTTGGGTTTGTCAAGTATATAATTGGGACAAAAATAGAACTTGCATACGGTACGAATCCGGCATAAAAGAACAAAACAGAAACACTTCCATGCTGTCGCAGCCGCGCCGGCCCTGCTAAAGACAAAGGAGGAACCAATGCCCGCCCCCGCCCGTAGCCCCAAACTGCAAGTGGTCAAGGAACAAGCCATGCAATCTTCCCCCCGCGATAACGCAGAACGCCAAAAGGCGCTCGATGCCGCGCTGGGGCAGATCGAGCGTGCCTTCGGCAAGGGCTCTGTCATGAAGCTGGGCGATGACCGCGCGACGGAAACCGAAACCATCTCCACCGGCTCGCTCGGGCTTGATATCGGCCTTGGCATCGGCGGCCTGCCGCGCGGACGCATCATTGAAATCTACGGCCCGGAAAGCTCCGGTAAAACCACTCTCGCCTTGCATGTTCTGGCACAAGCCCAAAAAGCTGGCGGCACCTGCGCCTTCATCGATGCCGAACACGCGCTCGACCCGGCCTATGCCCGCAAGCTTGGTGTCAATGTCGATGAGCTGCTGATCTCGCAGCCCGATGCCGGCGAACAGGCGCTCGAAATTACCGATACGCTGGTCCGCTCCGGCGCGATCGATGTTCTGGTGGTAGATTCGGTCGCCGCGCTGGTGCCGCGCGCCGAACTTGAAGGCGAAATGGGCGACAGCCACATGGGCCTGCACGCCCGGCTCATGAGCCAGGCGCTGCGCAAACTCACGGGCTCGATCTCCCGCTCGCGCTGCATGGTCATTTTCATCAATCAGATACGCATGAAAATCGGCGTCATGTTTGGCAACCCCGAAACCACGACCGGCGGCAACGCGCTTAAGTTCTACGCCTCGGTCCGCATGGATATCCGCCGTATTGGCGCCATCAAGAACGGTGATACCGTCGTCGGCAACCAGACGCGGGTGAAGATCGTCAAAAACAAAATGGCGCCTCCCTTCCGCGTGGTCGAATTCGATATCATGTACGGCGAAGGCATATCCAAGCTCGGCGAACTGCTCGATCTCGGCCTGCAAGCCGGCGTGGTCGAAAAATCGGGCGCCTGGTTTTCCTATGACGGCACCCGCATAGGTCAGGGCCGCGAAAACGCCAAGCAGTATTTGCGCGAAAATACGGAAGCCGCCGAAGCGATTGAGGCCAAGGTGCGCGAAAATGCCGGGCTCGTCGCCAACGTCATGATGGTCGGCCCCGAAAACGGAGAAGAAGGCGGCGAACAGGGCGGCGGCGAAGAGTAATCCGCCGCTCCGTCCCCTCGCCCAGGCACCGACAGCGGCGCTGGCATTTCCCGGCAGGCCTTGGCATAATCCCCCGAAAGACAGGGAAAAACGGGGGGACGATAAGAAATGGCTTTGCAACCTTTCGGCGATCGCGACGGCTATATCTGGTACAATGGCAGCCTGATGCCGTGGCGGGAAGCCAACTTCCACGTCCTTTCTCACGGCCTGCATTACGCTTCCTGCGTTTTTGAAGGCGAGCGCGCCTATGGCGGCAAAATCTTCAAGATGCGCGAACACAGCGACCGGTTGATCAATTCCGGTAAAATTCTTGGCTTCGATATCCCCTATACCGCCGATCAGCTCGATGCCGCCAAGATGGAAGTTGTGAAAGCCAACAATCTTGTCGATTGCTATGTCCGCCCCGTGTCATGGCGCGGGGGCGAACAGATGGGCGTTTCGGCCCCCCTCACCAAGATCCACACCGCCATCGCTGCGTGGGAATGGCCTTCCTATTTTTCGCCCGAAATCAAGGCGAACGGCATTAAGCTGACGCAGGGCCGCTGGGCACGCCCTGCCCCCAACACCGCGCCGGTCCATGCCAAGGCTTCCGGCCTCTATATGATCTGCACCGTCGGCAAATCGGAAGCGGAAGCCAAAGGCTTCCATGATTGCCTGATGCTCGATTACCGCGGCAATGTGGCCGAGGCCACGGGCGCGAACTTCTTTATGCTGCAGGCGGGCAAACTGCACACACCCACGCCCGATTGTTTCCTGAACGGCATCACCCGCCAAACCGTGATCGAACTTGCGGGCCTGCGCCAGATCCCGGTCGTCGAGCGCTTTATCAAACCGGATGAGCTGAAGGATGCGGAAGAAATCTTCGTCACCGGCACGGCGGCCGAAATCACGCCGGTCGGCCAGATAGACGATCTGAGCTTCAAAGTCGGCCCCACGACCCGGCAACTGATGGAAGATTACGCAAAATTGGTAAGGGCCTAGGTATTTTTCCCGCACACCGGAAGCCGCATCGCGCTAACGCCCGCCAATGCTTAAAACTTTCTTAAAATACTCCTAAAGCACTATTAAACGCTTGTTAACCGCCCTCTGTTCCAATGGATATATAGGTAGAAGAAGGATTCGCAGGCGTTCAATGGTTCCGGGCTGGCCCACAGGGCGCTCAGGCACCTGATATGCATGCGGTTTTTGGTTTTCGGATGACGATAACTAAGGTGCGGGTGATGGGATCTCAAGGCTGGCAGCGCGACGACGAAAATCGGCAAAACGCCGCCACGAACGATTCCGGCCATGAGCACGCCCACAAGAAGCCGGGCGTGAAGCAGACGTTGAATTTTCTTTTCAACCCCGAATTTGGGAAAAGCGTAACCCCGCTCAAGGGCGCGGGCAACATGTTCACGCATATGCTCGCGCTTGTGTTCTCTCAGCACGGGTTGTTTCCACGTAATCATCCCGGCCTTGCGATCGATGCACGCCTGAGCCTCTCCGAAGTTATCGGCACCGCATGGCAAAGCCTGCGCTGGAGCAAGGATAATGTTCCGCAAATATTCCTGTTTTTCTCGATCACCGGCTTTCTCGTATTCGCCACGCTGACCCTTATCTTTATGCTGCTTGGCATGCTGACAGGCACGGCGCACGCCGCCGAGGGCGATGGTGGTGGCGGCTTCTTCGAATTCGCATCCGACGATATCAGCAAACAGATGATCGATTATCTGTTCTTTGCACAAGGCAGCAGCGCATTCCCCGCCAACCCCGCCCTGCAAACGGCGGTGCGCAGCATGTTCGGCTTTTATTCCAGCGCTATGCTGGTTTTTGCTGCCTTTATCCTGCTCTACATCCTCGTATCCATGGTCGCGGAAACGGCGCATCATGGCGTCGTCATGGGCAAACGCGCCAGCCAAATATGGGCGCCCGTTCGTCTTGTCATAGCCGTCGGCATGTTGGTCCCGCTTGGCGGCACACTCAGTTCCGGCCAATTAATCGTACTCCAGGTCGCCAGCTGGGGTGCGGGGCTCGGCAGCCAGGTATGGAATATAGCCATCGAAGGCTTGCGCTCGATGCAATTTCAGATAAGAGGCCCCGACCAGATCAGAGGCTACGGCGCGCTAGTGCGCGGTATGGTTGAAAACTATGCCTGTTGGCACGCATATGACGTAGCGCTGGAAGCAGGCGCGGCGGGTGGCGGACTTGACGCATCGTTCTTTGAAACTTCCGCAATCACCGAACAACCAACCTTAAACGGCAATGGTATGATGTTCGGGAACCGTCAGGCGCGCGGGTTCCAGATGTGCGGCGGCTATGAATTGCCTGCGACGCCCGCTGGTGCGGGCAGTGAGAACGCAGGCGGGAATGCCGTCCGCGCATTCATTGACAGCAGCCGCTCGACCTTCACGGAGTCTCTCGGACTTCAAGGGGATTTTGGCACGCTGGCCGAGAAAATAGTCAAGGCATACCATCCTGATATCCCGGCCGATGAGCGAGGTGAGGTTCCGGGCAATGGGCAAGATGGTGAGAATGAATTTATGGATCTGGTTGTTTCGTACCAGCAAAAGGTTAATCAGGCCACGACACAAGCCTTTCAGGCTCAGCAGGCCGATATCATGAGCACTCTGCTCGATGAAGCCAGTGCCAAAGGCTGGGCAGGCGCAGGGCGTTTCCTTTACGACCTATCGGTAACACAAAACACCATCCTCGATGTCAGCAGCCAGGCCTTACCAAAGGCAATCAAGGCATCTCTTATGTACACGCCAAGCGATGGGTGGGTGGAAAGCAGCGCTCGTGGCTTTGCCCACTGGTGGGAAAGACTTACAGGCGATGATGCGGCAGACAGCCGCGCTGATAGCCGCGACGCCATATTCAGACAAGTAACCACGATAAACGGGGATGTACAGCAATGGCTGACGGCCGCCTCCACCCTTGGCCCAACAAGGACGGCCGGGGAAATATTGGCTAATGCAGGACAAGGTGTTTCTGATTTTGTAACAGGCTCTATTGATTATTTGAATGAACACGGCAGTCAGGTCGTTGACGGCATCCTCAACGAAATGGGTGATATGGTTGGTGACTTTGGTGGCTATGTCACCAGCAAGGGCATTGCCACCGGCTTCTGGGCATTTGATACGATACTTTGGATAGCGGAAAAGGCTTTCTCCTATGCCGGCGTATGGGATGGAAACGGCAACCTGGGCCTCAGCATCGAACAAGGAAACACAAATCCCTTTATGGAGCTGATTGCGCTTGGCCAAAAGTGGATCCATGCCAATATGGGCATCGCTGGCCTTGGCATAATGTGTAACCTTATTCCTTATTGCCCGAACGGTGGCGGCATGTTGCTGATATGGGCCGGTCTCATTGGCATGACCCCGGGTATTTTTATTGCCTTTATGTTGCCACTGCTGCCATTTATAAAGTTTTTCTTTCTTGTCATTACATGGATCATAGGCGTGTTTGAAGCTGTGCTTATGATCCCCATTATGGCCATCGCACATCTTAGCCCCGAAGGCGAAGGCCTGCCTGGCAAGTATGCCGAACATTCGTACTTTCTTATTCTCAATGTGTTTTTGCGCCCAGTGCTGATGGTATTCGGCCTTGTGGCAGGCCTTCTTATCTTTGGCGTATCCATTTCCCTGCTCAACAGCCTGTTTTTGGGTGCAACTACGGGAACGGGTTCAGGCGCAATTGGGTCAACAACGCTTTCAAAAATTATGTTCACCGTGATTTATATGACCTTGGCCTACACAGCAGCCAACAGTGCATTCAAGTGTATCGACTTCTTCCCCTCGCAGGCTCTGCTTTGGGTCAGCAAATCCGCAGTCACACAGAGAACCGGCGACCCCGGTGTTATGGAGAAAGTGGTCAGCGGTGCTGGCGCACTCGCACTTGTGGGTCTTGCTAAAGGCACACCCGCTATTGGCGGTGGCGGGGCGGCAGCGGCTGGTGGTGGTGGTGGCGATAGCGGAGGCGGTCGGAGCGCAGGCAGCCTCAGGGAAGGCGAAGATCGTGGCCCAAGAACGCGCGACGCCATTGCCAAGGGAGACGGTGATCCAAATACCGAATCCACAAAAACCTAAATTACAAGAAAGGTTCTATGTATTTGATACAGCTTGATTTATTGTATCGGTCCATTATTTTCACCACTTTGTGGTAAATTCATTTGTGATATTTCGTGTAGTTGCATGCGCAGGCAAAATTAACCAACTTTTTTACGTGATGAATAGATGAAAGCTATATTGAGACTTTTCCGAAGAGGCATTGGCCTAGTAGGCGGCATCATTATGGTGCCGGTCCGGCTTGCTATTGGCGCGACAGCTAAGCGACCGTATATTGTGCCGCTCATTCCCATTGCACTTCTGCTCTTCTTCCCAGCCGGCAGTCTGATTGCCATGTTGGGGCAGGCGGGTGCATTGGCACTGACCACTCGATGGGTAGGACGCACCCTTGGCAATGCCGTCGATAAAATGCTTGGCGGCAGTATCTTCGGAAAAACAGGGGGCCGGTTGGGCCTTGGCATTGGGTTATCCATCCTTATGCTTTCTCCCTATGGGATTGCGCTTAGGGCAGGTATAGCCGCCAAGTTTGGTGCTATTTTCTCAGGTCTCGGCCTAACAATGCCGTCATTAGGCACTTTGGGCGCTGCCGGCGGCACAGGCGGTCTCCTTGGCACCGCAACAGGGGTTTTGGGAACCGCCTTCTCACTTCTACTGACCGCGGCACCTTGGTTGATCGGCGGTGCATTGATTTTACACTTTGGACCGAGAACACTAAGATTTCTTCATCGTCACCTTTTCATGTCCCGCAAGGACCGTGAGAAGACTATCAGGAATATGAAGAACCAGAAGCTGGACCGCCAAAAGCGCCGCGACCTTGCCAATAAACTGGCGCTTGAATCAGAACCGCAAGATCCCAACAAAACGCGTCTGATAGCCCTGATGAAAATTGCCGGCGTTGGTATTTGTGCCGCCGCTGTTCCGCTTGGTGCTGGCGCGGTCGCCTACTTCGCTTTAGTTGGTGCTCTCGGCACCGGTATGGGTGCGGCCATATTGGCAGGGGTTATAGGCACAGCACTTGGGGTTGCGCTCGGCTATGCAATTCTGCGTTTTGGCGGGTCACATTTAAAGAACTTCATAAATGGTGCATGGAAAGCCGCGAATGAGCAAAGCAATGGCGAACAAATTGCCGCCGGGGTTTCAGCGCCATCGGAACAGGAGCTGAGGAACCTCAAGGGCGAAGAATGGTTTAAGAAGAACGGTGAAACTCATCGAACAGCTAGCCAGATAGCTGACGAGTGGGCGAATAAATGGAAACAACCAAACACACCTATTACGAATGTTACGCGCAATGGCGACACAGTTACCATAGAGATGCGCGATAGTTCTGGGCGGGACATGACGATTACCGATGGCCCGAATGGCATGACCATTCAAAGCCATTCAAGCAACGGGGTTCCTCCGGATGAAGTTGTCAAAATGCTGATCGACCGTGCCGACAAAGATTTTGGCGGCGTAGTCAAGTTCACGGAGGGAATGAACGAAGCCACCAAGTATGCCCTGTATTCTGAATGCATGAAGCGCGGTGGCGATAAATACCATTTCATCGGCCTAGATCAGGATATGGAAAATAAGTTCCGCGAGCGTTTTGCGAACGAGCAGAAGGCCAAAGACGAAATGACCGCTAAAACTTCTTTGTTCGGTATGGCCTCGCGCTGGACAACCGGACGAAGCAATGGCGAGACTGTTTACAAAAGAACCATGTATGGGTTTATGTTAAATGCGTTATACAACATACCCTTTATCGGCGGTGCTACGTGGGGCGGCAAACTCGGTCTTGGTGAGCGGGTTGAAAAACCGAAAGGCCTGCGCGTTGTACCACAAGCACAACCTGCCCCAACCGGCTAACCCCCAACCGGCCCCAGCGTCACCATCGTTTGTTTTTCCGCCTGCGTGAAGCGCGCGGCGGCGGCGCGCACATCATCCACGCTTACGCTCTCTATCTTCGCCAAACGTTCGCTCAGCGGCACGGGCTGGCCGTAGGTCAGCATCTGGTGCGCCAGCTGGTCGCAGCGCGTCTGGCTGCTTTCCTGGCTCATCAGGATGCCCGCGCGCATCTGCGCCTTGGCGCGGGCCAGCTCTTCGGGCGTGATGCCGCCTGCCCCTGTCTTTGCGGCCTTGCCAAGCTCGTCCCGCAGCACATCCGTCAGCTCGGCTTCCCGCGCGGGGTCGGTGCCCGCATAAACCGTCACCATGCCGGTATCGGCCCATGCCTGATTGAAGGCACTGATGGTATAGGCAAGTCCGCGCTTTTCGCGCACTTCCTGAAACAGCCTCGATGACATCCCCCCGCCCAGAACGGCCATCAGCGTTTTGACCGCATGGTAATCCGGGTCATGGAAACCGGCGCCGGGAAAAGCCATGGTCAGGTGCAATTGCTCCAGCTTGCGCGTTTCCTTCACCTGCCCCGCGCGATAGGCGGCAGGGGCAAGCCTGGGCGCTTTGCCGCGCGGCAGGCTGCCGAGATGTTCTTCGGCCAAGGCCACAAGCGCCGCATGGCCGATTTTTCCGGCGGCAATAAGCATCATATTGCCGGCAACATAATGATCTTTCACGTATTTCATAAGCGTTTCACGTGAAACATCACGCACGGTTTCGGCGGTGCCCAATATGGGGCGGCCGAGATTATGGCCGGGATAGGCCGAAGCCTGCAGAATATCGAAGATGTAATCGTCCGGCGTATCGAACGTTTGGCCGATCTCCTGCACGATCACTTCGCGTTCGCGTGCCAATTCGTCGGGCGGAAAAGTGGCGGCTTTCACCATGTCGGAAAGAATATCGCAACCGAGCCCCGCATCTTCGGGCAGAACGCGGCAATGGTAGGCGGTTTCTTCGCGCGTCGTGTAGGCGTTGAGATAGCCGCCCACATCTTCCATTTCGGCCGATATGCGAAAGGCATCGCGCCGTTCGGTACCCTTGAATAGCATATGTTCGACGACATGCGCGATGCCGTTGGCGTTTTCCGGCTCGTTGCGCGTGCCAACCCCGGCCCAGATACCGAGCGCAACGCTTTCGCTTTCCGCCATCGTATCGCTGGCGACGCGCAGGCCGTTCGGCAGCGTGGTGACTTGTACCGCCATCTAGGCCCGGCTTTCTATATAATCGGCCACCGCCTTGGTATCGGGCGGCAGGGTGATGGCGCGTTCCGCCTTTTGATCGAGCCCCTCGAGATGCGGCGAGGATGGCGGTTCGCGGCCCAGCGCGCGGCGGATCGTTTCCGGGAACTTGGCGGGGTGCGCGGTCGCAAGATGGATAATGGGCACCGGCAGCTCCGCCGCGAGCTTTTTGCCCACCGCGACACCGACTGCGGTGTGCGGATCAACCACGTAATCGTGGCGCTTGTACACATCGGCGATCGCGACCAGCGTTTCTTCATCGTCCAGCGAGGCGGAGGTGAAATATTGCCGCGCCATACCGAGCTGTTGCGGCGTAATCGCGAGGCCTTGCGGTGTCTTTATTGTTTCCACCAGCGCACAAAGCTTGGCGTGATCGCGGCCGCACAAATCGAACAAAAGACGTTCAAGGTTGCTGGGAAGCTGGATATCCATGCTGGGGCTAAGCGTGCTGACGGGGGCCTGTGGCACGATTTTACCGCTTGTAAAAAAACGGTTCACGGCATCGTTGCTGTTGGTAGCGGCCGCAAGCTTGGCGATGGGCAGGCCCATTTGCCCTGCGGCGTAGGCTGCGAACATGCTGCCGAAATTCCCCGTCGGCACCACGAAGCTTACCGCGCGTTCCGGCGCGCCCGCACGCAGCGCGCCATAAAAATAATAGACCACCTGCGCCATGATGCGTGCCCAGTTGATGGAATTGACGGCGGTGAAGTTATGCTTTGCGTTCAGCGCCTTGTCGGCAAACAGATTCTTCACGATAGCCTGGCAATCATCGAAGCTGCCGTCGATCGCAAGCGCGTGCACGTTGTTCGCGTTCACGGTCGTCATCTGGCGGCGTTGCACTTCGCTTGGCCCTACCTTGGGAAACAGAACAAAGATGGAAAGATTTTCGCAGCCCGCGCAGCCGGCGATGGCAGCCGGGCCGGTATCGCCGGAAGTGGCGCCGATCACGGTTGCGCGGCGTTCGCTTTTCTTCAAAAACACATCGAACAAACGGCCAAGGAATTGCAGCGCAACATCCTTGAAGGCCAGCGTAGGGCCGTGGAACAGTTCGAGCACCATGTGGTTTTCGTCGCCCAGCGGCACGAGCGGGGTCACGGCATCGGTATCGAAGCATTCATACGCCGCCGCGATCAGCCACTTCAGTTCGTGCAGCGTCAGCGTATCGCCAACCAACGGCTGCATGATACGCAGCGCGAGATAGGAATAGGGAAGATCGCGCATGCCTTCGAGATCGGCCTGCGAGAAAACCGGCATTCTGGCGGGCAGATACAGCCCGCCATCGGGCGCAAGCCCGTTCAGAACTGCGCCGGAAAAATCGACGGCAGGCGATTGCCCGCGGGTGCTTATATATTCCATCGCTTCAGGTTTCGCGTCTCAGATGGGCATAAAAATACATGACGAGCAGCACAATCGCCAGCGAAAACCAGGTTATTGCATAGACGAAGTGGTTATCCGGGAAATCGAGCCGCGTTTGCCCGCCAACCGGTAAGCCGCCGGGGTTTCCGGTTGCATCTGCTTCCAGAATGACGGGTGCGAGCCCGGCGATACTTGCATGCTGTTCGATCGCGGGCATATCGAGCCAAAACCAGAAATTATCGGCCGGGCGGTTATCGGCCTGGAACCAGCTGCGCGGACGCGGCAGGCGCACGACGCCGGTGACGGTTGCAGGGCCCACAATCTGCCCTTCCGCCCGCGAAGCGGGTTGCATGGCATCAAGCGGGACCCAGCCGCGATTGATCAGGATATAGTGGTTATCGAGCGTTTGCATCGGCGTGACGACTTGATAGCCGATCTGGCCGCGCAGACTGCGGGCGGCGAGGAATATCTCACGGTCATGCATGAAAACCCCGGAAACCGTGGCGCGGCGATATTCCAGCGCATGCAGATCGCCCGCGAGCGGAAACCGCAGTTCATGCGGCGCTTCCTGCATTTGCACGGCGATGCGGGCGACAAGATCGTGCTTCCATTGCATGCGCTGCAATTGCCAGAACCCAAGCACCAGCAGAACCGCGAGCGCGCCCGCAACCGCGATGGCGGGAATGAGCCGCGGGGCAAAGGAACGTCCAAAGATGCGCAAAATCATGGCTATTTCCCGCGCGTTTCGCCGAAGGTTTCCGGCCGGTAGCGGTATTGCAGCGCCAGCATCAGCGCCTTGGCCGGGCGCGCGAGGCCGAGCGTGGCACCCAGCACGACAACCGACCACATGACCGCATGCAGCCACAAAGGCAGGTCATAGCGCATGGAAATCAGCAAAATCGGCGGCACGAGGATGAACCCGAGCAGGAAGATAAGCATCACCGCCGGGCCATCGCCCGCATCGGCCCCGGCAAGCGGCAAGCCACAGCGATCACAGCGCTCTTCAAGGCCAAGAAAGGTTGAAAATAACCGCCCTTCCCCGCAGCGCGGGCAGCGGCAGCGCAAAGCGGCAGAAAAAACGGGGGGTGCTTGCATCCGTTAGTGCGAACCGTACCAGTAAACCGATACGAACAGGAATAGCCACACGACGTCAACGAAATGCCAGTACCATGCCGCGGCTTCGAGCCCGAAATGGCTTTGCGGCGTGAAATGCCCCTTGGCCGCGCGCCACCAGCAAACCGCGAGGAAAATAGTGCCGATGATCACATGCGCGCCATGGAAGCCGGTCGCCATGAAGAAGGTGGAACCGAAGATGCCGCTATCGAGCCCGAAGGTGGCGTGGTGATATTCGTATGCCTGAAAGCAGCTGAACAGAAAGCCGAGCGCCACGGTGATGCCGAGCGCCTTGACCGCTTCCTTCTTATGGCCTTCCAGAATGGCGTGATGCGCCCATGTAACCGTGGTGCCGGAAAGCAGAAGGATTAATGTCATCGTGAAGGGCATTTCGAACGGATCGAAAGTTTCAATGCTGGCCGGGGGCCAGATGAAACCGATCGCTTCCTTGGGATAGAGCGCGGCATCGTAATAGGCCCAGAAGAAAGCCGAGAAGAACATGACTTCGGAGGCGATAAACAGCGCCATGCCGTAACGCAGGCTGACCTTCACGATCGGGGAATGGGCATGTTCGATCACCGATTCCCTGATGATATCGCGCCACCACACCCACATCACGGTCGCGACCGCGAAGAAACCGAGCACAACGCCCTTAAGGCCGAATTCCATCTCCCCGAGCTTGATCTTGTGCATAAACAGCACAAGGCCAACCGCCAGAAGCCCCGCCGAGAAAGCGCCGACAAGCGGCCAAACCGAAGGCTTTACGAGGTGATAGGGCTGCGACAGGCCGCTATCTTCATATTGGGGGGTGGAATGGTCGTGCGCGCTCATGGGGCCTCACTGCAGGGTTGTGGGTGGTATTGTGCCCTTCCCCGTGCCTTCATGCAAAGCCAAAGCAGCCGCACGGGCCTTGCTTTGATCCTTGGCGCGGTAAAAGGTGTAGGAAAGTGTTATATCGGTCACGTCCGCCATGTCCGGATCGTCCATAATGGCCGGGTCGATGAAAAAGGTTACCGGGAATTCGGCCGCCTCGCCCGGGGCCAGCAATTGCTCGGTGAAGCAGAAACATTCGATCTTGTTGAAATAAGGCCCGGCCTTATCCGGCTGCACATTGAAAACCGCGGTGCCGACAACGGGAACCGCAGATTTGTTGCGGGCACTATACTTGGCGATCCCCACTTCCCCCACCCGAAACCGCACCGCCGTTTGCATCGGGTGGAATTCCCACGCCAGATCGCGGTTTACATCGGCATTGAAGCTGACCGTTATAACGCGGCCCGCCACGGCTTCCGGCGCGGCGGCGGCGCGCCGGGTCGTGCCGCCAAAGCCGGTCGTGCTGCAAAACAGGTTATAGAGCGGCACGGACGCGAAAGACAAACCGATCATGGCCGCGACCACAGCCAGAAGCTTGACGATCAGCTTGCGGTTCTTGTTGCTTGCCGCCGTCATCCGCCCAGCCCCAGCCTGACCATGGTAACGGCATAAATAAGAGCGGCGAAAAAGATCAGCACCGTAAACACGGCCCAGTTGCGCGATTTGCGGCGTTTTTCTTCGCTATCCGGCTTCTTCGTCAAGACACACCCCATAGCGCGGCGATATGTTCGACCATCAGCACGCCGAACAGCGCGAACAGGTAAAAAATAGAAAAGGCGAACATCTGCCGCGCGCTGCCGTGTGTTTTATCGAACAAGACGCGCACCGCACAGGCAACGAACAGCGCGCCGAGAACGGCCGCGGTCGCGAGATAGCCGGGCCCGGCAAAGCCCATGAAATAAGGCGCCAGCGCCAGCGGCAACAGCAAAAGGGTATAAACCAGCATCTGTATCTTCGTGCTGGCTTCGCCCGCGACCACCGGCATCATGGGAATGCCTGCACGGCGATAATCATCGTTGCGGTACAGCGCCAGCGCCCAGAAATGCGGCGGGGTCCAGAAGAAGATAAGCGCGAACAAAACAATGGCAGGCCAGCCCACTTCCCCCGTCGCGGCGGCCCAGCCGATCATGGGCGGAAAGGCGCCCGCGGCACCGCCGATCACGATGTTTTGCGGGGTCATGCGCTTCAGCCACATGGTATAGACAAACACATAAAAAAGCGCCGCCGCCAGCAGCAGCCCGGCCGCGAGCCAGTTGGCGGCAAGCCCCATAAGCGCGAAGGAACCAAGAACGAGCATGACGCCGATTTCGGCCGCTTCATGCGGCGCGACGCGGCCCTGCGGGATCGGACGCGTGCGGGTACGATGCATCACCGCATCGATATCGCGGTCGAACCACATATTGATGGCGCCGCAGCCGCCGGCGCTGAGCGCGATGCAAAGCACGGCAACCGCCGCCAGCACCGGATGCATATGGCCGGGCGCGATTACCACACCCGCAAGGCCGCTAAACACCACAAGCGACATCACGCGCGGCTTGAGCAGCGCGGCATAATCGCGCACGGCGGCATTCATGCCATGCGTCACGAGCGGTTGGGTTAATCCGGCTTCAGCAGTCATAGTTTCGGGCGCCTAGCGCATGCGCGGCAGCGTTTCAAAGGTGTGGAACGGCGGCGGGGACGATACGGTCCATTCCAGCGTTTCGCCGCTTTCCCAATAGTTCGCGCTAACCTTCTTCCCGGCCAGCAGCGTGTAGAAAGCGATGAACACAAAAAGCACGGTCGCGCCGCCGGAAATATAGGAGCCTATCGAGGCGACTTCGTTCCAGCCCGCAAAAGCGTCCGGGTAATCGGGGATGCGGCGCGGCATGCCCTGCAGCCCCAGGAAATGCATGGGAAAGAAGGTCAGATTGACGCCGATGAAGGTCAGCCAGAAATGAATTTGCCCAAGCCATTCCGGATACTGGCGGCCCGACATCTTGCCGATCCAGTAGTACCAGCCCGCAAAAATCGCGAATACCGCGCCGAGCGACAGCACATAATGGAAATGCCCGACCACGTAATAGGTGTCGTGCAACGCGGTATCGATCCCCGCATTCGCAAGCACCACGCCCGTTACGCCGCCGACAGTGAAAAGGAAGATGAACCCGACCGCCCATAGCATCGGCGTTTTAAAGCTGATCGAACCGCCCCACATGGTCGCGATCCAGGAAAAGATTTTGACGCCGGTAGGCACCGCGATGATCAGCGTCGCGGCCGTGAAATAGGCGCGCGTATCGACATCGAGGCCCACGGTGTACATATGGTGCGCCCATACGATAAAGCCGATGAAGCCGATCGAGAGCATCGCGTAGGCCATACCGAGATAGCCAAAGATCGGCTTGCGCGAAAATGTGGAAACCACGTGGCTGATGATACCGAAAGCGGGCAGGATCATGATATAAACTTCGGGGTGGCCGAAGAACCAGAACAGATGCTGGAACAGCAGCGGATCGCCGCCGCCTGCCGGATCGAAGAAGCTGCCGCCGAAGTTGCGGTCAACCAGCAGCATGGTGATCGCGCCGCCAAGCACCGGCACCGCAAGCAGCAGCAGGAACGCCGTGATCAACATAGCCCAGATAAACAGCGGCATTTTATGGAAGGTCATGCCCGGAGCGCGCATGTTGAAAATGGTGGTGATGAAGTTGAGCGCGCCGAGGATGGAGGATGCGCCGGCCAGATGCAGCGCGAAGATGCCCATATCGACCGAGGGGCCGGAATGGCCGAGCGCCGAGGAAAGCGGGGGATAGACTGTCCAGCCCGTGCCCGCGCCGCCGCCGACAAAGGCCGATCCGAGCAGCAGCAGGAAGGCCGGAACCAAAAGCCAGAAGCTGATATTGTTGAGGCGCGGGAAGGCCATATCGGGCGCGCCGATCATCAGCGGGATGAACCAGTTGCCGAAACCGCCGATCAGCGCGGGCATGACGACAAAGAACACCATGATCAGGCCGTGCGCGGTGATCATGACGTTCCACCACTGGCCGTCCGTCACATGCTGCATGCCCGGTTCCTGCAGCTCGAGACGCATCCAGATCGAAAAGGCGCCGCCTATCAACCCGGCGATGACCGAGAAGATCAGATAGAGCGTGCCGATATCCTTATGGTTGGTCGAGCAGAACCAGCGCGCAAAGAAAGCCGGCTTGTGATCGTGGTGCGCGTCGGAAGCGTGCGAGGCATTCATGAAATTCTCTCCGGTCCTGTTGCTCAGCGGGCCTTGGCCAGCTGCTTGGCGTTGTCACCCGCGGGGGCTTCGGCGACATCCTGTTTCGATTTGATCCATGCTGCGAAGCGTTCGGGCGAAACCGCTTCGATCACGATCGGCATAAAGCCGTGGCCGGTGCCGCACAGTTCCGAACACTGGCCGTAGAAAATGCCTTCGTGGTCGATCTTGAGCCAGGTTTCGTTCAAACGGCCGGGGACCGAATCCCGCTTCACGCCCAGCGCCGGCATGGCCCATGAATGCAGCACATCGGTCGCGGTGGTTTGAACGCGCACATTCTGACCAACCGGCAGCACGATGCGGTTATCAACTTCGAGCAAGCGGAGCGGCTTTTCGGTCGGGATCAGCCAGCCCGGCGCATATTCATGCGCCAGTTCAAGCGCCTGTTGATCGCTGGTGGCAGGGCCATCCCATAGCGGACGGCTGTCGAAGGTGACATCGCCGTGATCCGGATATTCATACGACCAGTACCATTGGTGCCCGACCGCCTTGATCGTAAGATCGGGCGTGGGGATCGTATCGCCGTAGTACAGCAGCTTGAATGAAGGAATGGCGATCACGATCAAAATGATGACAGGAACAACCGTCCAGACGATTTCGATCATCGTGTTATGCGCCGTTTTGCTCGGCACCGGGTTGGCGCGCGCATTGAAGCGGACGATCACATAAACGAGAAGCCCCAGCACAAAGACAACAATGACCGTGATAATCACGAGCAGCATGTTATGGAATTCTTCGATATGTTCCTTATATGGCGAGGCCGGCGCCTGAAACCCAAGGCCCCACGGTTCGGGCGCACCGCCGGCAGCTTGCGCGGCGGCAGAAAGCGCCAGCGCGGCGATAGCCATGATGGCGGCTGCGGAAAACACACGACGGCAGAAACGGAACATGCTGTAACTCCAGCCCTGTAAGACCAAGTGCGCGCAATAAACGCACGATTCATTCAGTCGGATCCCGCCGCAATGTGCGCCGCCATCCGTAAGTTTGCAATGCCGATAACACACACAAAACCAAACCAGTTTTGTACGGTTAACTCATTGATCAGGAAAGGTATAAGCGCGCGCCGCGCGCTTGCCAAGGGCCGCGTGGTCCGGGCAAGCGAAACAACCCGTAAAAACGGTCTTACGTGGCCATAAAGCTACAGGGAAACGGGCTTATTGGAGGTTCAGCACCTGGTAGAACCAGTAACCGCCGGAAGCCGCATCGGTGTTATAAACGCAGGCGGTCGGCTTGCCCTTAAGCGCGGTGGGCCAGTTGCTGACATCGGTGCCAAGCGTGTTCGAGATCACGTTGCCGATATCGGCCCCCGAAGGCGTGGCGCTGAGGCCGACGGCCTTAAGATTGATTTGATCGCAAACCGCGCTGGCAACTTCGATCATCGCAAGCTTTTCGGTGCCCGAGGTGCCGAGTTGCGGCACGGCGCCATCGACATAGAACCAAGCATCGTTCGGCGGATCGTTCGCCATAGTGGTCGAGGGCGGGTTAATACCGCCTCCGGTGGGCGAGAACAGATCGTCGCTGTTGCCGGTTTGCGCAGGATCGATCACCACACTCGCGACATCGGTGCCAAGGCCTGTGATGCGGTCCATACCGATTTTCAGGTTCTGGCCGATTTCGATAAGCGCGGAAGCCTTGGTGCGCGATGCTTCGCCTGAAGTGCTTGTGGTGAAAGAACCGCTGCCGGCGGCGATGGCGGCGGCGAGAATCCCAAGAATAGCGACCACGAAGAGAATGGGGCCAATGGCGATACCAGCTTCACTATGAAAGCGAGCCATTTTCGGCGCCACGCTTGTTTTCATATCAGTCTCCCTGAAACTTGTGGCGGGCATGCGCCCTGCGGATTGCTTGCAAAACTTGTATGACATTTAGGTGCCAACGCAAAGCGGAATAGATTTCCACTGACTTTTGGCCCCAGACTCCCATTAAGAAGTTGATTCATTTTGTCTTTTCTGTCAACTGGTCACGGGCATTGCAGCCTTCTAGGCCTTTTGTTGTGACTATTTAGCCCCTTGATGTGGCCACGCATCATTTGCCCAACCATATCCATAATTGTTTTGATTGCGAATCGAAGGCCTGTGGCGGCCCGGCGAACTATTCGGCCGGCTTGTAGCTGATACGCCGGCCAAGAATGGTTGCGGCCATCAGGTGATTCTCCTGACATTCGGCGCCGATGCACATAGCCGCAAGCGACCATCGGACATCGGGCGCAACGGTATCGAGATAGCTGAGGCTGGCCATCCATGTGCTGAAGCTGTCTGCGTTGGTCGCCTTGATGAGCAGCTCGCCGTTCTTGCCCGTTTCATAGACGATACCTTCGTAGCGCTTCTTGAGGCGCTCCACGATTTTGTTGGTGTCCTCGAACTCCATGCTGGTTTGTTCAAGCCGGGGCAGGCTCGGTTCCGCCGCAAGCGCCATATCCAGATCGGCCGAGGCGTCTTTCGCGAGCGATACGGTATAAAGAGCAATAGCCACCATCACCATGGCCGCACCCCACGTGCTGCCGACGATCACAAGCGCCGCACGATCGAGCGACATGAGTGCGCGCTGCACCATATCGGCGCTAAGCCCTTCAAGGATGGACGGCCCCTTCTTCGCATTGCCGCCCTTGTCCTTCTTGGTTGCCGGGGCTTTATCCGGCTTCTTGGCCAGAAAATCGCTGAGCTTCATCGCCTGCCCCTCTTTTCCTTCATGGCGGCCACGGCGGCATCGTTGCCGATGAGCACGCCCTGCTCGTTGGTTTCAATGGTCTTGCCGCCCAGTTCGCGGATACGGTCGCCCGTAAGGCTCGATGGCACGATCGCCTTCCACATGACCTTGTTGCCGGTCTTGAGATCATAGATTTTCAGCCAGCCGCCGACCTCCACCAAACCATCGTTGAGATCGGAGAAGCGCGCGAGCTGTTCGCGCAGCTCGCTGGTGCGCATGCGCGTCACGAGCGTTAACAGATCCTGCGATTTTTGGGCCGAGCGTTCCTGCGCCGACGAAACCTCGGCCTTGGCGGCCAAGAGCGCCATGGAAGCGACCATCCAGACAAGGAACGATATGGTGACAATAACCACGCCGGTCATGACGATAGCGGCCGTCATCATGCGCCGCACCCTGTCTTCGAACAGCGAAACCGAATGCCACGCCTGCGGCGCGAGGCTTGCGATCTTGTCCGGCGACAAATCGACGATCTTGGCGCCGCCAAGTTCGCGCGCCACACGTTCGACCTTGGCGCGAATAACGGAAGACGTGCCGCGGTGGATCTGAATTAAATCCTTCGTCACCGTCATCATGGTTGCGGCTTCGTCGGAATAATATGTATAGCAAATCGGCGGCGGCTCGGATGCCTTCATGCCCGGCAGCAGCGAGGCGAATGGGCACCAGGTGTGCGGATGCGCCGCAAGATCGGATGCACGAGACGCCACATACCAGACGCGATCTTCGGTCGTGCTCCATATAAGGTGGATGCGTTCGCTGTCGCAAGCTTCGGCCGCCGCGTTCCACGCGATTTCGCGCTCCTGCCCGGCAACGCGCGGCGCGACGCCGCCGATCAGTTCGGGCGGAAAGTAATATTCGGCCGCGACCGCGATGCCGCCAAACGCGCCGCCCGCGATATCCTGCACCACGCCGCTCATGCCGTCGCCGTGGGTTCCACCGCGATCATCCTGCGCGCCGGGATCGCCTTCGGCGATCTTCCCTGTGCCGGAGAAGGATTTGATGAAATTCTGGAGCATCCTATGCGCCCCCTTCGCGCAGGCCAGTGAGGCTGTCCATAAACCCTTGATTCTGGATCATGAGCAGCCAGACCATGGTAAGCACAATAACACCCGATAGCGCCATCATGGTAATAACGCCGGTCAGGACGATTTTACGCTGCATGGTCTTGGCCATCAGCGAACGTTCGGCCGCCAAAGCTTCATATACTTCGACCAGCTGATCGACCGATTGCACGGTGGCGATCTGGTTGCGTTCGGCGCGTGTCAGCGGCCAACGGCCCAGCGCCTTGGCCGGCTCGACACCCGCCATGATGCGCTGGCGGCATTCGGTCCAATATGCCCGCGCCGACGGCTCGATCGTAGTTTCGATGATGATCTTGAGCGCGTCATCCAGCGGCACCTTACCGCGCAGCAGGCGTGCGATCAGTTTGCAGGTATCGTGCAGCGCGGCGTGGGCGAGATACTGGCCGAACATCGGCATCCTGATCACCATCTGCGCCGACCAATGGTTGGGGCGATGGCGGTTTTTCCAATAGCTGCCGCCGAATATGACGATGAAGGCGATGATCGCCGACGTGATAAAGATCAGTGAGCCGTTGACCCACGTGACGGTGACAATTGCGCTTTCGAACTTTGCGAGCTGTTCGGGCGTGGCGTTTTTGGGGGCGTTATCCTTCAGATAAGGAATAAAGCCGAATTGCGCGCCCCACAGCGAAGAGATGATCGAGAAGATATCGAATGCCAGCCAGCCCATGGCCGCCATGACCGCCTTGAACTGGCCGCCTTTTTCCTCGACATGCTTGATCGCATGCGCGATCACGCCCTTAAGATCGCCGGCACGCTCGCCCGCCATGATGATCGCCATCGTGGCCGCATCCATCAGCTTAAGTTCGCGCAAGGCTTCGGCGAACGAACCGCCGCCCTTCAGCACCGTGCGCGTGGGCAAAAAGGCGATACGGCGGCGGGGGTCGGCTTCGGCTTCGATAATGTTTAGCAGCGCAGTACCGGCGGACGCCGTGGCGGTCTGGAAGCGCAGCGCGCGCAGAAGCTGCAATTGCCAATCGCGCGAGCGTACATCGAACCATTCGAACAGCGCGGGCTTTTGTTCGTTGATATGAATGGGCCACAAACCGCGTTGCCGCAGCTGGCGGCGCACCGTGGTCGCATCGGGAAGGTAAAAATCCTCCTCATGCACCGCGACGCTGCCGCCGGGCAGCGGCTGGGCGTATTTGGCATGGAACAGTTTCATGCGCTATGCCTCGTTCCGCTTGTCATCCTTTAATGGCCGCGCGCCTGCCGCGTCGCGGCTTCTTCGACCAGCAGCGCGGCGCCCATATGGGCGTCGATCGCGCGGCGCGTGATCAGATCGCGGATTGAATCGCGGCGCGGAATATAGATCGTGCCCGGGATTTCGGCGATGGAGTTGGTGACATTCGACACCATCATTTCCGTAATGGCGCGGCGGCTTGCCTGATCTTCGGGCGGGAACAGCGCTTCGAGCGCCAGCGTCCGGCCGAGGAACCCGCGATGGTTGCACAAATCGCAGCCTTCCTTGCTGGCCAGCGCCACGCGCGCATCGGGCGGAATTTCAAGTTCGCGGCAACGCTCTTCATCGCCCATGGCCTCTATTGCGTTCACGGTTTTATGGCAGGCGGGGCATACGGTTTTGACGAGGCGCTGCGAGAGCGAGCCCACCAGCGCGTGACCGAGGATGTAAAGACCGCTGGTGCGGTAGGCGGAGCTGAGAAAGCCGTCAACGCGATCAAGCGTGTGCAGCGCGTCAACCGCGTGCACCGTCGTGATAACCAAATGGCCCGATTCCGTGGCGCGCAGCGCGGCTTCCACCGTATCGCTATCGCGCATTTCGCCGACGATGATAACGTCCGGATCGTGCCGCATCAGCGCGCGGATGATCGAGGCGATGTCGTTGGCGGAATTATCGGTCACCGAAGTTTGATCGACCAGCGGCATATCGTATTCGACCGGCGCTTCGACCGAATAGACGGCGCGGGCGGCGCGGTCGATTTCCTGAATGATGCCGTATAGCGTTGTCGATTTACCAGAACCCGTAGGACCGGACACGATAATCAAGCCGCCGTCCTTGGTATGGCCGTGCACCGTGCGGCGCAAACGATCGGCCACCATCGGCGCGTGCATGAAGAGTTCGTCGAACGAACGCAGGTTTTCACGATCGAGCAAACGGAGCGTGAGCTTTTCGCCGCCTGGCGCGACAGGCAAGCACGCGACACGAACGTCGATCATACGGCCCTGCCATTCGAAACCGAGACGTCCGTCCTGCGGATGCTGGCGGTCGGCGGCGTCCATTTTAGAATCGGTTTTGATACGCGTGACGATCGGCGCCATCACATGCGACGGGATCAGATGCTTATAGATGATATCGCCGTCAACCCGGTACCGGATCCAGCAGCGCGTATCGTCTTCCTGCAACGTAAGATGGATATCCGACGTGCGGCTTTGCAACGCTTCGGCAAGAATATCGTTGACCGATTGTTCGACCGAAACCGCGTTATCCGGATCGCGCGTCAGCGCGGCGAACAGACGCAGCAGGCGTTCGCCCGCCATTTCCGATTGTTCGCGCATCAGGCGCGAAAGTTCGGCGCGGTCCCACGGCTCGACATCCACCTTCTCGACCGCGCGGTTGGCGCGCTTCAGCGCATTGGTGATGCGGGCCACATCGGCATCGTCGATCCTGTCGCCCACGGCGATGCGCAGCACGCCATCGCGCAATTCAAGCAGCACAACCCCCATCGCCGCTTGCTGCGCCGCCGGAACATAAAGACGCAGCGCCTGCGCGGTGAGGTTTTCGCGCGTCGCCTTGCCTTCTATCTGTGTCGGGCGAACGTCCGACTTGAATCCGTTGCGGCGGAGGATATCGTCGATCGAAAGATAACGGCCGCGCATGCGGTGCACGGCCTGTTCGGCCACCGCAAGTTCATAATGCCGCGGCGTGACCTGTTCATCGGTGTTGCCTTCGGCTTCTTCGGGAGGACGCGTGGTTTCGTTCATTTTGCCCCCTCTTCCACCGGGGTGCTTTGTGCCGGCTTGCTTATGGGGGCAATGACGGCAGGCGTCGCCTGCGACACACTTGAGGGTGCGGCTTCCTTCTGGCTCGGACGGTAGGGCGAACCGCCAAGCTTCAATTCATGCGTCTCGCCGTTCATTTCTACCGATGCGGCGCGCGGGTTTACGCTGATAACCCGGACCGAAACGCCGCCAACATTGCCTTCGCTGC
Source organism: Alphaproteobacteria bacterium (assembly GCA_016124955.1). Lineage (NCBI taxonomy): Bacteria > Pseudomonadati > Pseudomonadota > Alphaproteobacteria > Alphaproteobacteria bacterium. Next base: position 81,873 of record WGMR01000008.1, on the reverse strand, counting down.
CTTCGGCAACGACTTTGGTGGCGCCGCCGCCGCGTTGCAGGATCGCGCGCTTGCCGACCGTGCCGACAAGATAGATATCGGCATGCACGGGCGCGGAAGAGGATTGCGAAGCCATCGGCGGCGGGCCGGAAAGCGCGCCGGCGTTTACGGGCGGGACATTGTTCATAAGATTGCCAAGCTCGGCCGCCGAGGGCGGCGGCGGCGGTAAACCCGGTATCCGGGTCATATTGCCTTCGGCGCCTTCGCCTTCAGCGCCCGCCATGGCTTCGCCCGTGGTCTTGCCGCGCACCTGCACGACCATGAAACCGACACGGCCGCTATGCCGCACGATCAGATCGGTCGATATCGTGTTGCGGCGGAACGGGGTCCATTGCAGCGTGATCGGGCATGACTCGCCGGGACGCAGGGTCATATCGACCTCGCAGCCCTGATTGAGGCGCGCGAGGCCGTTGCTGGCCGCGATCAGATCGATGGAAATGATAGTGATGTCTTCGTTGCTATCGTTATAGATCAGCGCCGAGCGCACCGGCTTGCCGACGCCGATTTCAACTTCGCCGAAATCGATCGGATCGGTCTTTTGGTTGTTGAGCGCGAGGCCCATCTTTTTTTCCTGCGATTCCTTGCGTTCGCCCAGCGTCATGCCGTTGACGGTCGCACGCGCGATGCGCCCGAGCCCGTCATGCGTGACAAGGATTTCCACCGTCCACGGGCCCGGACTTGATGGCGTGATCGACATGACCACGGCGCAGCGGGTGAAGGCCGGGATTTTGCCGACCTTTTTGCAATCGTCACTGGTAATTTCGGTCGTGACGTTGCCATCGCCGTTGACCGTCATGTCACGGATCGTAACCCCGGTGTTGCTTTGGTTTGAAAAGAACAGCGTGATGCGGCGCGCCACGCCGACGACGGATTCGCCCGTATCCACTTCTTTTGGTTCGGCCACCAGCGCTTCGTTGGTGGCGCCCTTGCCGACCGATGTGCCCGGCTCGATAAACGACGCATCGCGCGCGAACGCCGCGGACGGCAACAACAGCGCGGCCAGAAGCATAACCGCGGCCACCGGCAAAGCTGAGCGGCGGCGGCCTATCATGGCTGCGCCTCCACATCCTGCGACGGGGTCAGCAGTTCATCGAAGGCGTAGGAAAACCCGCGCTGCAGCATGCCGCGATCGACCAGCGAAACATCCGGCCCCGGTTCGCCCACCGGCGTGCCGCCAACCTGGCCGAACAGGACCTGCTGATTGCCGCTGGCGATTGCCGCCGTTACTGGCGTTTCGCCGGGTACGGCTTCGGTCTCGGAGCTAAGCGTGGCATAAGCCGCCGCTTCGTCGGCCGCATCGCTGAGCGTGCGCGGCTTTTCTTCATACACGATCGGGCGGGTGCCGGCGCTGTCGATCACCACCGGTTCGGGCAGCGGGCGGCGGCGCTCTTCCTTGCGGGCCTGTTCGATTTGTTCGTCGTCCGCGAACAGGACGATCGAGGGTTTGAGCAGGATCACGAGTTCGCGGTTCTGCTTGATGTCGGATGTCCCGAGCGGGAGCCGGCCGAGCAGCGGGAGCGGAATATTGTCGCGGCCCAGTTCGTCGCGCGACGAGTTCATGCCCGCAAGCAGAAGGTTATCGCCCGGGCGGACGCGCAGCACGGTTTCAAGCTTGCGTTCGCTGGTTTCGGGAAGCTGCAGCTGGGTCGAGCCGGTATCAACCGATTCAACCTTGATGATATCGGTGGTCGCGAGGCTCATTTTCGCGAAAATCACGCCGCCTTCATAGCTGCCGCGCACATCAATCGTGAGCCCGACATCGATATCGTCGGTCGATACCGTGTTGGTGCCGATGCCGCTGGTGCCCGTGCTGGAGCCGGACACGGTGTTCGATACCAGCTGACCGACCTGCGAGATGAAGCGGCGCGTACCGCCGATCACGAAGTTGGCGCTGGAGCCGGACACGAAGGTCATTTGCGGGTTACTGACCGTCTGCACCACGCCCTGGGTGGAGAGGAACTTGGCCACCAGGTTGGCATCCACCTTGCCGCGCAGCACGGCACCGAGGCTCATGCCGCCGGTGATCGCCGAGATGGCGGAGTTGGACAGGCTGGAGGTGATGTTATCGACGGATTGCAGGTGGCCGCCGAGGCCGCTTTGGTCGAAGCTGGTCCAGCTGATGCCGGAATTGTTGTTGGCATCGAGCGAAACTTCCCAGATATACATCTGCATCACGATCAAGGGACGGCCGTTGCGCAGCTGCGACAGATACTGGTTGACGCGGTGATAGCCTTCATAATCGGCGGAATAGATCAGATTGCCGCCGGCGGTATCGACCTGCACATCGCCGCCGGAAAGCTGCTTGATCGCATCCGCGATCGTGCTGCTGGCGGCGTTTTCATCTTCGACCGGCGGAAGTTCGATGATGAAGGTGTCTTGCGCCACCAGTTCAAGGCTGCCGCTGCGGTTGTTGCAGAACACGCGCGCGGCGTTGCAGATACGTTCCACGACCTGCGGCAACGGGCCGCTGAGGTTCAGCAGGTTGATGATGCGGTCGTCGAAGGCCGCGGTTTCGTAGGAAAGCGCGATATCGGTACCGGCCAGCACGGCTTCAAGCGCGGCCGTAACCGGCACGCCCTGCAAATTGGTGGTGGGCAAGATGACATCTTCGGGTAATTCATCGCCGGACGAAAGGCGACGGTCGCGCAGCGAGCTGCCGATCTTCAACGTCACCACCGGCGGATCGTCTGCGCCGCGAACGGTTTCAGAAGGATCGGGAACTTCGGGTAATTCCGGTTGCCGCGAATAGTTGCTTTGCGCTTCCTTCACATCGACCGGGCTGCAAGCGGGCAGCACCAGAAGCGAGGCCAGCGCGCAGAGCGCGAGTATCATCGGCAGGCGAAGCGAAACGAGCACTTTTGTATCCCCCAATACAGCTAGCCGCATGACCCGTAAGTCACGGACGGACAAAGCGCTTTGAGCCAAACGCTGGATGCCCAATTCATCAGTTAAGACCCCACCGATTGAGATTTCGTTAACCTAATTTACCGGTGTTTTTTGTGGCAGAATGATGCTTTGGCTATTGTCTGTGGATATCTTTGCCATGGCAATGTATTTATTATTTGAATCAATGGGTAAGCGATTTATATTCGTGTGGAAAAGCATGGTTTTTTGAACCGGGTCCGGAACGGTTTCAGGGACACGAAAAACAGCCCATGGCTAAGCCATTGATCCGGATTCTTTTTGTCAGCCGCCCTGCCCGCCTGGCACGCCTTGTTGCAGAATTACAACGTGGCCTAAATCTCGATAGCCCACCGGTTTCAGGATGGTATAAACGGCCCCCATGACAACCGAGCAGACCCCAAACCAGCCAGCCCCGCCGCAGCAAACCGTCCCGCAGCAAACCCTTGTGACCGGCGCGACCGGCTTCATCGGCGCGGCCGTGACGCGCGCGCTTCTGGCCGCAGGGCACCGGGTCCGGATCCTGACCCGGCCGGACAACGACAGGCGCAACCTGGCGGGGCTTGATATCGAGATCGCGGAAGGCAACCTGCTGGATCACGATTCCCTGACCCGCGCGCTGGCAGGATGCGACGCGCTGTTTCATATCGCCGCCGATTACCGCATCTGGGTGCCTAACCCCGCCGCTATGTACCAGGCCAATGTGGAAGGCACGCAGGCGCTGATGAACGCCGCGCTTTTGATGGGCGTTAAGCGCATCGTGTACACCAGTTCCGTTGCCGTGCTGGGCAGCAACGCCGATGGCACGTCGGCTGACGAAACCACGCCTTCGCATGTTGGCGGCATGATCGGGCATTACAAGCGATCCAAATTCCTGGCCGAGGAAACGGTGAAAGCGATGATCGCGGAAAAGGGCTTGCCCGCCGTGATCGTCAACCCTTCCGCCCCGATCGGCCCACGCGATATCAAGCCGACGCCGACCGGGCGCATGATCGTCGAGGCCATGCATGGCCGCATGCCCGCCTTCGTCGATACCGGTTTGAACGTGGTTCATGTGGACGATGTCGCGATCGGCCACGTTCTGGCTTATGACCGCGGCGAGGTGGGCGAGCGATACATTCTTGGCGGCGAGAATCTTCTGCTGCGCGATATTCTGCGCCACGTGGCCGAGATCACCGGGCGCAAACCGCCCACGCTGGCGCTGCCGCGCGGGCTTATCTACCCCATTGCCTTCGGGGCCGAGCTGGCCGCGCGCATCACGGGCCGCGACCCGTTCGTGACCATTGATGGCCTGAATATGGCCAGAAAGAAGATGTTTTTCAGCATCAAGAAGGCGGAAAGCCGGCTTGGTTATCGCGCCCGCGCGGCGTATGATGCCATCCTTGATGCCGTAAACTGGTTCAAGCAAAACAATTACTGACCCGGCAACCAACGACTGGCACGCCCGATGACATCCCTCGCACTCCTGAGCCTGATCGGCTGGCTATACCTTACATTTCTCCACGGACGCCGGTTCTGGCAGCCCTTCTTCCTGCCGGAAACCGCGCCGCGCGGTTACTGGCCTTCCGTCACCGTGATCGTGCCCGCGCGCGACGAGGCACAGGAACTGCCCAAGACGCTGCCTTCCCTTTTGCAGCAGGATTACCCCGGCACATGGCGCGTGCTTTTGCTTGACGACCACAGCAGCGACGGCACGGCGGACGTGGCGCGCAAGATCGCGAACGAACTCGGGCTCGCGAAGCGGCTTGAAGTTATTGCGGCATCCGAACCCAAGGATGGCTGGACCGGCAAGGTCAGCGCCATGCAGGCAGGGCAGGAACACGCCGACAGCGATTTTGTGTTGTTCACCGATGCCGATATCAGGCACCCAGCACATAATATCCGCCGCCTTGTGACGCAGGCGGAAACGCAAAGCGCCGATCTTGTTTCGCTGATGGTCAAGCTGCATTGCGCCAGCCGGGCGGAAAAAATCCTGATCCCCGCTTTCGTATATTTTTTCCAGATGCTGTATCCCTTCCGGCTCGCGAACGACCACGATAGCGCGATCGCCGCGGCGGCGGGCGGCGTGATGCTGGTGCGCAAGAGCGCGCTTGACAAGGTCGAAGGCTTGATCGCGATCCGCCGCGCGCTGATCGACGATTGTGAACTGGCGAAACTGATCAAGCACAAAAGCCTGCCCGGCGCGTATGCACGCACATTGCTGGCGCTGAGCAACGATACGGAAAGCGTACGCGCATACGGCGAAACCGGCCCGATCTGGCAAATGATCGCGCGCACCGCCTTCACACAGCTTAAACATTCGGTCTTTCTTTTGCTCGCTTGCGTGCTCGGGATGGCGATTTTGTTCATCGCGCCGCTGGCGGCGATTTTGTTCGCAGGGCTTTGGGGCAAGCTGTTCGCGTTGCTGGCCATCGCGGCGATGGCCTTCACCTATCTGCCGATGATCCGGCTTTACGGGTTGCCGCCTGCCTGGACGCTGGCGCTGCCCGCGGCGGGCGCAGTTTATATCGGCGCGACGTGCGATTCCGCTCGCCTGACATGGGCGGGTGCGGGCGGCGAATGGAAGGGCCGCACCGAGGCGCGCCGGTAAATGGAACCGGCAAGAGACATGACGGCGCATGCGCCGGACGCGCCGCGCGCGACCGAAACGCCGAGCGGCAAGGGCGCGGGCGATGAAAACTTTCCTGTCGGATCCTGGCTGATCCGCCCCGATGCCCGCCGCCACGTGCACGCCTTTTACGGCTTCGCCCGCGCATCGGACGATGTGGCGGATAACCCGATGCTGGAAGCCAAGGAAAAAATTTCGCGCCTTGATCGCTTCGCCGCCGTGCTGTGCGACAAGGCGGATGCGGGCGACGATGTGCCTTCGGCCGTGCACATGCGCGAAAGTCTGCGCGAAACCGGCATCACACCGCAGCATTGCCTCGATCTCCTGACCGCCTTCCGCCGCGACGCCATCAAGTTGCGCTACAAGGATTGGGACGATCTGGTCGATTATTGCCGCTATTCCGCCGCACCGGTCGGGCGCTTTGTGCTGGCGCTGCACGGCACCGGCGAAGAAGCATGGCCCGCCAACGACGCGCTTTGCAGCACGCTGCAGATCATCAACCACATGCAGGATTGCACCAAGGATTACGCCGCGCTCGACCGCGTTTATATTCCGCAGGATATGCTGGCGGCCCGCGGGGCGGCAATCGGCGATATTGCCGCCGAACAATCGAGCGCTGCGCTGCGCGCCACGTTCGACGATATGCTCGGCCTGCTCGGCCCGATGCTGAAACAGGCGCGCATGCTGCCGCGCCAGGCCGGCGACATGCGGTTGCGGATCGAAACTTCGATCATCTGCGTGCTGGCGGACGATCTTGTGAAGCTTCTGGCGCGCCGCGACCCGCTGGCGGATAACGTAAAGCTGGGCAAGCCCGCCGCCGCCTTGGCGGCGCTGCGCGGTTTGCTGACGGCATGGCTATGACGGCGGCGGCAATAAACATAAACAACCCCGCAGCGGCGATGCGGGCGCGCGTGCGCGCATCGCGCTCATCCTTTACCGCCGGCATGATGGCGCTGCCCCGCGCGCGGCGCGACGCCATGTATGCCTTGTATGGATTTTGCCGCGAGGTGGACGATATCGCGGACGACGGCCCGAACGAGCAGGCGCGCCGCGCCGGGCTCGCGCTCTGGCGCACGCGCATCGCGCGCCTGTTCCGGGAAAACACGGCCGAAGACGCGATCACGCAGGCGCTGCAACCCGCCGTCGCCGCCTACGGGCTGGCGGAGGAGGATTTTCAGGCGATCATCGACGGCATGGAGATGGATGCGGGCGCACCCATCTGCAAACCGAGCATGGCCAAGCTCGATACCTATTGCGACCGGGTTGCGAGCGCGGTCGGGCGCGCTTCGGTCCGGATTTTCGGCGACAGCAGCGCACAGGCGATGCGGGTTGCGCACCATTTGGGGCGCGCGCTGCAGCTTACCAACATTTTGCGCGATCTGAACGAAGATGCGCGGCGCGGCAGGCTGTATTTGCCGCACGAACTTTTGTATAAACACGGCATGGCCGATGCGACCCCGCGCATGGTGCTGGCGCATGTGGATTTGCCGCGCGTGTGCCGCGACCTTGCCGAAGTCGCACTCGGTCATTTCCGCGAGGCGCGCGACGCCATGCGGCAATGCGACCGGCGCGCCATGCGCCCCGCGCGCATCATGGGCGCCTATTACCGTGCCATCCTTGACCGCCTGATCGAACAGGATTGGCAGGAAACCCGCAAACGCGTGGAATTGCCGCTGTGGCGGAAAATTTGGCTGGCGCTTTCGAGCCTATAGTTTAAAAACGCCCGCATGCATAAAGAACATCATATTCACGTCGTTGGCGCCGGTCTGGCCGGGCTCTCTACCGCACTGCACCTGGCCATGAGCGGCTTCAGGGTTTCGCTTTATGAAGCCAGCCTGTTGGCGGGCGGGCGCTGCCGTTCCTATTTCGATCGCGAGCTCGGTTGCCGGATCGATAACGGCAACCATCTCGTGCTTTCCGGCAACATGGTGATGATGGATTATCTGTTTTTCACCGGCGCCGAAGATACGCTGGCGGGACCGGACGAGCCGGTTTTCCCGTTCGCCGACGTCGCGCATGGCGGGCGATGGGTCGTGCGCATGAACAAGGGCATGGTGCCGTGGTGGATTTTCTCCCCCCGCCATCGCGTGCCGGAAACCAGAACGGCCGACTACGCCTCGATCGTCAAGCTGTTCACCGCGCGCGACGACGACACGATCGAAGGGCTGCTGGGCGGCTATGGCACGCTGTATAAACGTTTCTGGGAGCCATTGACGGTCGCGGTGCTGAACACGGAACCCGCCAACGCCGCCGCGAAGCTGATGACCAACGTGTTCGCGCAAACCTTCGGCGCGGGCGGCAAGGCTTGCATGCCGCGCATTCCCAAAATCGGGCTTTCCGAAACATTCGTCGATCCGTGTTTGAAAAAGCTGCAGGCGATGAAGGTTTCCGTGCATCTGGGGCAGCGGCTGCGCGCGGTCGAGATGGATGCCGAACGCGTGAACGGGCTGAATTTCGGCGGCGCGACGCTGAAGATGGGCCCGAAGGATTGGGTCGTGCTGGCGACACCGGCATGGGTAACGGGCGAACTGGTGCCCGCGCTTACGGTGCCGAACGATTTCCGCGCGATCGTCAACGCGCATTACCGCATCGATGTGCCGCGCACGCAGGCCGGGTTTTGCGGCATCATCGGCGGCGTAGCGGAATGGATTTTCGCCAAGCCGGGCGTGGTTTCGGTGACCGTGAGTGCGGCCGAACGTTATGTCGATCTGCCCGCTTCCACCTGCGCCGCAATGATCTGGGCTGATGTGGCGAAGCTTTACGGGCTCGACCCCGATACAATCCCGCCGCACCGGATCGTGAAAGAAAAACGCGCGACCTTCGCCGCCACGCCCGAACAGGTGAAGCGCCGCCCGCGCGCATGGACACAGTGGAAAAACCTCGTGCTCGCCGGCGACTGGACCGATACCAGCCTGCCTTCCACCATCGAAGGCTCGATCCGCAGCGGCCTGAAAGCGGCGCAGGTTCTAACAAGATGGGCCAGTTAGTCTATTTATAACAATAGTTTAAAATTGCTATTGATACCTATTATCATCTAGGCTATGAGGGGGCACTCGCTTAGCCCCTCCAGCCCACACAGGTGATACTCATGATTATCCGCCCCCTTATTCTTGCCGGCGTCGCCCTTGCCATTTCCGCCGCGCCTTCGCAGGCCGCAGGCTATAAGCTGATCAACCTTGTCGCGAACAAGCAGATCTATGAACCGCAATTGATCGACGAGCGCATGCTCAACGCGTGGGGCCTTGCTATCCGCCCCGCCGGCGCTGGCGGCCATTTCTGGATCAACAACACCGATAGCGGCACCAACAGCATGTATATCGGCGACGTGAACGGCGTCGCGCTGCATCAGGATAAAACGCCCTTCATCAACATCGCCGCACCCGCAGGGCAGACCGAACCTTCGCACCCCACGGGCGACGTGTTCAATGGCCGCGACGACGAATTTATCGTGACGCATGACGGCATCACGGGGCCGAGCAAGTTTATCTTCGCCACCGAGGAAGGCTCCATCGTCGGCTGGACCGAAAACAAGAAGGAAGACGGCAGCTTCATCCGCCCCGTCAACTCCATCACCATGGTCGATAACAGCAAGAAGGGCGCGATATACAAGGGCATGGCGATTTCCGAAGGGCTCGACCACAACCGGCTTTACCTCGCGGATTTCGGCAACAAGCGCATCGATGTGTTCGATAGCGCTTTCAAGCCCATGACGCTTGGCAAGGAAGCCTTTGCCGTACCCGCCGGGACCATCCCCGCCAATTATGCGCCTTTTAACATTCAGGCGCTGAACGGCACGCTTTACATTGTGTATGCCGAGCTTTCGAAGGAGCCGGGCGAGGAAACCAAGGGCGCAGGCAAAGGCTATGTGGCCGCGTTCGATTACAACGGGAAGTTCATTCGCGCACTTGAAGGCGCGGGCAAGCTCGATGCGCCCTGGGGCATCGCCGCCGCACCGGACGGCTTCGGTAAGCATAGCGGGCATTTGCTGGTCGGAAATTTCGGCGACGGCACCATCGTCGCGTTCGACCCGGACAGCGGCAAGCAGATCGATTACCTGCGCCGCCCGGATGGCAAGCCGATCATGATCGATGGGTTATGGGCCATGCTGTTCGGCAACGGCGTGCATTTGGGTGAAAAGAACCACCTTTACTTCACCGCCGGCCCGGCCGACGAAGCGGACGGCGTGTTCGGCAAGCTGGTCGCGGTGGAATAAGCGTTTTACGCCTTAACCATAACAAGCGTTTGAAAATGGCATAGCCTTGTGATATCCAGCCCCCCATTCAACGGAATATATATGGGGAGCATGGATATGAAAGCGCAACGCGGCGATAGCGACGAAACACATTGGCTTATAGAGCTTTTCAGGCGCATAGGCGAAACGATTGGCTTGAGCCCGCAAGAAAGAGCGGACGCTCAGCGCAGCATCGAAAGCAAAGTAGCTAAAAACCGCGGAACCAGCCCGACCGACCCGCAGTAACGCCGACCGGCGACTTGCGGGGCTTCGGATGTCTTATTCGAACGCCTCTTCCCAGCTGCCTTGCGTAGCGGCGCGGGAATATTCGGTGGCGCGGGCTTCGAAGAAGTTCGCGTGCTCCGCCCCGTTCAGCATTTCATCCATCCACGGCAGCGGGTTCTTGGCCACGCGATAGATCGGCTGCAGCCCGAGTTGGCCCAAACGCCTGTCGGCGATGTAGCGGATATAGGCCTTAACGTCGTCGCCCGTCAGCCCTTCGACGCCGCCCAGCTCGAACGCCAGGTCGATGAAGGCATCTTCGTGGTCCACGATCGTATCGCAGGCGAGGTACAGTTCGCGCTGGAAACCTTCGGTCCAGATGTATTTGTTTTCATCGATGAAGGCGCGGAACAGGCGAATGGCGGAAACGGTGTGCAGGCTTTCATCGCGCACCGACCACGTGACGATCTGACCCATGCCCTTCATCTTGTTGAAGCGCGGGAAGTTCATCAGCATCGCGAAAGAAGCGAACAGTTGCAATCCTTCGGTGAAGGCGCCGAACACGGCCAGCGTGCGCGCAATCTCGACCGGGTTTTCGACATTGAAGGCTTGCATGTAATCGTATTTGTCCTTCATTTCCTTGTAGCGGAGGAAGGCCGAATATTCGACTTCGGGCATGCCGATGGTATCGAGCAGATGCGAATAGGCCGCGATATGGATGGTTTCCATGTTCGAAAAGGCGGAAAGCATCATCTTGACTTCGGTCGGCTGGAACACCTGCGCGTAATGCTTCATGTAGCAGTTGTTCACTTCCACATCGGCTTGCGTGAAAAAACGGAAGATCTGGCTAAGCAAATTCCGTTCGGCCGCGTTGAGCTTGTGGCGCCAATCTTTCACATCGTCCGCCAGCGGCACTTCTTCCGGCAGCCAGTGAATTTGCTGCTGCTTCAACCATGCTTCATAGGCCCACGGATAGCGGAAGGGCTTATAGACGGGGTTCGGAGTGAGAAGACCGGACATTGCTTACCTCTTCGGATTCGGGGTTCAGGAAACTGTAACAGAAAAATCGGGTTTGGACAGGCCTGTGGCGGCAAGATAAGTATGGGCAAGATAGCCATAAGATAACAGGTTAAGCGCCATGACAGCCGTATAGAGTATGCCTGTAGCCAACCAACCCAACGAAGCTGGAATAAGCAAGCCAACCAGAACACCCAATAAAACACCCACGACGAGTTGTATCAGGGTAATAACGACAATGCCGCCGAGCAATCTGCGATACCACCCTTTACTTTGCCTCCATGCCAACGGCAAAGACGCTTGGTGGCCAAAAGCAAGGGCCGGAAAAACAAACAGAAATGGAACAACAAATAAGCCTGCAATGACTGCGAACAAAACTGACACCAGCATACTCCCGGCTTTTCCAACAAGAACAGTACCGACAAACCCTGAAAAAAAGATAAGCAAGAAAGCCAGCAGCGCATACCCGCCATATTTTAGCGAACTGTGCATAGAGGTTTGTTGATCCTTGCTGTTACCTTTCCTCCACAAAGCATCGCCAGAAAAACCCATAGCATAAAACCATGCCTGGCTCATGAAAACTTGGGCGATAAAAGGCATTGTCACATTTTCTGGTTTGCCATCTCCCTTCAGGAAATCAGAAAAAACAAGCGCGGTCGAAAAAAGCAAAGCCAAGATAACGGTTGATTGCGGCCTTGCCTTGATCTCCCCCCAACTGCGGCCGAGAAGCTCAAAAACGCCGGGCTTTGATGCGGAGCCTTCCACCACGCCCGCCTAGGCGCGGTAATGCCGGACGCCGCGTTCGCGGGCCGCCATTTCGATCAGTTCCATGCACCACGCGGCATCATAGGTCGCGACGCGCGCGCGGCTGTCGCTATCCAATGCCTTGCCCTGCGCGTGGTAGAAATCGCGGAAGTGCTTGAGGCTTTCGAGGCCGCGCACCAGATCTTCAGGCGCGTGGCGGTCATGCTCCATTTCCTGCAGAAGCTGGGCCAGATCGCCGAACATCAGCTTTTCTTCGAAATCCTCCAGCCTTGCGGGCTGGCGGCGGGGCATGATCTTGCGGGCATGGAGTAACGACATCAGAAACTTTTCCTTATTGGCACGCCAGACATTCTTCGTACTTGTTTTGCTCGGCCTCCGCCAGCTCGTGCTGGGCACGGCGCGCCTTGTCGTCGTTGGCGACGCTGGCTACCTGCGGCGCGGCTTTTTCGGCACGCTGCAGCGATTTGGAACGGCAGTAGTACAAGCTTTTCACGCCCTTCTTCCATGCCTGGAAGTGGATCTGGTGCAGATCGCGCTTGTGCACATCGGCCGGCAGGAAGACGTTGAGGCTTTGGGCCTGACAAACATATGGCGCGCGATCTGCCGCCAGTTCGATCAGCCAGCGCTGGTCAAGCTCGAACGCCGTCTTGAACACATCGCGTTCGTGGTCGGTCAGGAAATCGAGATGGCGGACCGAACCTTCGTTGGTCGTGATCGATGACCATGTATCATCGTCGTTGCGGCCATAGCGTTCCAGCGTTTGCGCGAGGTACTTGTTGCGCACGCCGAAGCTGCCCGAAAGGGTTTTGTGCGTGAAGGAATTGGCCGCGTTCGGTTCGATGCCCGGGCTGGCGCCGCCGCAGATAATGGATATGGACGCCGTGGGCGCGATCGCGATCTTGTTCGAAAAACGCTCCATGATGCCGTAATCGGCGGCATCGGGGCACGGACCGCGTTCTTCCGCCAGCTTGACCGAGGCGGCATCGGATTGTTTTTTGATATGCTGGAACATGCGCTTGTTCCACACCTTCGCCATCACGCTTTCGATCGGCACGTTCTGGCTTTGGAAGAAGGAATGCATGCCCATGACGCCGAGACCGACCGAGCGTTCCCGTTCCGCCGCATAGGCGGCGCGCGACATGCTGTCGGGCGCCTTGGCGATGAAATCGGTCAGCACGTTATCGAGGAAGCGCAGGCAATCTTCGATGAAGGTCGGATGGTTTTCCCATTCCGTAAAATATTCGAGATTGAGCGAAGACAGGCAGCAGACCGCCGTGCGTTCCTTGCCGTATTTGTCGATGCCGGTGGGCAGCGTGATTTCGCTGCACAGGTTGGACATCTTGACCTGCAGGCCCGCGAGCTTGTGATGTTCGGGGATCGCGCGGTTTACGGTATCGATGAACAGCAGATAGGGTTCGCCGGTTTCGACGCGGGCGGTGAGGATGCGGATCCAGAGCGCGCGGGCGCTGATGCGGCGCACGATCGTGCCGTCCTTCGGGCTGGTGAGCGCCCATTCTTCGTCGCGTTCCACCGCGCGCATGAAAGCATCGGAAACCACGATGCCGTGATGCAGGTTGAGCGCCTTGCGGTTCGGATCGCCGCCGGTGGGGCGGCGCATTTCGACGAATTCCTCGATCTCCGGATGACTGACCGGCAGATAGGTCGCGGCCGAACCACGGCGCAAGCTGCCCTGGCTGATCGCCAGCGTCAGGCTGTCCATCACGCGGATGAAGGGAATGATGCCGGATGTCTTGCCGTTGTCGCGCACCTTTTCGCCGATCGAGCGCAGGTTGCCCCAGTAGGAACCGATGCCGCCGCCGCGCGAAGCCAGCCATACATTTTCGTTCCACAGGCCGACGATGCCTTCGAGGCTGTCGGACGCTTCATTGAGGAAGCAGGAAATGGGCAGACCGCGATCCGTGCCGCCGTTCGACAGAACCGGGGTCGCGGGCATGAACCAGAGCTTGCTTATATAGTCATACATACGCTGGGCGTGGGCGCTGTCATCCGCGTAAGCCATTGAAACGCGGGCAAAAAGATCCTGGAAGCCTTCCCCCTTCAGAAGATAGCGATCTTCAAGGGTGGCTTTGCCAAAAACGGTGATCATGGAATCGCGGGACCGATCGAGCTTTACCTGGGGGCCGCGCTCTACTTGCATTACGTCAAACATTAAAACCTCCTGCCACCGGTTGCTGACCGATCTTCATCCAAGTTATCAACAACTGTGGATAACTATAACTGAGAAATGGGGATATTTGTACCAGATATTGATCTTAGGACCGAGGATGCTACCACATCTCGGCTCGCTGTCACCTTTCAAACACAGGCCTTAACACCCTATCCAAAGGCCCGGTTAATTTCAGTTAGTTGTTGATTTTGTTATTAGAAAACTACCTGTAGGACCTGATAATTTTATTGCTTTTTTGTTAAAAACGGGCCGTCTTTTGACCAGGCACCTAGATATTGATCGTAGCAGCTAAAAAATACCCTTGTGGGCAATTTTGAGTCCGTCCATGACGTTATCGATACGATCCAAACATGGTTTCATTGTGCCCGGCAGCGGACCGTTTGCCTCCGCAAAACAGAAAACGAATCACCCGAAAACCCGATGCATGAGCCGCGCGGACCAGCCTAACGCATTGGAAAATTATGGTTTTTGCTATGGGCACGCGCAACAGTTTTCGTTTACTTACAAGCCTGCTTCCTTTAAGTTCCGGGCCTGCAAAGATTTTAGAAAAGGGATTGATGGATGAAGGTAGTTCTGGCCCAGCCCCGCGGTTTCTGCGCCGGTGTCGAGCGCGCAATCGCCATCGTCGAGATGGCGCTGGAGAAATTCGGCCGCCCGGTCTATGTGCGGCACGAAATCGTGCACAACCCGCATGTGGTCGAACGGCTGCGCGCCAAGGGCGCCGTGTTCGTCGAGGAAACCGACCAGATCCCCGAAGGCGCCGTCACTATCTTTTCCGCCCACGGCGTTTCCGAAAAAGTTGAAAAGCACGGGATCGAGCGCGGGCTCGATATCATCGACGCTACCTGCCCGCTCGTGGAAAAGGTGCACAAGGAAGGCCAGCGCTACGCCAAGCAAGGCTATGAAATCATCATGATCGGCCATGACGGCCACCCGGAAGTGGAAGGCACGCTCGGCCGCGTGCCCGGCCGCGTGCATCTGGTTTCCGAAGTGGAAGATGTGGGAACGCTGCAGGTCGCCGACCCGGACAAGCTCGCTTATATTACGCAAACCACGCTTTCGCTCGATGACACCAAGGAAATGATCGAAGCGCTGAAGAAGCGCTTCCCGAACATCATCGGCCCGGCCACCAAGGATATTTGCTACGCCACGCAGAACCGCCAGGAAGCGGTGCGCGAACTGGCCAAGCATGTGGATGTTGTGCTGGTGATTGGCGCGCGCAACAGCTCGAATTCCAGCCGGCTTGAAGAATGCGCGCGCGAAGAAGGCGTGGACGCCTATCTGATCGAAGACGCCAGCAAGCTGGACCCGGCATGGCTGGCGGGCAAAAAGGTTGTGGGTATCACCGCCGGCGCTTCGGCCCCCGAAGACCTTGTACAGGGATTGATCGAGCGGCTACGCCAGATCGAGGCCGTGGAAATCTCGCTGCTGCCCGGCAAGGAAGAAAGCGTCCATTTCCGTCTGCCGATGAAGCTGACCAAGGCCGAGCCGCGCACGACCACCGCCGCTTGACCCTTGCCGCAGGCGGCAGCACAAAAACCCGCCGCTGTTGCAGGGAGCCGGTAAGCCCTTGAAGCCCCTTATATTATGGCCCGGCACCGGAAGCACGGGCCGAACGGCCGGCTTGCAAAAAACCTAGACAATACAAAGCCGTATGCGGTAGAAACGCGGCTTGCTTTTTCGCTTATTACGACTCCGGGAAGGATAGGATCAAGTGTCGGTTCCGTTGCGACAAGTTTTCGATGTCGGCTCCTACATCATCAAGCAGAAGATTGCGGGAAATAAATACTACCCGCTCGTGCTGATGCTCGAGCCGTTGTTCCGTTGCAACCTCGCTTGCGCCGGTTGCGGCAAGATCGATTACCCCGACGAGATTCTCAACAAGCGCCTGAGCGTCGAGGAGTGCCTTGAGGCGGTCGATGAATGCGGCGCGCCCGTGGTTTCGATCCCCGGCGGCGAGCCGCTGCTGCACAAGGAAATGCCGCAGATCGTGGCCGGCATCATCGCGCGCAAGAAGTATGTCTATCTTTGCACCAACGCCCTGTTGATGGAAAAGAAGATGGACCAGTACCAGCCTTCGCCCTATTTCACCTGGTCGGTGCATCTGGACGGGCTGAAGACGGAGCACGACAAATCGGTCTGCCAGGACGGCGTCTATGACAAGGCCGTAAGCGCGATCAAGAAAGCGATCGCACGCGGCTTCCGCGTCAACATCAATTGCACGCTGTTCAACAATGCGGTGCCGGAACGCGTGGCCGCGTTCTTCGACAGCGTCATGGACATGGGCATCAACGCGATCACGGTTTCGCCCGGCTATGCGTATGAACGCGCGCCGGATCAGGAGCATTTCCTGAGCCGCAAGGCGACCAAGGAACTGTTCCGCGACGTGCTGCGCCGCGGCCAGCAAAGCGAAAAGCAGGGCAAGCAGAAGTGGCGTTTCAGCGTTTCTTCGAACTATGTCGATTTCCTTGCCGGCAACCAGGAATATCATTGCACGCCATGGGGCCTGCCCACGCGCAACGTGTTCGGCTGGCAACGTCCTTGCTACCTGCTCGGTGAAGGCTTCGCCAAGACCTATAAGGAATTGCTCGAAACCACCGAATGGGAAAAATACGGCACCGGTAATTATGAAAAGTGCGCCAACTGCATGGTGCATTCGGGCTACGAACCCACTGCGGCCGAAGCGGCGATGAACCACCCGGTGCGGTCTTTCATGCTCAGCATCCGCGGCCCGCGCACCGAAGGCCCGATGGCGCCCGAAATCGACCTGACCAAACAGCGCAAGGCCGAATGGATGTTCGACAAGCAGGTGGCCGATGCCATGGGCGCGATCCATGCCGACAAAATGAAGCGCGAGGAAAAAGCGGCGGCCCCCGGCACCTCCAAAGCCTTTACGCACGCGGCGGAATAAGCAGTCACCGCATACATTAATGTGTTGTGATTTCAGGGTTTTCCTATAATTGACGACTTGCATACTGATAGCTACGGTTAAGCCCTCACACTAGGGGGAAATCCTATGAAGCATCGGTTTCTTGCAATTATGTTGTCCATTGCGCTTTCGGCTTGCACCACGGCACAAGAACATCGCGCCGCCGTTGCCAACAACGATACAGACAGGCTGACGGTTGGAACCGTTCAAAGAGAAATCAGTGTCGGCATGAGTTCTTCCGATGTCGTGACCGTGCTTGGCTCCCCGAACATGGTGACGACGGACGATCAACGGCGCGAAACCTGGGTGTATGACAAAATCTCTACCGAAAAGGCCTACTCGGCATCGTCGGGTGGCGTGAACACCCTATTCCTCGGTGGCGGACTTGCGGGCGGCGCGCTGCTGGGCGGGGGGCTTGGTGGCAACTATGGCTCTACCGCTGGCGCAACATCCACAAGTCAGCGCACACTTACAATCATCATCAAATTTGATAATCAAAGCAAAGTACGTGACTTCGCCTACCGCTCCTCCAGCTTTTAGAACAACATGAGAAAGAAACGTTTTAGCGCGAAAATGGTAGCAGCCGTTATCGCGGCAATATCCCTGTCTGCCTGCCAGCCCGTTATTCCGAAAGACGCCTTACTGCTGAAGGAAGAAAGCCTTGAAGACAGGCAACTACAAACTCGCCTGTTCGACACCAAGCATGAAACCAAGCTGTTAACCGCAAGCGCTCAGGTTCTGCAAGACCTTGGCTTTACGCTTGAAGAAAGCGAAACCAAGCTAGGGCTGATTGTCGGGTCAAAAGACCGTGATGCAACTGAAACCGGTCAGGTTGTAGGCGCAGTGGTGATGGCGGTGCTGTTTGGCGTAGCCGTGCCAATTGATAAGAACCAGAAAATCCGCGTTAGCCTTGTGTCCAAACCCTCCGGCACAAAACAAACTGCCGTACGCGTTACCTTCCAACGCATTGTTTGGAATACCCAGAACCAAGTAAGCAAAACCGAATTCTTGAATGATCCTGAAATGTACCAGAAGTTTTTTGACCAACTCTCTGAATCGGTGTTTCTCACCGCCCATGAAATATAACGAGGTCGCTATGCCCAAGCTGCTCACCACGACCTGCTGCCTTGTTGCCTTGCTATCGCTTAGCGCATGTCAGACAGATAGTCGTAACCAAGTACTTGCCACATCGGAATCGCAGGTCCAGCTTCGCAGCATCCAAAGCAGGTCGTTTGATACAACCGACCAGTAAAAGATGCTACGCACCATTATTGCGACGCTCCAGGATCTTGGCTTTGTGATCGACAAGGCTGATGCCGTTCTCGGTTCTGTCAGCGGAACAAAACTGGATGGCTACCAGATGCGTATGACGGTTACGGTCAGAGACAAAGACAAGAAACAATGCCTTGTCAGAGCCAACGCACAATATAACGTGGTCGCCGTAGAAGACCCGGAACCGTATCAGCAGTTTTTTGCCGCGCTTGAGAAATCCTTGTTCTTGACAGCACACGAAGTCGACTAAGCCGCCAGCGCCAGCCCATCCAATATCAGTGAAACGGAAAGCGCGAGCATCATCGCGCCGATGATGCTGTCAATCGCGCGCCATGTTTTCGGCTTCGCCAGCGCGGGCGCCATAGGCAAGGCCAAAAAACCATGTAGCCGAAGCTGTAAGCGCGCCCGCCGCATAAGCGAAACGTTCCAGCCCCGCATAGTGCCCCGAAACGCCACCCACCAGCACAACGGTATCGAGCAGGGAGTGCGGGTTGAGCCAGCTGACGGCCAGCGCGGTGAAGATAACAGCGCGGCGGCTGAAGGCCTTCACCGCGCCCGCCTCAAGCGCCTGCGGGCGCAGCGCGCTGCGAAACGAGCGAACCGCATACCACGCCAGAAACGCCGCCCCGCCCCATGTGAACAGGCTGATGAGGAAATTGTTGTGCGAGATCAGTTCGCCCAAACCAAGACAACCGATGGTAACGAGCACGATATCGCCGAGCAGGCTGACGAAGGCGGCAAGGAAGACATGTTCGCCCCTTATGCCTTGCCGCAAAAGAAAGGCGTTCTGCGCGCCAATCGCGACGATCAGCGAAGCGAGGAAGACGAATCCCTTGGCGTAGATGAGAAGCAGCGCGGTCATACGGGAGCGGTCCTTTCGGGGCCGCACGAGCCACCCCATGCAGCCGTTCCGGCAAGTGTTTGTTTTATATAAACTTAAAAATAATGGTAAAGACCTTTTTATGGTCGAAAAACCGGCACGATTGGCTATATTGCGCGCATTCCAGACTTGCAGCGTAATTAAAAACAAGGATTTTTGTTGCCCATGAGACCCGCAAACCAACCCGTTATGGAGCCTGTGATTGTCACCGGAGCCAGCAACAAGCCTTTCTGGCGTTCGTCGGGCGCATGGCTGGCCGCCTTTGCTTTTACCTTCGCCTTCTTGGGCGATATGAGGCCTGCGCGCCATGATACCACTGCCCCGGTCCGCAGGGCGGGGAGCGAACTGACCCTGCCACCCGATACCGTGCGCGCCGCGCCGCTGCCGCCGAGACAAGAAGCGACCGCTACCACCATAAGCGTCACCGCCGAAACGCCGCAGGCCGATTTGCTCCGCATTCCCGGCGCGCCGATGTTCGACCCCGTCTCCGGCAAGGTGGTCAGCACGCTGGGGATTGGCGGTGAACGTGGCCTGAGCTTTATGAGATCCGACGCGCCCTATATGGGCCCGCATCGCGAACCCGGCACCAGCCTTAGCGGCGGCCCCGGCAGCTAAATCGACGTTAAAGTCCCGAGCGCCTTGAACGCCCGGTTGCTGGCGCGCGCGAGCGCGATCAGCGCACGCAGCTGCCCCGGGCGGCGCAGCAAATCACGGAAAATTCCCGGCAGATCCGGCGCGCCATCGGCGCGCAGCGGCACCAGCGCGGCCGAAGGCAGCGGCTGTTCCGCCGTATCGCACACCGCACGCACGACCGCGAACGGTACGCGCGCTTCCTGCGCCGCCTGCGCCACGCAATGGCTTTCGGTATCGACCGCGAGGCATTGGGTGCTTTGATAAAGGTGGCGCTTGGCCGCCAGCGTGCCCGCAATGCGCTCCGCGCCCCAGACGGGGCCGATATGCGCGGCGGGCAGCTTTTCCATCAGTTCGCGCAGCCATGTGGCATCGGCGTCCCATTTGCCGGTGCGCGCCACCACCTGGCTGCCGATGATCAGCGAGCCCGGCGGCAAGCCGGGTTCAAGCGCGCCGCAGATGCCGAAGCTTAGAAGGCGGGTCGCGCCTTCGTCCGCGATCAGCTTGCGCGAAAGCCAGCGCGCGTTTTGCGGCACGGCAGCGGCGCAGGCGACCTTGCCGCCCGCCAGCTTGCGCGCGATCACGGATTCCTTCGCGAGGCCGGTGACAATGCCGACCGTAACCGTGGCCGGTTTTTGCGCGCCTTTGTCGGCAAGCCCGGCCATGGCGATCACATGCCGTGCATGATTTTAGGCATATTGGTTTGCTGCAGGTTGCGGTAACGCGCCAGCGCCCACAGCGGGAAGAAAGCCTTGTAGCCGTGGTAGCTTAGGTAAAAGACGCGCGGAAACCCGACCGCGTTGTAATATTTTTCATCCCACTGGCCCTTGGCGTTCTGGGTAGCGAGCAGGTGATCGACGCCGCGCGCGAGCGCAGGGGTTTCACGTTCGCCCGCCGCCATGAGACCGAGCAGCGCCCATGCGGTTTGCGAAGGCGTGCTGGCCTTGCCTTCGCCCTTGGGCTGGCCGGGCATATAGCTGGCGCCGTCTTCGCCCCAGCCGCCATCGGGCCGCTGCTTGGCGATAAGCCAGCGCACGGCCTTGCGCACCATCGGGTCGCTTGGCGCGACGCCGGCGGCGTTCAGCGCGCACAGCACCGACCATGTGCCATAGATATAGTTGGTGCCCCAGCGGCCGAACCAGCAGCCTTCCGGTTCCTGTTCGCGGCGCAGATAATCAAGCGCGCGAACCATCTGCGGATGTTCCTTGGGGTAACCGAGCTGCGCCATCATGCTCACGCAACGCGCGGTCACGTCGGCGGTGGGCGGATCGAGCAGCGCGCCGTGATCGGCGAACGGAATATGGTTCAAATAATAACAGGTGTTGTCGGCATCGAATGCGCCCCAGCCACCGTTCTTCGATTGCATGCCCATGACCCATTCTTCGGCCAGGGTCAGCTGCGGGCGGTAGGTGCGCCAATCGAAGCGATCAAGCGCCATGGCGACCACCGCGGTATCATCGAGATCGGGATAATGCGGGTTTTCATACTGGAAGGCCCAGCCGCCCGGCGTGGCATCGGGGCGCATGACGGCCCAATCGCCCTTCAATTCCGTCACCTGCTTGCCTTTCATCCATTCGCACGCGCGCGCGGCGGCGCCCGTGGCATCGCCGCCGGTTTCAAGCAGCGCATGGACAGCCAGCGCCGTATCCCACACCGGCGAAAGGCAAGGCTGGCAATAGGCGCTGCCCTCTTCTTCCACAATCAGCTTTTGCACGGCTTTCCAGGCGATGGCCGCATCTTCATGGTCATCGGCATAACCAAGCAGGCGGAACATCATCACCGCATTGGCCATGGCGGGGTAAATCGCGCCGAGGCCGTCATCGCCGTTCAACCGTTCGCGCACCCAAGCGACGCAGCTATCGATCGCCTTCTGGCGCAGACGGCGCGGCATCAGCGGTTCGGCGAAGCGCAGCACCGCATCAATCGCACGGAACACGGGCACCAGCGCCGATTTGTTGTTGTTGCTGTGCCAGTTGCGCACCTGGTCCGGCGGGGTGATGAACAGTTCGTCCACGCGCACGCCACGGGGGTTGATCGCTTGCGGCTTGCGCGCCATCAGCACCAGCAACGGCACGATCACGGTGCGCGACCAGTAGGAAACCTTGCTGAGGTGGAACGGGAACCAGCGCGGCAGGAACATAATTTCAACCGGCATCACCGGCACGGCCTTCCACGGCACCGCGCCGAACAGCGCGAGCTGAATGCGGGTGAACACATTGCTGGTTTCGGCGCCGCCATGTTGCAGGATCGCTTCACGCGCCGCGCGCATATGCGGTGCATCGATATCGTCGCCCACGCATTTCAGCGCGTAATAGGCCTTCACGCTGGCGCTGATGTTGAAATCGCCGCCATGGAACAGCGGCCAGCCGCCATGCTTGCCCTGTATGCCGCGCAGATAGACCGCCATCTTTTCTTCAAGCGGGCTGTTGATGCGGTTCAGGAAGTGTTCAAGCAGGATATATTCGGCCGGGATGGTGGCATCGGCTTCAAGTTCGAAGGCAAAATGACCATCGGCATGCTGCACGGCCATGAGCGCGCCCGTGCCTGCATCGATCGCTTCTTCCAGCTTCGATGCGGTTTCGCCAAGGAACGGCTTGGCGAAAGATGTGGGGTGGCGATAGGCTGCGCTGCGCATGGCGAATTCCTTATAATAAGGCCCGGTTCGGCGAAGCGCGTAACATACAGAGAATCATGGTGTGGATAAAAGTATAAAGTTACTTTCTTAACCTTAAATTCTTTGGCAAAAAGCCTTTTAATCCTTAATCTTAACTATCCTGCGCTGAAAACGGCACCATGTTTTCCCATACGCCCGCCCTTGAAGCGCATACAATCCGGGGTCTGCTTACCGTGATTGATGCGCGCAAACAGCAAATCGCCGAGATGGCATCGGCGGAGCGCACACGCGTGTTGGCGCGGTACGGCGACTATGAAAACTATTACAGCAAGTTGCGCTTCATGTCCGTGACCGGGCCCGGGCCGGAATTCGATCGCGCATATGAATTATATACCGAGCTGTTTGATTCCGCGCGCGCGCTGGAAAAAGAAACCTTTTACCGCTGGCTAAGCCGCGCGAACGAATCTGCGGTGCGCGAACGATACGGCACCTTTACCTATCGCTGGTTCGTGGCCGAAGATCCGGCGGAAAAAACCCAACTTGGCATGCTGAGCTATCTGATCGTGCCGATTCCGCCCGCAATCAGCACCGAATACGACGCCGCGATATATGGAACCATGGCGCAGATACGCCCGCGTTCGCGCATGCCCCGCCTGTTCGATCGCCTGCATGCCGAAGCGCAGCGCGACATACGCAATTACCTTGCCGGAATTGGGCATATAAAGCCGAATGCGCGGCCACGACTTGCCATTTTTACAAACCATCTGCACCCTATGGCGGTGACACCGCGCGAATATCTGCTTGATCACCATGCCAGCGGCATTGATTGTTTCGAGCGGATCGCATGGTCCGGTGTATTGGGACTGCGCGCGCTCGATATCGAATACGAACGCGCGCCGCCGGAAGCTCATTGGCCTTCGCTGCCGGGTTTTAAATATGTCGCGCAAATACCGGGCCGCAGCACCATACCGGCCGAGCTTTTCATTCATATGCACGAACGTTTCTGCGTGATGCGCCAACATGCCTTCGACCCGGCCAACGATCTCTATTTCCAGCGCGTGTGTCGCAGCGCCCGGTCGCACGGCCAAATACCGCTGCATGAAAAGCAACCCTTTGCCATGCAGCGCATGCGGCGGCTCGTGCGGGAATGGCTGCAAACAAACCATACCTTACCGGTTCACGCGGGAATCACGGCAGAACGCAAATTTGGTGAAATTTTCGGGCTTGGCAGCGAAAAGGTGACTTAGGCGCCGCGCACGGGCTTTGCCGCGCATAAAAGGTAGTTAACATCGACGTCTTGCGGCGAAAGGCGGAATTCCTGCGCCAGCGGATCGAACACGAGCCCGCAGACATCGCCTACACGCAGCCCCTGCGCTTCGGCCATCGCCGCCAGTTCGGACGGGCGAATGAATTTCTGCCACTGATGCGTGCCGCGCGGCACCCAGCGCACAAGATATTCCGCCGCCACGATACCGAGCAGGAACCCTTTCGCCGTGCGATTGATGGTGGACATAACCAGCAAGCCGCCGGGCCGCACCAGTTGCGCAAGATCTGCGACAAATTCAGCCGGGTCGGCCACATGTTCGGCCACTTCGAGCGCGCAAACCAGATCATAGCTTTGCCGCTTGCGGACGAGATCCGTGGTTTCGGCGGCACGGTAATTGATATCGAGATCGCCGCCCAGCGCATGCGCGCTTGCGGCGGCAATGGCACCCGGTGCGGCGTCAATCCCCGTCACAGCGGCACCGAGCCGGGCCAGCGGTTCGCACAAAAGCCCGCCGCCGCAACCGACATCGAGCGCGGAAAGCCCCGCCAGCGGCACCCTTGCATCGGCACCTTCGAGGCCGAAATGTGCAACCGCAGCATCACGGATATAGCGCATGCGAACGGGGTTCAGCCGGTGCAGCGGCCGGAACGGGCCGGCCTCATCCCACCAATCGCCCGCATGGGCTTCAAAACGGGCAATTTCTTCCTTCGCAACGGTGGTTTTTGCTGCTGATTTCATGCTAGTTTCCTGCCCGGCCCGGGTGCCCCCGAACATGCTTGCGGCGCCGGGGCCCGCCAAGTATGGATAGGGCGCCTTTATATAGCAAGCACGGTCATTCAGGCACGGATTCCCATGGCGCTTCTGGTTCTTAAGTTCGGCGGTACATCGGTCGGCGATATCGAACGCATCAAGCATGCTGCCGGTAAGGTCGCGGCCGAGGTCAAGGCGGGGCACCATGTGGCCGTGAACGTATCGGCGATGGCCGGACAAACCGACCAGCTGGTCGCCTATTGCCGCGCGATCAGCCCGCTCTATGACATGCGCGAATACGATGCCGTGGTATCGACCGGCGAACAGATCACAAGTGGCCTGATGGCGCTGGCGTTGCAGCAACGCGGATTGCGCGCCCGTTCGTGGCAAGGCTGGCAGGTGCCGATGCACACAGACCGCGCGCACGGCAAGGCACGCGTCACCGACATAGATATCGAGGCCATGCGTACCCAGATCATGGGCGGCGAGGTTGCCGTGCTGGCCGGCTTTCAGGGCATTTCGGACGAAGGCCGCATCACCACGCTCGGCCGCGGCGGCTCCGACACGTCGGCGGTCGCGCTCGCGGCTGCGCTGAAGGCGGACCGCTGCGATATCTATACCGACGTGGACGGTGTCTATACCACCGACCCGCGGATCGTGCCGCGCGCGCGCAAGCTGCAGTTCGTTGCTTACGAAGAAATGCTGGAGATGGCATCACTCGGCGCGAAGGTGCTGCAGACCCGCTCGGTTGAGCTGGCGATGAAGCACAATGTGCCGCTGCAGGTTCTGTCCACCTTCGACAACGCCCTCGGGAGCGAGCACCCCGGTACACTGGTCAAACATGAGGATGAGAGCATGGAACAGAATGTCGTAACCGGCGTGACCTACAGCCGCGATGAAGCCAAGATTACCGTTTCCCATCTTGCCGACCGGCCGGGCATCGCCGCCGCCGTGTTCGGGCCGCTGGCCGATGCGAACGTCAATGTCGATATGATCGTGCAAAGCGCGTCGCATGACGGCAAGTTCGCCGATATCACTTTTTCGGTCGGGCGCGGCGACGTTGAGCGCACGCTGGAAACGCTGACCAAGCACAAGAAGGATCTGGGCTTCGAGGAAATCTTGACCGACAAGAAGGTGATCAAGGTTTCCGTGGTTGGCGTCGGCATGCGCAGCCATGCGGGCGTGGCCGCCGCCATGTTCAAGGCGCTGGCTTCCAAGGGCATCAATATCGACGTTATCAGCACGTCCGAGATCAAGGTCAGCGTGCTGGTGGCGGAGGAATATGCCGAGCTGGCGGTGCGCACGCTGCACACCACATACGGACTGGATGCGGAATGAGATTGTTGCCATGCTAAACGCGGCGTCACAGGAAAATACATTGCAACGCTTATGGCAGCGCGGCCGCGATTTTCTTGGAACCGAGCTCGCCATCATGGGCGGGGCGATGACATGGATTTCCGAACGCAACCTTGTGGCCGCCATATCGAACGGCGGCGGCTTCGGTGTGATCGCTTCCGGCGCGATGCCGGCCGAAATATTGCGCGCCGAGATACGCGGCACGCGCGAACTTACGAAAAAACCTTTCGGCGTCAACCTGATCACGCTGCACCCGCAACTTGAAGACCTTATTGATGTGTGCGCACAGGAAAAGGTGACGCATGTCGTGCTGGCAGGCGGCATTCCGCCCGTGCCCGCGATCAAGAAGGTCAAGGACAGCGGCGCGAAGCTGATGTGTTTCACGCCTGCGCTTTCCCTTGGCAAAAAGCTGGTGAAAATGGGCGCCGACGCGCTGGTGATCGAAGGCATGGAAGCGGGCGGGCATATCGGCCCGGTCAGCACTTCGGTCCTGGCGCAGGAAATCTTGCCCAACATCCGCGACGTGCCGGTGTTCGTGGCGGGCGGTATCGGCCGGGGCGAGGCGATCGTTTCCTACCTTGAAATGGGCGCGGCTGGCGCGCAGCTCGGCACACGCTTTGTCTGCGCCGCCGAATGTATTGCGCACGAAAAATTCAAGAAGGCCTTCATCCGCGCCGCGGCGCGCGACGCCACGCCTTCGGTCCAGCTTGATGCGCGCTTCCCCGTCATTCCCGTGCGCGCCATCGCCAACGAAGGCGTAAAGAAATTCATGGAAAAGCAGCGCGAGGTGATCGCGCTGTTCGATGCGGGCAAGCTGACCAAGGAAGAAGCGCAGCTTGAGATCGAGCATTTCTGGGCGGGCGCGCTGCGCCGGGCCGTGATTGACGGCGACGTGGAGAACGGTTCGCTGATGGCCGGGCAGAGCGTCGGCATGGTCAAGGATATCCAGCCAACCGCCGCGATATTGGCCGAGCTGGTGGCGCAGGCCGGGGCCGCGCTGCAACAACGCAACGGCGGGGCACGGGCATGAACCTGCTGACCGCAGCCTTCCAGGGGGCGGTCCTGACCGCAAGGCGCCTGATGCGCCGGCTGCGGGACGTGATGGCGGGCAGCGGCAGCGCCGAGGTGCGGCTCAATAAAATTGTGCATCTGATCGCGGCCGAGCTGCATGCCGATGTTTGTTCCTGTTACGTCATGCGCGCGGGCGAAGTGCTTGAATTGTTCGCCACGCACGGTCTGCGGCAGGAAGCGGTGCACAAAACCCGGCTGCGCAGCGGCGAAGGTATCGTCGGCGATATCGCGGCCAAAATGCAGCCGCTTGCGCTCGCGAACGCGCAAGCGCATCCGCACTTCGCCTACCGCCCGGAAACGGGCGAAGAACCGTTCCAATCCATGATGGGCGTGCCGATCTTGCGCGGCGGGCGCGTGCGCGGCGTTCTGACGATCCAGCACAAGGAAAGACGGCAGTACCGCGAGGACGAGATCGAATTGCTGGAAACCATCGGCATGGTGGTGGCCGAGCTGATCGCGGCGGGTGAGCTTGTCAGCGCCGGCGAAATTTCACCCGCCGGCGACCCGCTTTTGCTGCCGCAGCGGCTTGAAGGCCTTAGCCTAAGCCCCGGCATGGCGGCGGGCCGCGCCGTTTTGCACAAACCCCAGATCACGATCCGCGAAATGGTTTCGGACAACGCGGATGCCGAACTCACACGCTTGCACGAAGCGATTGCGGCGCTGCTGAATGAACTTGATAAAATTCTGGGCACTTCCAGCGGCGGCATCCAGGGCGAGAGCCGGGAAATTCTAGAGACCTACAAAGTGTTCGCCAGCGACCATGGCTGGCTCACCAAGCACGAAGACGCGATCAAGCAAGGCCTGACCGCCGAAGCAGCGGTGCAGAAGGTGCAGAACGATTACAGCGCCCGGTTTTCGCAAATCAACGACCCGATGATCAAGGAAAAGGCCGCCGATCTCGACGACCTTGCGACGCGCATGCTGCAGCATCTGACCGGCCGTCACACCACGGCGGCTTCTACGCTGCCGGAAGACGCGATCCTGATTGCGCGCACGCTGGGCCCGGCCGAACTGCTGGATTACGACACGCGGAAAATCAGGGGCCTGATCCTTGAAAGCGGCACATCGGCCAGCCATGTGGCGATTGTCGCCAAGGCGCTGGATATACCCGTGATCGGGCAATGCGGCGGGATTCTTTCGCGGCTCGAGCCGCTCGACCCGCTTATCATCGACGGCACGCGCGGCATCGTTTATGTGCGCCCGAACGAAGACGTGCAGGAACAGTTTGTGCACAGCATGGCGTTGAAGCAGGAGCGCGCCTTCATGCTGAACGAGCTGCGCGATTTGCCCGGCACGACGCGCGACGCAGTGGATATTTCGCTGATGCTGAATTGCGGGCTGGCGGTCGATTTCGATCATCTGCAACCCACCGGGGCGGATGGCGTCGGGCTTTACCGCACCGAAATTCCTTTCATGGTGCGCGGCAGTTTTCCCAATGTCGAACAACAGGCGCAAATATACCGCTATGCCTTCGCGCGCACCGAAGGCAAGGCGCTGACGATCCGCACGCTTGATGTCGGCGGCGACAAGATGCTGCCTTATCAGACGGATCAGGGCGAGGAAAACCCCGCGCTCGGCTGGCGCGCGATCCGCATCGGGCTCGACCGACCCTCAATGCTGCGCCAGCAATTGCGCGCGATCCTTGAAGCGGCCGACGGGCGCCCCTTCAACCTGATGTTCCCGATGATCGCCACCATCGCCGAGCTGATCGAATCCAAGAAAATCTTGCAGCTCGAGATCGACCGGCGCACGGCGTGCGGCAAGGTCGTGCCCGAAAAATTGCGTATCGGCCTGATGATGGAGGTTCCCTCGCTGATCTGGCAGGTGCCCGGCCTTTTGCCGCATGTCGATTTTCTTTCAATCGGCTCGAATGATCTGTTGCAGTATTTCTTCGCCGCCGACCGCACCAACCCGCTTGTCAGCCGCCGCTATGACCCGCTGTCGCCCGCGTTCCTGCTTTTGATCCGCGAAATGGCGGCCATGTGCAACACCGCCGGCAAATCGCTGAGCGTGTGCGGTGAAATGGCGAGCCGCCCGCTTGAAGCCATGACGCTTGTCGGGCTTGGGGTGCGCATGCTTTCGATATCGCCGAGCGCGTTCGTGCCGATCAAGGCGATGGTCCGCAGCATGGATGTGAAGCCGCTCAGCGATTACCTTACCACGCAATTGCTGCGCCCGGATGCAAGCCTGCGCCAGAAATTGACCGATTTTGCAAGGGATCACGGGGTTTTATTGACATAACCGCCGTATTTTCCGGCGCGCGGGCTGCGTAAAATACCCTAGCCATCGCGGCCTTTTTTCTGCTATTTGTGGCGCCCGGAAAGGTTTCAAGGAACAGCCAAATGGCGCAAACCAAACGCCGCCGTCCGCCGCACAATACGCAGGGACAGGGGCAACAGGAAGAACAGGTCACGACCACGACGTCGCTTGCGGAAAATATCCCGCAGGCGCCCGCCGTGCCTGGTTCCTACCGCCGGATCAGCGAACGGCTGCGCACGGCGCGCGACGCGCGCGGCGAAACGATCAAGGATATTGCCGCGCGACTTTGCATCAAAGCCGCTTTCCTTGCCGCGCTTGAGAACGGCCAGTATGACGAGCTGCCCGCGAACGCCTATACGGTCGGTTTCCTGCGCACCTATGCCAACTATCTCGGGCTCGACGGCGAAGCCATCCTCGACGATTACCGCATGGAAATGCAGGGTCGCAACCGCGCGCCGCAGCTCGTGCCGCCGCAACCGATTGCCGAAGGCAAGACGCCGAGCATGCCGATTTTGATCGGCAGCGCCGTTTTCGCGCTTCTGATTTACGGCACGTGGCACTTCTTTTCATCCGACGACCGCAGCACGATTGCGCCGCCCACACTTCCCGAAATCGCCGAGACCGGCGAAGCCGGCGAACAGGAATCCGCGCTTGACGGCCTTGCCGCCATCGCCGCCGCAACCGATATGGAAGGCGCGAATGAAGAGGGAACAACCGCATCGGAAACCGGCGAAGAGACCGAACAGGTGCAAGGCATCACCATCGGCGAACCTTCGGACGCGGTAAAGAAGACCGAAACGGCGCAGGCACAAACGGCGCAGGCGCAAGAACAGACCGCCGCACAAAAACCTGCCGCGCCGACAGGCGAGATGTACGGCGATCCGAAAGCCAAGGTGCGGCTTGTGATCCGGGCCGAGCGCGACGCGTGGCTTGTCGTGCAAAACGGCGAAGGCGACAAGCTGTTCAGCCGCATGCTGAAGAGCGGCGACAGCTACCGGGTGCCGAATGAACCGGGCCTGCGCCTGACCACCGGCAATGCGGGCGGGATTGTGCTCAGCTTTGATGGCAACGAGCTGCCCCGGCTTGGCAAACCCAACCAGATCGCCCGGAACATCAGCCTCGATTCCGTTGTCGGTGAGGCTGGCAACCGCTAGAAATTCCCCCGCATAAGGGCTATAACAGCGGCAATAGCGGCCCGGAACGCGCCGCGTGAAATTCTAACATGTTGAAAACGTTGTAATATGTCTGCAAGCCATGAAGATATCGCCCATGTCCGCCCCTGGCGGCTGATCCAGCGCCGCAAGAGCCGCCAGATCATGGTCGGCAACGTGCCCGTGGGCGGAGACGCGCCGATTACCGTCCAATCCATGACCAACACGCTGACGTCGGACGTCAAGGGGACGGTCGAGCAGATTCGCCAGATGGAAGAAGCCGGCGCCGATATCGTGCGCGTTTCGTGCCCCGACGAAGCTTCGACCGCCGGGCTCAAGGATATCGTGAAACAGGTGAATGTTCCGATCGTCGCCGATATCCACTTCCATTACAAACGCGGGATCGAAGCGGCCAAGGCCGGCGCCGCGTGCCTGCGCATCAACCCGGGCAACATCGGTTCGGCCGAACGCGTGCGCGAAGTTGTGCAAGCGGCAAAGGACCATGGCTGCGCCATGCGCATCGGCGTCAATGCCGGTTCGCTCGAGCAGGATTTGCTTGAGAAGTATGGCGAGCCCTGCCCCGATGCGATGGTCGAAAGCGCGCTGAACCACGCCAAAATTCTCGAAGACCACGATTTCCGCAACTTCAAGATTTCCTGCAAGGCCTCCGACGTTTTCCTCGCCATCGCCGCCTATCAGGGCATCGCCGAGGCGTGCGACTACCCGCTGCATATCGGCATCACCGAAGCAGGCGGATTGCGTGCCGGCACGGTAAAGAGCGCGATCGGGCTCGGCTCCCTTTTGTGGGCCGGGATCGGCGATACGCTTCGGGTTTCGCTTTCGGCCGACCCGGTTGAGGAAGTCCGCGTCGGCTATGAGATGCTGAAATCGCTCGGTCTGCGGACCCGCGGCGTGACCGTTATTTCATGCCCGTCCTGCGCGCGGCAGAATTTCAACGTGATCGAGACTGTGCGCATCCTTGAAGAGCGGCTCGCGCACATCACGACGCCGATGACGCTTTCGGTGATCGGCTGCGTCGTGAACGGCCCCGGCGAAGCAATGATGACCGATATCGGTTTCACCGGCGGCGGTAAAGGTACGCACCAGGTTTATTTGAACGGCGCGACTGCGCACCGGCTCAAGAACGAGGATATCGTTGCCCACCTTGTAAAGCTGGTGGAAGAAAAGGCCGCTTCGCTGGAAGCCGAAAAGGCGCAAGAGGCCGAAAAGGCACAGATACCGCAAGCGGTCCACGCAGCCGAGTAGCAGCTTGCCAGCGCTGCGGGCATCGGCATAATCGCCCCCATGATATCGCAAGACACCCTCAACCGCCTGCTGACCCGCTATGACGAGCTGCGCGACACGCTCGGCCAGCCGGGGCTGGCGGCCGAGAAAATCACCAAGCTTTCCAAGGAATATGCCGATCTGACCCCCGTGGCCGAGGCTATCGGTGCGCTGCGCGCCGCGGGCAAGGAGCGGGAAGATTTGCGCGCGCTCCTGAAAGACCCGGATATGAAGGCGATGGCGGCGGGCGAGCTTGAGACGCTTGAGGAAAAGTTGCCCGCACTCGAAAAGCAGGTGCAGCGCATGCTTTTGCCCAAGGATGCGGACGACGAGAAAAGCGCGATCCTTGAAGTGCGCGCCGGGACCGGCGGCGACGAAGCTGCGCTGTTTGCCGCCACGCTATTCGAAATGTACCGGCGCTATGCCGCCGTGCGCGGCTGGCGGTTCGAGGTATTGACGCTTTCCGAATCCGATCTCGGCGGCTTGAAGGAAGGTTCGGCTTCGATCACCGGGCGCGGCGTGTTCGCACGGCTGAAGTTCGAAAGCGGCGTGCACCGCGTGCAGCGCGTGCCGCAGACCGAGGCTTCGGGCCGCGTGCATACATCGGCCGCCACCGTCGCCGTGCTGCCGGAAGCCGAAGATGTTGACATCAAGATCGATGAAAAAGACCTGCGGATCGACACCTACCGTTCTTCCGGCGCAGGCGGGCAGCATGTGAATACGACCGACAGCGCCGTCCGCATCACGCATATTCCTACCGGCGTTGTAGCGGAATGCCAGGCCGAACGTTCGCAGCACAAGAACAAAGCCAAGGCGATGACGCTGCTGCGCAGCCGCATCTATGAGGCCGAGCGCAGCAAGCGCGACACCGAGCGCGCCGCCAGCCGCAAAAGCCAGGTGGGCAGCGGCGACCGTTCGGAGCGCATACGCACCTATAACTTCCCGCAAGGGCGCGTGAGCGACCACCGCATCAATTTGACGCTGTACAGGATTGATGAGATTATTGTCGGCGAAGCGCTGGACGAGGTTATCGAGGCGCTGATTACGCATGACGAAGCCGAACGGCTTGCCGAGCTGACCTGATGGCGACACTGACCAAAACCCTTTGCACTGCCGTGCGCGTTCTGCATGAAGCCGGGATCGAGGATGCCGAGCTGGATGCCAAGCTGCTCGCTTCCTTCAGCCTGAAGACCGACCGGCTCGCGCTGCTTACACAGGGCGCACGCGAACTGACACCGGAAGAACGCGCGGGCTATGCCGCGCTGATCGAGAGGCGGGCGATGCATGAGCCTGTCGGCCGCATCATGGGGCACAGCGAATTCTGGGGCCTGCCGATCGGGCTTAACCGCGCAACGCTCGAGCCCCGGCAGGACAGCGAAACGCTGATCGATGCCGCGCTCGGGCTGTTTCCGGACCACCGGCGGGAATTGCGCATGCTCGATCTCGGGACCGGCAGCGGGTGTTTGTTGCTCGCGCTTTTAAGCGAGTTTCCGCGCGCAACCGGCCTCGGCACTGATACGGCGCCGGACGCGGTCGAACAGGCGATCGACAATGCCGAAGCGCTTGGCTTGCATGTGCGTGCCAAATTCATCGAAACCGCATGGGCGAGCGGCGTGCCAGAACAGTTCGATCTTGTCGTCAGCAACCCGCCCTATATTCGCAGCGATGAAATTGCTTCGCTGATGCCGGAAGTCAGCATGCACGACCCGCGCGCCGCGCTCGATGGCGGGGCGGACGGGCTCGATGCCTATCGCGCTATCGCGCAAACCCTGCCCCGGCTGCTGAAGCCGGAAGGTTGTGCGGTGCTGGAGGTGGGCCACGACCAGGCCGCCTTGGTCGTGGAAATCATGGCCGCCGCGGGGCTGAAAAACACACGCACGCGGCGCGATTTGAGCGGCATCGAACGTTGCGTAATAGCTAACATTTAAAGGAACATATTATGCCCCTGTCTGCGGGAAGAAAAATCGGCATTGGGTTGTTATTCGGCGTCGCCGCCGTAGCGGCGGTGGGCGCCCTTGCCCTTGGCGGATTATCAGCTGCCGCCTTTCTGGCCATATCCAAAGCGGGGCCAACTGCATTCTTGTGGGGAATAGAGTTTGCGGTTGGCGCCATGCTAAGCGCAACCATTAGCGGTGGCGCCTTTATCGGGGCCCGCAGAATGTCACATACGCCGGCGCCGGCTACATAATCTGGTAATTCGGGCCGCCGCCGCCTTCGGGCACCGTCCAGTTGATGTTCTGATCCGGGTCCTTGATATCGCAGCTTTTGCAATGCACGCAGTTTTGCGCATTGATCACGAATTTCGGCGCGCCCGCTTCCTCAACCACTTCATAAACGCCCGCCGGGCAATAACGCGTTTCGGGCGAACCGTATTTTTGGTGATTGAGCGCAATCGCCTTGCTGTGTTCGATCAATTTCAGATGTGCGGGCTGATCTTCTTCATGATTGGTCCCGGAAAGAAACACGGACGAAAGCCTGTCGAAGCTTAGCGTGCCGTCAGGCTTGGGGTAATCGATGCGGCTGCATTCCGACGCCGGGCGCAGTTGCTTATGGTCGGCATGGTTGCGCAACGTCCACGGCCCCCGGCCGCGCAAAAGGAAAAGTTCCAGCCCCGAATAGATAAGCCCGGGCAACAAGCCGCATGCGAAAGCCGGGCGTATGTTGCGCACGCCGTGCAATTCATCCCACAGCCAGCTGTTTTGCAGGCGGTGCGGGTAATCCGTTACCTCCGTCTGGTCGCTGGCATGGCCGAAATGGTCGGCCAGTGCTTCGCCCGCCAGCATGCCCGATTTCATAGCGGTGTGATTGCCCTTGATCTTGGGAACATTAACGAAGCCGGCGGCATCGCCGATCAGCAACCCGCCCGGGAAGGTAAGCTTGGGCAGCGATTGCAGCCCCCCTTCGCTGATGGCGCGCGCACCATAGGCGATGCGCTTGCCGCCCGCCAGCACGGCGGCAATGGCGGGGTGATGCTTGAAGCGCTGGAATTCTTCGAACGGCGAAAGATAGGGGTTGGCGTAATCGAGCCCGACAACGAACCCGACCGAGACCATGTTGTTATCCCAGTGATAGAGCCACGAGCCGCCATAGGTCCGGCTATCGAGCGGCCAGCCGACGGTGT
Organism: Alphaproteobacteria bacterium; assembly: GCA_016124955.1. Taxonomy (NCBI): domain Bacteria; kingdom Pseudomonadati; phylum Pseudomonadota; class Alphaproteobacteria; species Alphaproteobacteria bacterium. The sequence goes on along the minus strand of WGMR01000008.1, from coordinate 47,318 downwards.
GCATCACCGCGCCTTGCTTATGTTTGGCGGGATCGATCTCCCACACTTCCTTGATACCGAGGCCGTAGGTTTGCGGATCGGATTTTTCGCGCAGCTTGAAACGTTCGAATAGCATCTTGGTGAGCGAGCCGCGGCAACCTTCGGCGAACACGGTTTGTTTTGCGCGCAATTCCATGCCGCGCGTGAAACGTTCGGTCGGCTGGCCGTTCTTGCCGATGCCCTGATCGCCCGTGGCCACGCCGCAAACCGCACCGGCTTCGTTATAGAGAATTTCGGCGGCTGCAAAGCCGGGATAGATTTCCACGCCCAGCTCTTCCGCCTGCGCCGCGAGCCATTTGGCGAGCTGAACCAGGCTGATGATATAGTTGCCGCGGTTGTGCAGCACGGGCGGCGTCGGCATGGGAAACGCGTTTTTCGCGGTCAGGAAATAAAAACTGTCGCTTTTCACCGGAACGCGCAGCGGCGCGCCCTTTTCGCGCCAGTTCGGAAACAGCTCGTTCAGCGCGCGCGGCTCGAACACTGCGCCGGAAAGCAAATGGGCGCCAACCTCGGCGCCCTTTTCGATCACGCATACGCTGATATCCTTGCCCTGCGCCGCGGCGGCCTGCTTGATGCGAATGGCACAGGAAAGCCCGGCAGGCCCGGCGCCAACAACCACCACATCATAATCCATCGCTTCGCGCGCTTGTTGTTCGGACACCCTGCCTCCCTGATTTGTTGGAACAAGTGTATGGCAAAATTCGCAACTCTGCAAAATCGCGCCGGGTGTGCTAAGGAATCGGTATGATGGCGAACATGCAATATCTGAAGGCCGCGCTGGATTGGCAGATCGAAGCCGGGGCCGACGAAGCGATAGACGGGGAAGCCGGGCTGCAGAACTGGAAGCGGCCAGATACCGCCCCTGCCCCCTCTGCGTTAGCCCCGACCCCTGCTGCGACCGCGCGCGCGGCACAAAGCGCGCCGCCCGTGCTGTTCCGGCCCGCCGCACCGGATGCCGCCATCAAGGCGCAGACGATCGAAGCTTTGCGTGAAGAAGTGGCCGCCTTTGACGGCTGCGCGCTGAAACAAACGGCAATGAACCTTGTATTTGCGGACGGCAACCCGCAGGCCGAAATCATGCTTGTAGGCGAAGCGCCGGGCGAGGATGAAGACAGGCAGGGCTTGCCCTTCGTGGGGGTAAGCGGTCAGTTGCTTGACCGCATGCTGGAAAGCATCGGACTCAGCCGCAAAAAGAATGTCTATATAAGCAACATCCTGTTCTGGCGCCCGCCGGGCAACCGTTCACCTACCGACACCGAGATCGCATCCTGCCTGCCGTTCGCGGAACGGCATATCGCGCTGAAGCAGCCGAAGCTTCTGGTGCTGCTTGGCGGCGTAGCGGTGAAGACTTTGCTGCGCACGCAAACCGGCATCACCAAGATACGCGGACAGTGGGCCGAATATTTGCCGCCCGGCGCGGAAAAACCGATCCCGACTCTGCCGGTTTTTCACCCGGCCTATTTGCTGCGCCAAGCGCCCGCAAAGCGCCAAGCATGGGCCGATATGGTTAAGATCAAAAAATTTATTTCAGAGCACAACATATTGATTTAGGCTAAAGGTTAACGCTTAACCATGCATGACAGTATTTTCAGCCTTGCCTGCCGGGTCCCGCCCCGGTAGTCACTTGCTCCATGAAATTAGTGAAGTTTAACTTCTCTCGTTTCGGAGCCATCACGGGTTTTATTTGCGCGCTAGGTTTGCCGCTGCTCCAAACGGGTTCTTCGATCAACACCGCCACACAAAATGCACCGCTGCCGGAACGGCACGCGGGCATCGAGGCAGGAACGGTGAGCGAAGGCGCGCGCAGTTTTTCCGTGCGGGCGCACGATCTGCTCAAGCTGGTTTCGCTACACCTGCCTTCCTTCGAAAGCGACGAGAGCCTTCCGCGCAATGCCCGCCAGCTGAGCAGCGGCGACACCGCGAAATACCGTGCGCTGTTTGAAGCCGTACGCAACGGCGACGACGACGCAATCAAGGATCTGGCCGGCGAGGTTGATAACCGCGGGCTTGTGGGCGTTGCGCTCGGGGAACGCTATGTAAGCGCCCATTGCTGTGTCGATTACAAGCATTTGCGCCAGTGGCTGAAGCATTACAGCGGCCTGCCGCAGGCGCTTACCATCTATACAAGGGCGCTGGCGCTGCGCGGCAACGCCGACCCGCTGCCGCCCGAACCGACTACCGGAAACACGATCAGGGCCCGCTTCCCCGAACGCGAGCCCAGCTTCTCCGCCACCGTGCCGCTGGCATACGAAAATGTGAAGCTGCGCAGCGACGACAAGCAACTGGCCGAGCGCGTGAACGAACTGATCCGCCTGACGCGGCCGAGCCAGGCGCTGCGCACGCTTGAAGCGGCGCTGAAGCAGCGCCGGCTCGCGCCCGCATTCGAAGCGCATGTACGCGCCGCCATCGCCGCCAGCTATTACTTCGAAGGGATCGACGATAAGGCCGTAACCACCCTGGAAGGCCGGACGGAAATTATTCCGTTAGCGCAGTGGATCAGCGGGCTGGTCGCGTGGCGGCAACAGGATTACGCGCGCGCGGACCGGATGTTCAGCGCGCTTTCGGCCAACGACGATATTGCAAGCTGGGATAGCGCCGCCGCAGGTTTCTGGGCCGCGCGGGCGCGGACCGTGCTGGGCGACGATAGCGGCGCGCGCGCCATGCTGGAAAAGGCGGCGGAGCAAAAGCGTACCTTCTACGGCATGCTGGCGCAGCAGGCGCTGGGCCACGACATAGCACTTAGCTTCGATCTGCCGCGCCTTGGCAGCAGGCAGCTGCGCGCGCTTGCGGCCAAGCCCGCGGGCTGGCGCGCGCTCGCGCTGCTGCAGGTGGGGGAAAAGGATCTCGCGGAGGCCGAACTTCGCCGCCTGCACCCGGGCAATGACGATGCGCTACAGGAAGCGATGCTGGCGGTCGCGCACGAAAGCGGCATGCCCGCGCTGCTGATGCAGCTGGGCAGCAGCATCCGCCCGGCGATGGGTGAATTTTATGACGCCGCGCTCTATCCGGTGCCGCCATGGCAGCCGGCGCAGGGCTTCGTGGGCGACCAGGCACTTTTGTATGCCATGATGCGGCATGAATCCCGCTTCGAGCCCGGCGCGAAAAGCTACCGCGGCGCGCGCGGCCTGATGCAGCTTATGCCGCGCACCGCCAGCGTCATGGCCGGCAGCAAGCTGCAAGCGGACGAAAGCCACCTGTTCGACCCGGTGATCAATATCTCGCTCGGGCAACGCTATGTCGGCCACCTCGCCGCGCGCCCGCAGATCAACAACAACCTTCTGATGCTGCTGACGGCATATAACAGCGGCCCTTCGAAGCTGGCACGCTGGATGCGCGACACGAATTACGGCGACGACCCGCTTTTGTTCGTTGAAAGCCTGCCGGTGCGCGAAACCCGCGACTATATCGAACATGTGCTGGCCAACTACTGGATCTATCGCGCACAGCTTGAACAGCCTCTGACCTCGCTGGCCGAGCTGGCGCAGGGCGAATGGCCCCGCGCCCAGTTCATGCCGGCCGTGGTCAAGAAAACCCGCGAAGTCATGGCCGCCAGCAATATCAAGCTGGCCAGCTCCATCGCCCATTAACATTCGTTACGCGCATGGTGTTTTTGTTGCGAAAACGCAACAACAGGCCGCGCAGGCACAATACATAGGCCCCGCTAACCATAGAAGCCTGCAAATAGCGGGCTTTTTCATGCATGCATGAAACACGTTGTTAACCCATATGGTTTATTGTGATTAACCATAATAGGCGTTATTATGCCCGATACGACAGCCAAGGCATTGAAATGAATCGCGTTATTGCACATTGCCTCACTGCGCGCCGCGCCCTTGCCGTTCTCGGCTTGGCGGGAATGTGTTTTGTGCTACCCGCGCCCGCACAAGCGGCGATCAGCTCAGATAGTGACGCGCTTAGTCAGGCTTTGACCAGCGGCGCAGCAACCGTTCTGTTCGCACGCGAAGACCAATCCAGCCACGGCTTCAGCCTTTCCAGCAGCTTCTTTTCCGGCCGCGCTTCGGGCAACGATACATCGGCCAACCGCGGCGTCGGCGGCCTTGGCGTGATCGGCGATTTCAGCACCGACCGTTTGGCGGAGCTGGAAGGCGATCAGCGCGTTTATGCGCTGCTGATCGATGGCAGCTATGACTTCAACTATGATTTCGGCACCGGCCTCCCGATTTCGCCTTATGTCGGCGGCGGCGTCGGCATGGCAATGGCCGATGCCCCAGTGGGCAGCCGCACCAATCTGCGCGGCGGGGATATGGTCCCGCTGTTCCGCGTCGGCGGCGGCGTGGTTTACCGCCTCGGCAAGGATTGGGACCTTTCGCTCAACTACAAGGCCGGTTTTTCGGGTGGCGATACCACCACCTTTACCGGCCGCAACCAGAACGACCAGGTCGATCTGCAAGTGCTCGATCTCGGCATGAAGTTCAAGTTCTAACCGGCCTTGCCCGGCGCGCGCGCCCGGCCTAACTTCCCCAAGACATAAATCCCCGAAGGATCACCCGCATGGCAGCGCCGACCGCACCATGGTGGCGGCCGGACGCATTCGCCCGCCGCCTGCCCTACTTGCAAACCCGCGAACGCATCGTGCAAACCACGCGTGCCTTTTTCGCGGGCGAAAAGTTCCATGAGGCGGAAACGCCCTATCTGCAGATATCGCCGGGCATGGAGGTTCATCTGCACGCCTTCGCGACCACGCTGCTAGGCGCGCAGGGCGGCCAAAAGCAGCTTTACCTGCATACCAGCCCTGAATTCGCGATGAAGAAGCTGCTGGTGGCCGGGATGCCGCGTATTTTCCAAATGGCGCGGGTGTGGCGCAACCGCGAACGGTCCGCCACGCACCACCCGGAATTCACGATGCTTGAGTGGTACCGCGCAAACGCCGGCTACCGCGATTTGATGCGGGATTGTGTGCAGCTCGTGCGCGGCTGCGCCGCCGCCGCAGGGCGGACGCGCATGCAGTTTCGCGGCATGTCATGCGACGTGACGGCGGAGTGGGAGACGCTTGGCGTGGCCGAAGCTTTTGCAAGCATGGCCGGGATCGATCTGCTTGCGACCGCCCCCGACCCGGCCAGCCCCGACCGCACGCTGCTGGCGCGCGAAGCGGAACGCACCGGCGTGCGCGTGGCGGAAACCGACACATGGGATGATATTTTCTTCCGCATCATGTTCGAGAAAATCGAACCCAGACTCGGGAACGGCAGGCCGACCTTTTTGTGCGATTACCCCGTCAGCATGGCAGCGCTGGCGCGGCCGAAGCCGGAAAACCCGCGGCTTGCCGAACGGTTCGAACTTTACATCTGCGGGCTCGAGCTCGCCAACGCCTTTGGCGAGCTGACCGACCCGGTAGAACAGCGCGCACGCTTCATCGCCGATATGGCGCTTAAGGAAAAATTTTACGGCGAGCGGCACCCGATCGACGAAGATTTTATCGCCGCGCTCGAACACGGCATGCCGCCTTCGGCCGGAATTGCGCTTGGATTCGATAGGCTTGCGATGCTTTGCGCGGGCACCGAGATTATCGATGACGTTTTGTGGGCACCTGTGGTAAATTGTGCGGGCGACGATCCTGCCTGCTCATAACCTTCGGGATGTCCCATGCCGACCACAAAAGATGAGCTGTTCGCCTTTCTCGATCAGCTCGGCATCACGCATAAAACGATTTCCCACCGCCCGGTTTTTACGGTGGAGGATGGCAAGGACGTCTGGCCGCTGGTGGACGGGCTGCATTGCAAGAATCTTTTCCTGAAAGACAAAAAGGGCAAAATCTGGCTTGTTGTGATGCCCGCCGCAGCACGCGCCGATCTTGGCCAGATCGAAAAAATCATCGGGGCCGCGCGGTTATCGTTCGGGAAGCCCGATTTGCTGATGGAAGTTCTGGGGGTCACGCCCGGCTCGGTGCCGCCTTTCGCGCTCATCAACGACCAATCGCGCAGAGTCACGCCCGTGCTTGATCAAAGCATGCTGCAAAGCCCCTATGTCAACTATCACCCGCTGCGGAACGACCATTCCACGACGATAGCCAGCGCCGATCTGCTCAGATTCGTAAATGCGTTGCATTATCAACCGCTGATCGTCAATTGTTCCGCCGTTGCGCAGAGCACCGCCGCCTGATATGACTGCTGCGAAAGTGGCAGAGCATGACCATCCGGAAAATATATTTTATTCATGAAAGCAAGGTTTTTCACCCCAGCGTCGGGCTGAATTGCACTTACTTCGAAAAACGTTTTCAGTGCGAGGAAACGAACTTCGCCGCCGCCGCACAAAAGCCCGACCTGCATGAGGCGGTTTGCTGGTACATGATGGGCTATTACCCGAAGAAGCTGCCCGCCGCACTGACCGTTCACGATTATAAATCGCTTTCCGTGCCGCCTTTCAGGCACATTAAAAACTTCATCAAACGCATCAGCAATGCCCGGCCCGATTTGCGCATCGTCACGCCCTACATCCACGACCTTGGTTATTTCAAAGACGGCGTTCCCTTCGCCTTGCAGGATATCGGCGTGCCAGACTATGTGCCCGCGCTACGCGACAAATCGCACGACACCGCAAAACCTGCGCCGGATTTCTTCTATGCCGGCGTGCTTACGCGCGAGCGCAAATCGCACCTGATGCTCGATAGCTTCGTGCGCCGTTTTGGCGCGCACAAAACTTTCTTGCTGGCCGGCAAGCAAGAACCTTGGCTGACCGAACGTTATGCGGCGTATAAAAATATCACCTTCGCCGGGCGCATGCCGCAAGACGAGGTGTTCGAGAACCTGCGTCATGCACGCGTCGCCGTTTGTTACTTCCCAACCCATTACCCGCATATCGTGCAGGTGCCAACCAAGATGCTGGATGCCGCCGCGGTGGGACAGCGTATCCTCGCCAACGATCAGGTTATGAACCGTAAAACGGCGGCAAAGTACGGGATCAACGCCTTATGGGCGCCGGCAGACGGCGCACGCATGTTCGATACCGTGCCCGAAACGCTCGATTGGCCGGATAACCGTACGGTCGATCCCACGCCGTTTTTGTGGTCGCACATGGTCGATAAAAGCGGCTTGCCGGGGCTGCTGGATAAGGCGCTTGGCGCGCGCGCAACGGCCACCTGAAAAGCGCGTTTCCTTCGGCATTTTCATATTGAAAATCAAATAGTTAGTGCAAGAAAAAGCCTTGGTATTATCGGCCGGATGGGCTACTTTACGCGCTGGTTTTCAGGGCCGATTCGCGGCCCCCAAAACAACCCGGAACCCCGATGAGCAAAGCGACCGCAAAGACCATGGCAACCGCCCCCAAGGAAACAGCCGAATCCATTGCCGAGAAAGAACAGTATGGCGCCGACGCCATCACCGTGTTGCGCGGGCTTGAAGCCGTGCGCAAGCGCCCCGGCATGTATATCGGCGATACCGACGACGGTTCGGGCTTGCACCACATGGTGTATGAAGTGGTCGATAACGCGGTCGATGAAGCGCTGGCCGGTCATTGCACCAATGTCGAAGTGACGCTGAACGCCGATGGCTCATGCACCATCCATGACGACGGGCGCGGCATTCCGGTCGATATCCATGCCGAAGAAGGCGTTTCCGCCGCCGAGGTTGTGATGACCCAGCTGCATGCGGGCGGCAAGTTCAACCAGAATTCCTATAAAGTTTCGGGCGGTTTGCACGGCGTGGGCGTTTCGGTTGTCAACGCGCTTTCCGAACATCTCGATCTGCGCATCTGGCGCCAGGGTTCGGAATGGTTCATGCGCTTCCGCGATGGCGTAGCCGAAGCGCCGCTGAAAGCCGTCGGCAAATCCGACCGCCACGGCACCGAGGTGAGCTTTCTGCCCTCCCCCAAGATTTTCACCAAGACCGTGTTCGATTTTGCCACGCTTGAGCACCGTCTGCGCGAACTTGCCTTCCTTAATTCCGGCGTCAAACTGACGTTGACGGATGCACGCGGGGTCGAACCCAAAAGCGTGCAGATGCAGTATGACGGCGGCATCCGCGAATTCGTGAAATGGCTCGATCGCGCCAAGGTCGCGGTCGTGAGCGAACCGATCACGTCTTCGAAAGAACAGGACGCCATCACGGTCGAATTCGCGCTGCAATGGAACGACAGCTACCACGAAAACATGCTGTGTTTCACCAACAACATCCCGCAGCGCGACGGCGGCACTCATTTGGCAGGGTTCCGCGCCGCGCTGACGCGTTGCATCAACCACTATGCCGAAACATCCGGCCTGGCGAAGAAGGAAAAGGTCACGCTTTCGGGCGAAGACGCGCGCGAAGGCATGACATGCGTGCTTTCGGTCAAGGTGCCGGACCCCAAATTTTCCTCCCAAACAAAAGACAAACTGGTTTCTTCGGAAGTGCAGCCGGTCGTGGCGAGCGTCATCAACGCCGCGCTCGGCACCTGGTTTGAAGAACACCCGGCGGAAGCCAAGCGCATTGTCGGCAAGGTCGTGGAAGCCGCCGCCGCGCGCGAAGCGGCGCGCAAGGCGCGCGAGCTTACGCGCCGCAAGGGCGCGCTCGATCCCACTTCGCTGCCCGGCAAGCTGGCCGATTGCCAGGAACGCGACCCCGCGCTTTCCGAATTGTTCATCGTTGAGGGCGACAGCGCCGGCGGTTCCGCCAAGCAGGGCCGCCACCGCAAGTTCCAGGCAATTTTGCCGCTACGCGGCAAGATTCTGAATGTCGAGCGCGCGCGGCTCGACAAAATGCTTTCTTCGGCCGAAATCGGCACGCTCATTACCGCCATCGGCGGCGGCGTGGGGCGCGAGGAATTCGATGTAGCCAAGATGCGCTATCACAAAATCATCATCATGACCGACGCCGACGTGGACGGCAGCCATATCCGCACGCTTTTGCTGACCTTCTTCTTCCGCCAGATGCCGGAAATGATCGACAAGGGCTATCTGTATATCGCGCAGCCGCCGCTTTACCGCATCAAGCGCGGCAACGCCAAGGAACGCTACCTGAAGGATGAACGGGCGCTTGAAGCCTATCTGACCGTCGAAGGCGTGCAGGATGTGACGGTCAAGCTGCATGACGGCAAGGCGATAACCGGCGACCCGTTGCAAAAAATGGTGGAGAAGGCGCGCAGCATGAAGGCCGCCGTGAATGCGCTGAACCAGAAGGTCGGCAACCTTGCGGTCGTGGAACAGGCGGCGATCGCGGGCGCGCTTGCCGCCGAACTGGCGGGCGATCCCAAAAAAGCGGTTGCTGCCGCAGAATATGTCGCCAAGCGGCTTGATACGCTATCGCCCGCCCGCGAACGCGGCTGGAAGGGCAGCAGCGGCCCCGAAGGCGGGCTGCAGTTTTCGCGCACCCGCCGCGGCGTGACACACAACTATGTGCTGGACGCGGCGCTGCTGCGCTCGGCCGAGGCGCGGCGGCTCGATGGCATGGCGGCCGAGCTGCAAGCATGGTTCCAGGCGCCGGGCACCCTTGGCTACAAAGACAAACCCGCAGCGACGTTGACCGGCCCGCTTTCGCTGGTCGATCAGGTGATGGAGCTTGGAAAAACCGGCGTGACGGTCCAGCGCTATAAGGGCCTTGGCGAGATGAACCCCGAACAGCTTTGGGAAACAACGCTGGACCCCGCCGCGCGCACGCTGATGCAGGTTAGAATCCACCATGCCGATACGGCGGAGCAAATCTTCTCGACCCTGATGGGGGATGTGGTGGAGCCGCGCCGCGAATTCATCCAGGAAAACGCGCTGAGCGCCGGGAACATCGATACCTGATCAGTTCAACCGCACCAGCTGATAGGGGCTATCGAGCGAAAAGGCGGGGATGACGACATCGAACGCCTCGCCGCGTTCATTTTCCATCTGGTACGTGCCGCCCATAATGCCCGAAGGCGTGGCGAGCGGCGTGCCGCTTGTATATTCGAAATAATCGCCGGGCTCGAGCGTCGGCTGTTCGCCCACCACGCCGGGGCCGCGCACCTCGTTCACCTCGCCCTTGCTGTCGGTGATGCGCCATACGCGGCTGCGAAGCTGCACCGTTTCCTGCCCCATATTCTCGATCTTCACGTGATAGGCCCACACGAAATGGTTGTCGGCCGGGGCAGACTGATCCTCCAGGTAAACGGGCCTGACGGTAATTTTGATATCGCGCGTTGTGGCGGTGTACATGGAAACAGCTTATTGCCTTGGCCGGAAAAAGATAGTGTATTATGCGCCAAGTTGCGGGTGTAGCTCAATGGTAGAGCTCCAGCTTCCCAAGCTGGCTACGCGGGTTCGATTCCCGTCACCCGCTCCAATTACCTCTTCCTTTTGTCCCCCGCAGTCTGCCAGACTGGCGCGGCACCCTTGTTTTCGTCCCCCGGCCGGGGGCGACGGAATTTGTAGCCGGGCGGGACAACGGCGTCCTTCCACAACGCTTCAAACTGCCTGCGATAAGATTGTGCGATGGACGGAATTTTATGCGTCACGACAATCGGCGACGGTTCGCCCACGAACGACATGATTGCCAGCCGGTCGCCATAGAGATAATAGGCGACATCGTCATAGCTGCCTCTGGCCTGCCAACGGTACTCCGTATAATCGCTGCCGAAAAATGCATCTCCCTCACAAAGAATGGCGCGTACATTCACATCATCACGTTCGGCCGCAATATCCATCATACGGCCAACATGCACTCTCGAGAACTCGTACCTAATGTGGTTATATAACTGCATTTCGTTCATACCGACATGCTGAACCAGCCCCCCGTGCTTGGACATATATTCATAGACATTGTCGAAATGCCGGCGCAGGCCTTCGTCGCCTGTCAGCACTTCCACGCCCTGCGGCTTGAAACGCACACCCGAATTGCCGCTGAACTCTATGCCCTGCTCGTCAAGCACGCGCATAATGTCGGCCAGTGTTCCTTCGCGCGGGCGCACCGCGCCATCCTCGATGCGTTTGATCGCCTGACGCGTCAGACCGGTTCGCTCGGCAAGATGCTCAGCGCTCCAACCCAACAGTCCGCGTGCGCCCCGTATTTGCCGCCCTTCGATTTTTTCCATAAAATTAATTCTCCTGATGACAAAAATTCCGTTTCATGTATTATTACATTACGTAATGTGAATTAACAAGCGATAAAAATAACAAAATGTTATCTTAATACCGGTTTTCAGTTACCGCAGGCAACAGGACAAGAGGTGGCACGCAGGCTAAAGCGATTGAATCTTCATAGAAAAATGGAGGGACATATGACGTACGGACAGATGTGTAAAAAATTCGGCAAGGTCATGGCGATGGATATCCTCATGTCGCTTGAGAAAATGGCGCAAATACAGACCGATGCCGCACGGCTAGCAATGCGGGAAGAAGAACGGCTGCAAACCGCACTGATCCGGCTTGACGATGTGTGCCCGATCGACGAGGCAGAAACGATCAAGCATGCAGCGGGGTAACCAGCCCATGCGTTATGCGGATATGATCGCGCGTTACGGCGCCGATGGCGCCTTCGATATGCTTGTCATCATCGAGAAGCTGGCGCGCACAGGAAATACCGCCGCCGTTCATATGACCGAGGAAGAACGGTTGCAAACGGCTTTTGCAAGAATAGGAGAAACAGGGCCCGCTACCGGCCCCCAACAAGGAGCCTAGCCGGAGCCTGTCGCGTCTTCCGGCACCTGATCGACCAGGAAGCGCACCGCATCGTCATAAGCGGCAGGCGCAAGGCTTTCGATTTCGCCTACGCCGAAACGTTCGAACAGGCCATTGCGGACATCGTCTTCCTTCTTGCCGCGTGTATGCGCCACATAGCTGACAAGCGCGGTGATGGAAATAATCTCCGACTCTGAAAGGCCGCGCGGTTTATGCCCTTCCCATTCACCGGCCATGACGGCATCGCTCATCTGCTTCAGATCAGCAAGGTCGCGCGCCAGCGCATCGCGTGCGCTGTCCATATCCGTTTTTGGTTTGCGGCTGTTGTCGTTCATGATCTTTTTGCTTCTAACATTCATTTCTTAACCATAGCTGAGTAAGTGCAAGCTGTTTTTTATAGATAACGATTCGCCAACTATGATGGCCTTTATACATGCCAATATTGGTCAATTAAATAACATAAATAGTTTCATGCTGCGTTAGACAGATGATCTAAGGCATTATTTTTTAAGGTTAATATGATTTAACGCAGTGCAAAAAACTCGAAACTATTACTTTACTTGCCAAATACCCTAAAATGGTAGTTAATCGAGCAGATACAGGCCAAATAGAGCAAGAGAAACCGCCATGCCCTCACCCGCACAACTTCGCGCTGCACGAGGTCTGCTGGACTGGACGAGGGCCGATCTCGCCAAAGCCGCCAGCATATCCCCCGAAACCATCAAGAATATTGAGCACGGCACCTTCCGCCCGCAGGAATCAACCGCCGAAGCAATCGTGCGGGCCTTCAGGGCACGCGATGTGGAGTTTACCGAAAACGAAGGCGTGCAAAAGCACAAAGAGCTGGTCAAAACCTACATCGGGCACGAAGGGTACAAGCAAGTCCTTGATGACATCTTTGACGCCATGAAGACCGAAGGCGGGATTACGCGTCACTTCAACTTCAGCGACAATCTGATGGAGAACTTCACTTCCGCCTATTCGAAAGCCCATCTTGATCGCATGGGAACCATCAAGAATCTCGATGCGAAGTGCCTTATTCCTTATGGCGACACCAACTTCGCCGCAAAATACGGTGAATACCGCTGGCTAAGGAAAGACCACACGCACGCCCTGCCATACTATCTTTTCGGCAATCACGTCATCTTCTACATGAAAGCGTCGGCCGAGGATGTCATGATCGTTTCGATATATTCGGAACAGCTTATCAAATCGCTGATACAACAGTTCGATGCTTTCTGGCAGGAAGCGGTCGTCCCGACCAAATAGCGCCCGGCCTTATTAGCCAAAATTAAGCGCGCTTGCCTTGAGCTTGATCTTATCCCTGAACCTGTCGGCATCGGCAACGACATGGACGAAATCCTTGTCTTCTTGCAGCCCGGCGCGTTCCAGAATCGGCCATATATGCCGATTGCTTGACCAGTAGGGCATTTCAACGTCACGGAGCTGGCTACCATAACGATCCTGCGCGGCATGATCGGCGGCCTTGACCCCTTCGACCAGCAAGGCGGTTATGCTTTGTTCCGACATTTTTTCGTTGTCGGCGAACACCAGCGTATCGGTCATGTGCGGACCACTACGGCCCAAAACCGTGTCACCGAAAAAGCAGCCGATAACTTCGCCGCGCTTTCCGTACGCAACACGGATGATCGATGGATTGTATCTGGCCATATAGGCCAGATATTTTTTCGCGCGTTCCGGCGACCAGTTTCGTCCATCCTGGTCCGGGCCGGTGGATTTCCTTGCCATGAACTCGGATACTTTTTTCATAGCCCTGTGATTTGAGACATCCAATGGCTTGATAGCGACATTTGCATCAGGCAAATTCGGCAGGCATGTGATGCTTGCGGCGGCAATATGGAACAGGGATTTCGGCTCGTAATCCATGGCCATCCACCATTCATATGGATGCTTCCCTGCAAGCTTTTTATATGTCTGGCCTTCCCAGACGGCCAAATCCTCCCCGAATTCCTGCCGGCTAGCCGTATTGGCGGCGATCATGCCTTCGTGCAGAAGCCTCGTGCCCAACCTTGCTTCCGGGTTATTACGATGTTCGGGCAGCACCACGATATCGAAGGAAGAAACGCGCATGCCGTCTTTGCCGGGCATGATATCGGCAAAAAACCCGGCGCAGAGTTTGCCGGTTTTTTTGTCGCGTACCGCAAGGATTGCAGAAGGTCTTTGCAAGCGTTGCTTCAGAAGCTTGAGCGCCCCTTCCAGATCCCATTCCGGCTGGACTTCTTTGACCGTGTTGAAGCCGGCCGCGTACACGCCCGCCAATTCGGCAACAAAATCCTTATCGCTATTCTGGTCAATGGCGACCAGTTCATAGCTCTCGTCTTCCGAAAACAGGTTCTTGGGTGAACTACTAGCCATGTCGCTTATAGCCCAGCACGCGCAACGGGAATCTCATCAATTTCGCTTTCCGCAAAATAGTAATTTATTGCCAATAATATGTATATAAATATTCAAGCAATCTTAGGGTTTAGCCCAAATAAGGCGAAAATAAAAACGTTCGTTTTGATTTTTTTTGGCCCGCTTTTCTTTACCCTAATTGCAATATAACATATTGATATTGCTATGATATACAATAGCATTATTAACCAGATTTATAGTGAAAATAAACTATCTGCGGCCTATCGATGCATAGGCGATTCCCGCTTCCCGCATCTCGTCGCCCTTATAGACATTCCGTAAATCCACCACCACCGGCGCCCGCATCAGGCTGCGCAGGCGGGCAAGATCGAGCGCGCGAAATTCGTTCCATTCGGTAAGAATGGCGGCGCAATCGGCGCCCGCAAGCGCATCATAGGCATCCTTGCACAAGGTCACGCCCGGCAGAACGCGTGCGGCATATTCCATCCCGGCGGGATCGAAGGCGCGCACAACCGCGCCAGCTTTCTGCAATGCCGGGACGATTTCGAGGCTGACGCTATCGCGCATATCGTCGGTGTTGGGTTTGAAGGTAAGCCCGAGAATGGCGATGGTCTTGCCCTTCACGCCGCCGCCCTTCGGCCCGCCGCAAGCATCCATGATGCGCGTGGCCATGCTGGCCTTGCGCCTGTCGTTCACATCCACAACGGTTTCGACGATACGCATGGGCGAACCCGCTTCCTGTGCCGTGCGCACAAGCGCAAGCGTATCTTTGGGGAAACACGAACCGCCGAAACCCGGCCCGGCATGCAAAAACTTGCGGCCGATGCGGCCATCAAGCCCGATGCCGCGCGCGACATCCTGCACATCCGCGCCAACACGCTCGCACAAATCCGCAATCTCGTTGATAAAGGTGATCTTGGTGGCAAGGAAAGCGTTGGCGGCATATTTGATCAGCTCGGCGGTTTCCAGACCGGTCTGCACCACCGGTGTTTCGTTGATATAGAGCGGCCGGTAGAGCGCACGCATCACATCGCCCGCGCGGGTATTTTCAGCGCCAATCACCACGCGGTCCGGGCGCATGAAATCACCGATCGCGGATCCTTCGCGCAAAAATTCCGGGTTGGAGCACACATCGAAATCGGCAGCCGGGTTGGCTTCGCGGATGATTTTCTGCACCTCCCGCCCGGTGCCGACCGGCACGGTGGATTTGGTCACGACCACGGTATAGCCATCAAGCCGCCCGGCGATATCCTTCGCGGCCGCGTAAACATAGGAAAGATCGGCATGCCCGTCGCCGCGGCGGCTGGGCGTTCCGACGGCAATAAAAATCGCGTCGGCATCGGCCGCCGCGCCATCGAGCGTATCTGCGAACTTCAGATTGCCTTTGGCGGCGTTGCGTTCGACCAGGTCATCGAGACCGGGTTCATAAATGGGAATCTGGCCCTTTTGCAGGCGCGCGATTTTTTCCTTGTTGGAATCGATACAGACAACGGTATGGCCGAATTCGGCGAAGCATGCCGCAGATACAAGCCCGACATAACCGGCACCAAGAATCGCAATATTCATAAATTAATCCCGTTTCAATTCGCCGTGCGCCGCATCGTACCCGTGGAACCGAATCCGCCTTCGCCGCGGGCGGACGCCGGCAGTTCCCGCACTTCGGACCAGCCGATACGGGTATAGGAGGCGATAACCATCTGCGCAATGCGCATGCCGCGCGTAATGGTGAAAGGCTCGGTGCCCGTATTGGCGAGAATGACGCCAACCTCGCCCCTGTAATCGGCATCGACCGTGCCGGGCGCATTGAGCACCGTCACGCCATGTTTGAGCGCAAGGCCGGAACGCGGCCGCACCTGCGCTTCATAGCCTTCCGGCAGCGCGATGCACAGCCCCGTAGGCACCAGGGCACGTGCCTGCGGCGCGATCACCAAATCTTGCGCCACCGCCGCTTGCAGATCCATGCCGGCGGCCTGTTCGGTTGCATAGGCGGGAAGATCGAGCCCTTCGGCGTGCGGAAGGCGGGTAACGGCGATCTTGATCTGGCTCATGCTTTTCTATTCCTAGGCTGCCTTGAAATGATCGGAGACGCGGGCCGCCAACAAACGCGCCACATCGTCCTTCGGCATGGCGTCCCATGATTCTGTCACAACCTTACCCGCGCTATCGCGCGCAAGCAACGTGACCTTGTTTTCATCGGCATCGAAAACCGCGCCGCCGGAAACATCGTTCACAACAATCCAGTCGCAATTCTTACCCGCAAGCTTGCGCCGGGCGTTTTCATCCGCCTTTTCGGTTTCAGCGGCAAAGCCAACCACAAGGCGGGGGCGAATGTTCCCTTCGCGCGCTATCATGGCCAGAATATCCGGGTTTTCAACCAGCCGCAGCGCGGGTTCGGCGGCGCCCTTCTTCAGTTTTTGCGCGCTTTCCTCAGCCGGGCGCCAATCGGCCACCGCGGCGGCGCACACGGCGATATCGGCCGGCAACGCGGCTTCGCACGCTTCAAGCATTTCGCGCGCGGTTTGAACATGTATGGTGCGGATGCCCGCAGGGTCGGGTAACGCAACGGGGCCGGTAACAAGCGTCACGGCCGCCCCTTCGCGCGCCAGCGCGGCGGCGATGGCATGGCCTTGCTTGCCCGAAGACCGGTTGCCAATGAACCGCACGGGATCGAGCGGTTCATGCGTTGGCCCGCTTGTAACAAGCGCGCGGCGGCCGCTAAGCGGGCCGGGCTGCGCAAAATATTTTTCGATGTCCGCTACAATCTCGGCGACTTCGGCCATGCGGCCTTCGCCCACTTCACCGCACGCCATTTCACCCGTGCCCGGCCGCACCAGCATGGTGCCACGCGCCGCAAGCACGGCAATGTTCGCCTGCACCGCTTCGCTTTGCCACATCTTGGCGTTCATGGCGGGGACAACAAGGATGGGTTTGTCGGACGCGAGTAAAGTCGTGCTGGCAAGATCATCCGCGCGCCCTTGCGCCAGCCGCGCGATCAGGTTCGCGCTTGCGGGCGCGACAACGGCAAGATCGGCTGTTCGCGTAAGGCGGATATGCCCCATTTCATGTTCGTCCGTGAGCGAGAACAGATCGTCATAGACCTTTTCGCCGGAGAGCGAGGAAACCGAAAGCGGCGTGACGAATTCCGCCCCGCCTTTGGTGAGGATGCAGCGCACCGTGGCGCCGCGTTCCTTCAGGCGGCGAATGAGATCGAGGCTTTTATAGGCCGCGATCCCGCCCGATATAACAAGCAGGATGCGCCTTCCCTGCAAACTGAAACTGCTGTTTTCCATGCAGATTTTATAGCCCAATCGGGCGGCGCAGGCACGCGCTATATGCCCGCCTAAGTCATTGATCGGCCGCAAAACACGGCCGCGCCTACATCCATACCAGCTCGATCATGAGCGTACCGCCAATAAGGACGAAAATGCTGAGCGGCAGACCGAGCTTCCAGTAATCGCTGAAACGGTAGCCGCCGGGCCCCATTACCAGCGTGTTCGATTGATGCCCGATCGGCGTGAGAAAATCGCACGAAGCGCCGATCGCAACCGCCATCAAAAGCGGATCGACCGCGAGCCCGATCTGCTGCCCCAAATTGACCGCCAGCGGCGCCATAAGCAGAACGGTGGCCGCGTTATTGAGCATCGGCGTTATCGCCATGGTTGCAAACATCACAAGGCCCACAACCCACAAATCGCCAAGGCCGGGCGCAAGCCCGGCGATGGTTCCCGCGATCAGTTGCGCCGCGCCCGTGGTTTCAAGCGCGCCCGTTACCGGGATCATGGCACCCAGAAGTATGATGATGGGCCAATCGACCGCCTTATATATGTCGCCCGCAGAAAGGCGCTTGAGCACAATGAGCGCCAGCACGCCCGCAAGGAAGGCGACGGCGACCGGGAAAATCTTGAGCACGCTTAGCGTGATAACAGCCGCCATCACAAGACCGACAAGCCACGGCTTGCGGCTTTGACCGAGCTTGAGATCGCGCCGTGCCAGCGGCAGACATTGCAGCCATTGCAACACGGCCGTGAGGTTGCCGGCATAGCCTTGCACCACGATGACATCGCCTTCTTCAAACGTGATGCTGCCGAGCCTTTGCCGTATATTACGGCCGCGCCGGCGGATCGCCAGCAAATTAACCTGGTAGCGTGTGCGCAACTGGAACGATTTGCTGTTGTGGCCAATCAGGGAAGAAGCTTCGGTGATGATCGCTTCGGCAATTTCGGTTTCTTTTTTGGTCGCATCCCCTTTCTTGTCGCCGCCCACAAGTTCGAGCTTCATGCGAACAACAAAATCATTCAGCGTTTCCGGATCGCCTTCCAGCACCAGCACATCGCCCGCGAAAACCACCGTTTTCGTGCCGGTTATAATGCGATGGAAGCTGCCGCGCGTAAGACCGACCACCGCGATACTGTCCTCCGCCATCTTTTCAATTTCGGCTATGGTTTTGCCGACAATCAGCGATTTTTCTCCGACCACAACCTCGGTCAAATAATCTTCGATATTAAACTGTTCGTTCTGCGCCGCACCCGCCCGCTGCATCGGCAGCTTGCGCCATGCATACACAAGATAAAGCAGGCCGATCACTACAAGCACGATGCCGACGGGCCCGAAATCGAACATTTCATAGGGCTTGCCCGTGATCTTTTCGCGAATGGCGGAAATCATAAGATTGGGCGGCGTGCCTATTAACGTCGTCAGCCCGCCAAGCAGGGAAGCGAAGGCCATCGGCATCAACAGCGCGCTGGGCGATTGCTTGGCCGTTTTTGCGCTTCCGATCGCGGCGGGCAGAAACAGCGCCAGCGCCGCCACGTTATTGATGAAGGCAGAGCATACCGCCACCAGCAGCGAAAAAATCAGCACGCGCAGCGTAGGTGTTTGCATCAAACCCTGAAAACGATCGAGCACGATGATAGGAAGACCGGATTGCGCAACGCCGTAGCTGAGGATAAGCGCGCATGCGACCGTAGTGACGACCGGGTCGGCAAAGCCGGAAAAGGCTTCAGCGGCGGGCACAAGCCCCAACGCCACCGCCGCGAACAACGCCGCCGCTGCGACAATATCGTAGCGCCAGCGGTTGCAGATAAAGAGCGCCAGCGTAACGGCCAGCAGGGCGATGATCTGGGATTGTTCTAAGGTCATGCGATACCGGCAAACGCGGGCGGGGCAGACAGGTTAACCCGTCAGCACGGTATTTGTAAGACATTTTCATGGTGCCGGGCCATGCGCAGGACACAAGCCCAAACGCCACGAGGCCTAGGAAGCGCGTTGTTCCCGGTAGCTTTTCGCGACCCGCAGATAATCGCCGGGCAGTTTTTCATACCGTTCAATGTATTCATCCACCGTACCACGATTCAACAGCTCCGCGACCGACTGATCGACAACGGATTTCAGCTTGGCGTGATCGTGGTTCATGGCGAAGCAGTTTGCGAACACCTGCAAGGGGTGGCCGGGGAACAGTTCTGTCAGGCTGCCGGGATTTTGCTTGATATAGCTGTTGGCGAAACCGATGTCGGCCAGCACGATATCGGCCTTGCCCATGCCGACATTCAGCAGCATCTGGGCGTAATCCGTGTTCAGCGGCATGGAAGTAACCTTGGCGCTGCTGAAACGGTCTTCGATCACATAGGCGGAAATATCGCCGTCGATCGTGCTGATGGTCACGCCAGGATCGTTGATATCGCGCACAGTCTTGAAGCGCGCTGCGTTGCCGGGGCGGGCATAGATGCCAAGCCCGCTGTAGAACATGGGCTGACAGAAACCGGCGGCGCGAATACGGGGGCCGGTGGGCCACAGATTGGCAAACACAACGTCATAACGGCCCGTGTTGAGCCCTTCGAAGGCGTTGCCAAAATAAACTTCTTCGCTCCATTCGATTTCGACGCCGATATTCTTCGCGGCCTTCTGCGCCACGTCATGGACAAGGCCGCCGAGCCGGCCGGTGGCCGGGTCGCGCTTCACCATCACGTCATAAAGAATATAGCCGGCGCGCAGCTTGTTGGTGCGCAGCACACGCTCGATCGGATCGGCGTCGCGCTCGATCGCCGTGTTTTCGCGGCCGCATGAAGCCAGCCCGGCCGCCGAAGCGCCAAGACCTGCCGCGCCCACAACTTTCAGAAAATCACGCTTTTTGCCGTCCATCGCCAGCCCCTGTCGCTTATTGAATCGGATGCGCGGGAGTGTCTCAGAAAAGCCCGGGCGCGACAACGCAAACAATACTTTCCGTATTGGTTTATGCAGTTATATCAATATGTTAATCGAATGTTTCGGGTGCCGCCGCGCCCCAGAAATCCGCCTTGCGCAGCCAGCCTTCGGCGCCGCCCGCTTCGAGCATGCACCATTCGCTTTCGCAAGATTCCAGACGGGCGATCACGCCGCCTTCCAGCTGCGCCACTACCGGCGCGGCGGCATCGGGCTTGAGATGCAGCTTGCGCTGCTTGCCGGTAATGATGGCGGTGCGGCGATAACGCAGCATGGTTTTGTGCACCCAGCCTTCCGAACCCTCCCAATCGCGCACCCGGCGCCAAACATCGAATGTCGCGGTAATTTCAACCGGCATGCCTTCGCGCCGGTAAACCCATTCGACCGGGTAGCGCTTGCCGGGGCCCGTGCGCAGGTTCACTTCGTTGAAGCGCAGCGCCGCGAACTGCGGATACTGGGTTTGCGTGGTGGCGGTTTTTTCTTCCTGATCGGCGCGCAGGCCGATCGCGGCCACAACGGCGGCCACGAACAGGCAGAAAACGAATATGACGGCTTGGCGGAAATACATACGTATCTTCTAAACCAGCCGCGCGCCCCCGGCAACTATCCGGCGGCGGGTTTGCCGGCCTTTTCCGGCGGATCGATATCGCCGCGCGTATAGCCGGCATAAAAGGCTTCGGCGAAGGCGGCGAAGGCGCCGGCTTCAATGGCGGCCCGGATGCCGCGCATCAAATCTTGATAGTAATGCATGTTGTGCCAGCTTAGCAGCATCGGACCCAGCATCTCATCGGCCCGGAACAGGTGGTGCAGATAGGCGCGGCTGTGGTTCGCGCAGGCCGGGCAGCCGCAATTTTCATCGAGCGGACGTTTATCGGCCGCATGACGGGCGTTGCGAATGTTCAACACGCCGCGGCTTGTAAAACCTTGCCCGGTACGGCCCGAACGCGTGGGGATTACGCAATCGAACATATCGACCCCACGCGCCACGGCACCGACCATATCATCGGGCCGCCCGACCCCCATGAGATAGCGCGGCTTACCGGCCGGGAGCACCGCTTTGGTGACATCAAGCATGGCGAACATGCTTTCCTGCCCTTCGCCCACGGCAAGGCCGCCGATACCGTAACCATCGAAACCGATCTTGCGCAGCGCTTCGACCGATTCAAGCCGCAGATGCGGGTGCACGCCGCCTTGCACGATCCCGAACAGGCCGTAGCCTGTGCGCGCCTTGAAGGCATCGCGCGAACGCTGCGCCCAGCGCATCGACATGCGCATGGATTGCGCCGCCACATCCGGTTCAGCCGGGAACGGCGTGCATTCATCGAACGCCATTGCGATATCGCTATCGAGCAAATGCTGGATTTCGATCGAGCGTTCGGGCGTCAGGTTATATTGCGTGCCATCGACGTGGGAGCGAAAGACCACGCCCTGTTCGGTCAGCTTGCGCAACCCCGTCAGCGACATCACCTGAAAACCGCCGGAATCCGTCAAAATCGGGCCCTGCCAGCCGGTGAAGGCGTGCAGCCCGCCCAGCGCCGCGATCTGTTCCGCCCCGGGACGCAGCATCAGATGATAGGTGTTGCAGATGGCAAGTTCGGCTCCGGCGGCAGCGACATCGCGCCAGTGCATGCCCTTTACGCTCGCGGCCGTGGCCGTGGCCATGAAGCATGGCGTTTCAAAACTGCCATGCGCGGTGGTGACGCGACCGCGCCGCGCATCGCCATCATATGCCAGAAGATCGAATTGCGTGCTCATGCGCGTTCCAGCAAGGTTGCATCGCCGTAGGAAAAGAAACGGTAGCGACGCTCTATAGCATGGCGGTAGGCGGCTTGCATACGATCCCGCCCCGCGAAAGCGGACACCAGCATGAAAAGCGTGGATTCCGGCAAATGGAAATTGGTCATCAGCGCATCGACCGCCCTGAAGGCAAAACCGGGATAAATAAATATATCGGTTTCACCCGCAAACGGCGCAATGGCCCCGCCGCGCGCGGCGGTTTCCAGCAGCCGTGCCGCCGTGGTGCCGACGGCAACGATGCGGCGACCTTCCTGCTTCGCGCGCAAAAGCCTTGCGGCATTTTCGGGCGTTACCTCCCCCCATTCGGCATGCATCACATGATCGGCGATGCGCGCAGCCTTGACCGGCAGGAACGTGCCCGCCCCGACATGCAGCGTCACATGCATGCGCTCAATGCCCTTTGCATCAAGCGCGGCAAGCAGTTCGGGCGTAAAATGCAGCCCCGCCGTGGGCGCGGCCACCGCGCCGTCACGCGCGGCATAAACGGTTTGATAATCGGCGCGGTCTTCCGCGGTATCGCCAGCCGCGCGTTTGATATAGGGCGGCAGCGGCATATGGCCATGCGCCTGCATGAAGGCGAGCAGACCGGCATGGCTGCATGAAAATTCCAGCGCCAGTTCGCCCCCTTCCCACTTTTCCATAATTTTTGCACGAATATCGGGGGCGAAGATTATGTCGTCGCCCGCGCGCAAGCGCTTGCCGGGCCGGGCAAAGGCCAGCCAGAGCCCCCCGCCCGCATGTTTGTGCAAAAGCGTTTCCACGCGCACATCGCCGCGCCACCCGATCAGGCGGGATGGGATCACGCGCGTATCGTTGAACACCATCAGATCGCCCGCACGCAGCAGGCCGGGCAAATCATGCACCTGCCTATCGGCCAGCGCCGCGGGGGTAACGTGCAAAAGCCGCGCGGCATCGCGCGGACGCGCGGGCGCGGGCGCGATCAGTTCGGGCGGCAGGTCGAAGGCAAAATCACTGGTGAGCAGATCGGTCATGGCGCTTTCCTGTTCCCCGGCGGGGAAGAAGGCCATTATTACGGCGGCGGCGGGCAAAAGAAAACCCGGAACCGCTTACATCCAGCGGTTCCGGGCGCCTCTCTCACGCGCTGCTCAATCACGTGAGACCTATAATCCACCACAGATTCGTGGCGGAAATTTGACCTTATCTAGTCATTTATCTGCCAGCTGCCGTCGGGCTGCATGCAGGCGGTGCCGTAGCTTTCGCGCAACTGGTTGCCGATCTGCACGCTGCTGGTGTATTCGCGGCAATAGCTGCCATTGGAGGATGTGGGCGAAACATAGCCTTGCTGCACATAGACCGGTTGCGGTTGCGGCACGTATATCACTTGTGTCGTGTGATAGGCCGGGGCCACATAGTTGGGCCGGTAATGCGCACGGTGGCGCTGCGGCGCGTAGTAGCTGGTGGTTTGGCCCCTGTAATAGGTATGGTCTGCACGATCGAGCGAACGGCCGACCGAGCTGCCTACCAGGCCGCCCGCGAACACGCCGACGCTGGTCGCGATCACCTTGCCGGTACCGTGACCGAACTGGTTGCCGAGCAGGCCGCCAAGCCCGGCGCCAAGCAACAGGCCGGCGGTATCCTTGCCCGCATGGGCGGGGGCTGCGGCCAGCGGCATCGCAAGCGCGATCACCGCGGCGGTTAAAGCGAAGTTCGAGAAAAGCCTGCTGCGCATATCTTCCTCCGAGCAGTTGTGACGGCGTGTGCCGTCTTACATC
The DNA here is from genome assembly GCA_016124955.1 of Alphaproteobacteria bacterium. NCBI lineage: Bacteria > Pseudomonadati > Pseudomonadota > Alphaproteobacteria > Alphaproteobacteria bacterium. The sequence goes on along the minus strand of WGMR01000008.1, from coordinate 23,603 downwards.
AAAAAGTTAGGGTCAGCTTATGGCAAGAATGGGGCGCAATCCGCGCGAATTCAGGGTTTCTTGCACTGGGGATAAATTGTATCTTATTGATATAACTTGATAAGAGCAGAAAAGCGTTAAATTGACCGGCAGCACAATGTCTTTAGGATCAAGCCCATGAAGTCTTACCGCAAGGAACTGGTTTTCAACATCCCTTCACGCCGCGCCTATATCAATATTACGCCGCAGGTCGAAGAGGCGCTGGCCGAAAGCGGCATCCGTGAAGGGTTTCTGCTTTGCAATTCTATGCATATAAGCTCGAGCGTTTTTATCAACGACGACGAGCGCGGGTTGCACAACGACTTCGAAGAATGGCTGGAAAAACTGGCGCCGGAAAAGCCGCACGACCGGTACCGCCACAACGACACCGGCGAGGATAATGCCGACGCGCATTTGAAACGGCAGGTGATGGGCCGCGAAGTGACCGTGGCCATAACCGGCGGCAAGCTGGATTTCGGCACATGGGAACAGATATTTTACGGCGAATATGACGGCAAGCGCCGCAAACGCGTGCTTGTGAAGATAATCGGCGAATAGCCGCCCTTGAAAGGAACAATGCCCGTGACCAATGCCGACCGACTGGCCGAATGTTTTCGCAGCGCCCTTGCGCTTGATGGCAAGGAGCCGGTCGAGCGGCTGGCCTACCAGGATACCGCCGCGTGGGATTCGATCGCGCATATGCGGCTGGTGGCCTCCATCGAAGGGGCGTTCGAAGTTATGTTCACAACCGAGCAGATACTGGATATGAGCGATTACGCCAAGGCGCGCTCCATCCTCGCGCTGCACGGCGTCACCGTGTAACGGACCATGCGCGCGCTCGATCTTCCGCAAGACCTGATTGCGCCCGACGCGCCGGACGACGCCCCCGCTCTATTCGATCAGAGTTTGCAGGACTGGATCAGCTACGGCGCGCTACGCGAACGCGTAGCCGAAATGGCCAAAACCTTTGCCGGCGATCACAAACATCTGGTTTTCCTGCTCGCGCGTAACAGCGCGGCGTGCGCGGTCGCCTATCTCGCGATTGCCGCCGCCGGGCACGCAATCATGATGCTCGATCACGATTGCGAGGAAAGCACGCTTAGCAGCCTGCGCAAGGCTTACCGGCCCGACTGGATCGTGGCGCCCGCGCCGCTCGCAAACCCGACCGGGCTGCGCCGGCTGCAAGCGGGGGCCGACGGCATGCAGATTTATGAAGCGGACAAGCACGATACGGCCGGGATCAACCCGCAATTATTTTTGCTGCTTTCGACATCAGGCAGCACGGGAAGCAAGAAATTCGTGCGGCTTGCTTACCGCAACCTCGCGCATAATATCGCCGCGGTTATTGACGCGCTTGCGCTGGACCCGGCACAACGGGCGGTGCTGCATTTGCCGCTTTCCTATTCCTTCGGGCTTTCCGTTCTGCACACGCTGCTTGCCTGCGGCGGCAGCGTCGTGCTGACCGAAGCGAGCGTTGTGCAAAACGATTTCTGGAAACTGGTGCAAAACCGGCAATGCACGCTGTTTGCCGGCGTGCCTTCGCATTTTACCATGGTGCAGCGGCTTGGGCTTGCGCGGTTGCACGCGCCGACGCTCAACACCTGGCTGCAGGCGGGCGGCAAGGCCGACGCCGGATTGCTGCAGGATTTCGCCGACAAGCTTGGCACGCGCGGCGGCAAGCTTGTCGTGATGTACGGGCAAACCGAGGCATCACCGCGCATGACCACGCTGCGTTTTGAAGATTTTGCGCGCAAATCCGGCACGGTCGGGCAAGCGCTTGAAGGGGGCACGCTTGAGGTCATCAGCAAGGATGGCTATCCCTGCCCGCCGGGCACGGAGGGCGAGGTTGTGTATCGCGGGCCGAACGTGATGTTCGGCTATGCCGACGACCGCGCCGATCTTTCGCGCGGCGACGACATGCGCACCACACTGATCACCGGCGATTACGGCGTGCTGGACGAGGAAGGCTTTCTCACCATCACCGGGCGCAAGCAGCGCATGGCAAAGATCCACGGTTTGCGCGTGATGCTGGATGAGGTTGAGGCGATTGGCCGTTCCGTTACGCCCTGCGCGGCGATGGATTGCGGCGATCATATTGTCATCGCCACCGATCAGCGCGACCAGAGCGTGCAAAAACAGCTTGAGCAGGTATTGCAGGAACGCATGCAACTGCCTTCGCAGAGCATAAAGCTGAAATACCTGCCTTCGCTGCCGCTGACCGGACAGGGCAAAATTGATTACGTAAGATTGCGGGGGCTTTTGTGACGCTGGAAAAGCTTTTGCATGTACCGCCCTTCAGCCTTGGCCAGGCGATCAAGGAAACGCACCTGCTTCCGCTTTTGCGCATGCTGACAGCCGAGCACGCGGCGCATTGCCCGGCTTATGCAAAAATCCTTTCCCTCAGCGCCCCCGATTATCAAGGCGCGGATACGCTGGCGGCGCTGCCCTTTATACCGGTTTCGCTGTTCAAGCACCGGCTGCTTTCAAGCGTGCCCGAACGCATGGTGCGCACCACGCTGACATCCAGCGGGACAAGCGGGCCCGTAAGCCGCATCCCGCTCGATGCCGCAACGGCGAAGCTGCAGGCGCGCGCGCTCGCGATCATCATGCAAGACGTGATCGGCACGGAACGCCTGCCCATGCTGATCATCGACAAACCTTCCAGCGTCGGCGGCGCGGAGCAGATTAATGCGCGCGCGGCCGGGATCCTCGGGCTCATGCCGCTCGGGCGCAACCACGCTTTCGCGCTGAGCGAGGATATGGAACCAAACCGCGCCGCGATCGGGCAATTCCTGCTTGAACACGGCACCGCGCCGTTCCTTATGTTCGGCTTCACCTTTATGGTCTGGCAGCATTTCCGGCAGCCGCTGCGCGAACGCGGCTACGATATGCAGAACGGCATTTTGTTGCACAGCGGCGGGTGGAAACAATTGCAGGCACAGGCGGTCGATAACAAAGCCTTCCGCTCGGGGCTTGAAAAATCCTTCGGGTTGCGGCGTATCCATAATTTTTACGGCATGGCCGAACAGGTCGGCAGCATCTTTGTAGAAAACAGTGACGGGTTGCTTTACCCGCCGGTTTTCGCCGACGTTATCATTCGCGACCCGCTGACCTTGGCGCCCGCGCCGCGCGGCGAAGCCGGGCTGATACAGGTGCTTTCCCCGCTGCCGCGCAGCTATCCCGGTCATTCGCTGCTGACCGAGGATATCGGGCGCATTATCGCGGTCGATAGCGGCGTTGACGGCCGCATGGGCAAGGGCTTCGTGGTTGAAGGACGGGTTCCGCGCGCGCCGCTGCGCGGCTGCGGCGATGTACACGGCGCGGGGCTGGCGGCATGACAATACAGGTTATCGCCCCCCGGGGAACGGAAACCGATGCGGCCGCGCTGATCGCGCAGCAGGAACAGGCGCGTCGCGACCACCCGCTGCAACCCTTTGCCGAAGAAACAAAAAATTTCCTTGCCGCTTTTTCCGAACTGCTGTTGCACGACACGGGAGCGCGCAAATATCCGGAACTGCAGGCGCTCGGGTTCTGGTTGCGCCCGGCTTCGCTGCAACGGGTGGAAGCGCACTTTAAAATGACGCAACCCGCAGGCAGCCGCAGCGCGCCGCGCGGTCTTGTGCTGCATTTTCCGCCCGCGAATGTCGATACCATCTTCGTCTATACGCTGGCGCTGGCGCTCCTTGCCGGCAATGCCAGTATCACACGCCTTTCCGGGCGCGCCGGCGCGGCGGGACAATTGCTGGCGGCGTTGCTGCGGCAAGCCTGCGCGCAGGCCGGGCCCGCCATCGCCGCACACATATATATAGTGCGCTATGCGCACGATGCCGCCACGACCGGGCTTCTGAGCCGCGCGGCGGACGTGCGCATGATCTGGGGGGGCGATGAAGCGGTGGCCGCCGTACGCGCCATTGCCGCCGGGCCGCTGACCAAAGACCTCGCTTTCGCTGATAAATTTTCATGGGCGGCGTTCGATGCCAAACAATACGCGGCCATGCCCGAAGACGCGCGCGAAAAAATGGCGGGGCAGTTTGCCAACGATTTATTCTGGTACGAGCAAATGGCCTGTTCCAGCCCGCGCGCGATTGCGTGGGTAGGCACGGAAGATGCCGCGACCGGCGCGGGGGATGATTTTTACAGGCGCGTAAGTGCCGCCGCCGGGTATAAGGCCATGCGCATTGATGCTGGCGCGCATATGGCACGGCTGGGCGCCGATTACCTCGCGCAAGTCGATCTGCCGATTACGCTGCGCCGCACCTTCGGTCCGCGGCTTGCGGTTTTGCGCATCATAGCGCCCGAAGCGCTGTTGCCGTTCAAGCGGGTGGGTTACGGGCACGGGCTTTTGATCGAATGCGTGCTGCCCGGCCTCGCGGCACTGGCGGACATGGCCGAGCGCCGCGACCAGACGCTGGTGCATGCGGGTTTTTCGCCCGCCATATTGCAGGAATTTGCCGCCCGCTGCGGCGGGCGCGGCTTCGACCGGCTCGTGCCGCCCGGACAGGCGCTGGCTTTTCACCATATATGGGACGGGTATGATATAGTCCGCGAATTGACGCGGTGCGTGCAAACAGGCTTTGAGGCGGGTGTGTCATGACCAAGAAAAATCTGGTGATTGTCGGTGCGGGCGGGCTCGGGCTCGAAGTGGCGGGCTACGCCGAAGATGCGATGGCGGCGGGCGCCGCTTTCCGGATTCGCGGCTTCCTTGACGATACCAAAGCGGTCGGCACGCCGCATGCCGGCGCCAAGGTAATTGGCGCGATCGACAATTACGTGCCCGAAGACGGCGATGCATGCGTGATTGCGATGGGCGAACCCGATCACCGCCGCACCGTAACCCACCGGCTTTTACGCCGCGGCGCGCAATTCACCACGCTCGTGCACCCGCGCGCCTATGTCGCATCCAGCGCGAAGCTGGGCGAAGGTTGCGTCATATCGCACCAGGCGACCGTGGCGGCGGAAGCCGTGCTGGGCGCGCAGGTTTTTCTGAATGTCGGCGCACTGGTCGGCCACGAAGCCGTGATCGGGGATTTTTCATGCCTTAGCCCCTATGCGCTGATGCTCGGGCGCGCGCAGCTGGCGGATAGCGTCTATCTTGGTTCCGCCACCATCATCACGCCCGGCATTAAGGTCGGCACGCGGGCGCGGATCAGTGCGGGCAGCGTCGTTTACAATATGGTCCCCCCGGGCGCGATTGCGCTTGGCAACCCGGCCCGCTTTAAAACCGCCTGATTCCTTAACTTTTGCCTTTGCCCGGATTATTTAAGAAATTTCAGGTTATTTTTTGCCTCGCACCGGTCCCGGGTGCACGAAACAATTGCTTTCAAGGCCAAAAAACCGGCAAAGTGCGTCGAAATTCGTATTAATTCTTTTTAATGATTAAGGGCATGGTTAACCATGTCATGGTAAGCTGACAAACATGCGAAATAGCCTTGGCATATTGCGCCTGATGCGGCGCGTCCGCCCCGCCGTTCCCGGCAGGCAGAACGGCGAGCGCGGCTCGACGGCCGTCGAATTCGCGTTCATCGCGCCCGTGCTGTTTTCCGTCATGCTCGGCACGATCGAAGTTTCGATGATCATGTTTGTGCAGCATCAATTGGAAGGCGCGGCCTATAACGCTTCACGCACCGGCAAGACCGGTTACAAGGAAGCCGGCAAGACGCAAACGGAAACCATCAAGGCCGCGCTTATCAAGCACCTGAGCAACGTGATCGATACGGACGAGATCACAATTTCGTCCGAGGCATACACAACGTTCAGCAAAGTCGGCCAGCCCGAACCCTATGTCGATGCCAACGGCAATGGCCACTGGGATACGGGTGAGAACTTCACGGATGTGAATGGCAACGGCACATACGATACGGACCAGGGCAAAACCGGCGCAGGCAGTTCGTCGGAAATCGTGGTCTATACCATCGGCTACCCCTGGAAGATCATGACGCCGCTTATGTCGGAAATTTTCGGCAATAACGGCGATTACCCGCTCGAAGCCAAGATCGTGGTGCGCAATGAACCTTATTAGTGCCATACGCCGCAGGTTGAACGGCCCGACACGGCGCGGCGAGCGCGGCATCGCGGCCGTGGAATTCGCCATGGCGATGCCGGTTTTGGTGACCATGCTTTACGGCGGGTTCGAGCTGACCCGTTTTATTATGATCGTGCAGAAATCGGAGCGCATCGCCCACACCGTGGCCGATATCGTGGCGCAATCCGAAAATTCGATCAGCGCTTCGCAAATGAACGACATTTTGCTCGCGGCCGCGGAAATGATGGAACCCTTTGCGTTCGGCACCGACGGAATCGTGATCGTTAGCTCGGTTTACCGCGACAACAGCGGCAACCCGGCCACCAAAGTACGCTGGCAATATTCCGGCGGCGGCACGCTAAGCAAAAGCAGCCAGATCGGCAGCACCGGCGGGGCGGCTTCGCTGCCCAACGGGCTGACGCTTAACGACAAGGATAATGTGGTGATAACGGAGGTGTATTACACATATACGCCCGCAATTGCCGACGACATCATTCCGGAAACCGAGATTTACAAGACCTCTATCTACAAACCGCGCCTCGGCACGCTTATCACGCCGCCCACATAAAGGATGGATGCCATGCGTAACATCGCCCGCAATATCGACGCCTTGCTGAAGCGCTTCTGGCGCAACGAAGCCGGCGTGGCCGCGCCCATGATCGCTTTTGCTTTCCTTGCATTGACCGGCGCGGTTGGGCTCGCAGTCGATGCCGGACGAGCGGAAATGGTGCAGGCCAAGCTTTCAAGCGCGCTCGATGCCGCCGGTCTCGCCGCCGGTTCGACCATCAGCACCGCAAACGTGCAAAGCGAGGTCACGAAATACCTGAACGCCAATTTCCCCAGCGATTATCTGGGCGCGACCATCACGAATGTTACCGTTTCGGTCAATTCCGACGCCACCACGATCACGCTTTCGGCCACCGCGACGATGCCGACGACTTTCATGCAAATTTTTGACAATAATTCGGTCACCGTCTCCGCCGAAAGCGAGATCACGCGCTCCAGCCGCGGGCTTGAACTTGTGATGGCGCTCGATAACACAACCTCGATGCAGGGCTCCGATCTGACCAGCCTGAAAACTGCGGCCAATCTTCTGGTCACCACCCTGTTCGGCAGCAATTCGACGGTCGATAATCTGTGGGTCGGGCTCGTGCCATTTTCGCAGGCCGTGAATATCGGCAACAGCCACACAAGCTGGGTCTATGCCGGCTCTTTCAATTGGGGCAATCCGACCATTGCCTGGGGCGGATGCACCGAAGCGCGCGTGGCCAGCGGCCGCGACATCACCGACGATCCGCCAAGCGTGGAGAAATTCACAAAGTATTATTGGGGCGACGACAGCAACAACGATTGGCTTAAAAGCAATGGCCATAACAAGGACGGGATCGGCTCCACCAAAGGCCCAAATAAATATTGCCCGCAAGAAGTCACGCGTATGACCAATGTAAAAGCAACCATTACGACCGCTATCAACAGCATGGAAGCCGTAGGTTACACGCATATCAACCTCGGCGCCGTATGGGCGTGGCGCATGCTTTCGCCGCGCTGGCGCGGGCTTTGGGGCGGCACGATGGACGCCAACAGCCTGCCGCTCGATTACAATACCGAGTTGATGGACAAAGCCGCGATCATCATGACCGACGGCGAAAACACCATGAGCAATAGCGGCGATGGCGCCTACGGCTACCTGAATGACGGTTTGCTTGGCACCACCAACAGCTCTACTGCCGAATCGCGGCTCGATAGCCGGCTTTCATCAGTTTGCACTTCGATGAAGAACAACAACATCATTATCTACACAATCACGTTCGGCAGCGTTTCGAGCGGCGTCAGAACCTTGATGAAAAACTGCGCCACGCAGGCAGATTATTATTTTAACGCGCCATCGAGCGCGACGCTGCAATCGGCATTTCAGGCGATCGGCGATTCGCTGGCAAATTTGCGCGTCAGCAAATAATTCCGCCGCCTCTACATAAAATATTGCTCATACGAATCGTTGTGCACAAAATTTGTGCACAATTCTGTTGATGGTTCGATACCGAAATTTAACGATAAATTCTGAAATCTTGTACTATCACAGTTATACTTATCCACAATCGTGCACACGTGCGGATTTCATCGCACGCGATATGAGCAACAATCTTGCAGGTTGCTTGTTAACCATAATAATGCATTGACTCGAAAATTTGGCCGCTTCATATAACGGGCACCGATTGCGGATTCGCAACGCGGCCCGCCTCGGGATGGCTGACAATTTTGTCTGTCATGCTCATAACCTTGAGGGAATAGATCATGAAACATGTGCTCCTGAGTTCTGTTGCTGCGATCGCACTCACGATTGCCGCACCAGCATTCGCCGACGCCATCGACGCCGATGACGGCGATAACACGGTAAAGGCCGAACAAACGCTTTCGGGCGGCCTCAACAACTCCGATTCCAGTGTGTTCAACACCACGCAGGACGGCAACCTCGACCAGCGCACCGGCGATATCGATTACGATAACCAGACCTTCGACGCCGAAGGCGTGTTCACGATCCAGAACCAGACCGGTCTGAACAATGTCGGCAACAACGGCGCCAACATTGCCGCACAGGTCAACATCGACGATGTCGAGCTTGATGACTATGCCGACAATGTGGTCAAGGCCAAGCAGACCGGCACCGCGAAGATCGAGAACAACAGCGATGTTCTGATCCAGAGCAACAACGACAGCAGCGAACAGCCCGGCGATATCGGCAACACCGATACCCGCACCGGCGATATCGACTATGATGACGAAACCTTCAACGAGGAAGGCGTCTTCACGCTGCAGAACCAGACCGGCCTGAACGATGCAGGCAACAACCTGACCAACGTTGCGGCGCAGGTCAGCGACGATCTGGAGCTGGACGACGACTCCGAAAACTATGTTTTCGCGACCCAGTCGGGCACGGCAACCATCAGCAACAGCGACAGCACGGTCCAGAACGACGTCTTTGAAGACGGCGAGCTGACCAACCGTACGGGCGACATTGAATACGGCGGCGACACGTTCAACGCCGAAGGCCTGTACACGCTGCAGAACCAGACCGGCCAGAACGGTGCGACCAACAACGCAACGAACATCGCCGCTCAGGTCAACAACGACGTCAACGATTCGATCACGATCGAAGACGATTCGGTGAACGCCGTTGTAGCGACGCAGACGCTGACCTCTACCATCAGTGGCTCGAACGCGCTGGTTGACAACAACTTCCAGCCGAACAGCTATGGTGATGTGAGCAACCGCACGGGCGACGTTGTCTATAGTTCGGACACGTTCAACGCTTCGGGCGTCTATACGCTCAGCAACACCACCGGCCTGAACAATGCCGGCAACAATGCGACCAACATTTCGGCGCAGGTGAACGGTCTGGCTCCGTAAGCCAGCCGATGAGTAAAGCCGCACGGGCCCGGGGCAACCCGGCCCGTGCGGTTCTTCACCCAGCCCCGAATAGTGGAGCAAGTGTTATGAAAATTACAGGTTTTACCGCCCTTTTCCTGGCCGCCGCCCTTGCAGCCGCGCCGGCATGGGCGATGCTGGATGACGAAATCATCATCGAAGATGAAGCGGCAATGGATCTCGATACCATGGGCGCCGCCCGCGGCGCGGCTGCCGAGAACAGCGCGGTTTCAACGCAAACACTGGCGGCCACCGCAACCGGCAACACGGTTTCGGTGACGGGCGATCTTGTCACAGGCAGCATCAATATCGGCGACAACTTCGGCGGCAGCGGCTTCGGCAGCTACGTCAACAACACCGGTAACAACACAGCTATCAATTCGGCCGTATCGGTCAATATTCAAATGCTTCCCGGCACGCCATAAGGCGGCAGGGTGATTTTTAGAGAGAACGCAATGTTGCGAACCGCGGTTCTGGGCGTACTTCTGGCGACGGTTCCGGCCCTGCTGCCGGCCCCGTCTGCATTCGCGGCCGAAGCCGACCCGTTTGCGGCAAGCGATAATTTGCAAACCACCGTTCCCGTCGGCAACGGCCCGCGCGATACAACGAACATCGCGGTCGTGAGCTGGCGCGACTGGCCGTTCCAGACAACCAAGCGGCAGGCTTATGATTTCAGCTGCGGTTCCGCCACAGTGGCGACGATGATGTCTTATGTCTATGACGTGCCGACATCGGAACGTGATGTTTTCAAATCCATGTTCGATCAGGGCGATCAGGAAAAAATCAGGCGCGAAGGTTTTTCGATGCTCGATATGGTCAATTATATGCGCCGCAAGGGCATGAACGCTAACGGTTATAAGCTTTCGCTTGCCGCCATCGAAAAAAAGCGCGTGCCGTTTATCGCCTTGATCAACAAGGAAGGTTATAACCATTTTGTGGTGGTTAAGGGTATCGCCGGGCCGTTCGTTCTGGTGGGAGACCCCAACAACGGCAATGTCGTTTATCACCGCAAGCATTTCGAGCAAATGTGGAACGGCATCGCGCTTCTGGTGACCAACCATGCCAGCAAGGCACACACCGTGTTCAACAGCCCGCGCGAATGGAAACTTGTGCGCTCGCTCGCGACCTTGCGCGAAAACAACCTTGAGCAGCTGATCGACAGCGACGTTCTCGAACCCATGCCGTGGCAAGCTGCGCCTGCGGGCACCGATCTTTTCACCACGACCATGGACACGATTGAAAGCGTGCGGCTTGGAGGCGGGTTATGAAGCGCATTGCCCTCCTTATCCTTGCCGCCGCGCTTGTTTTTCCGATGCACGCGTTTGCGCGTACGGCAGCCGATGAAATTTCCATGGCGGATGCACGCGCAGTCGCGGTCAGGGATCTTGACGGGTTGCGCGGCGGGTTCGGCGCGGGCAATCTGATTTACCGCTTCGCGGTTAATGTGCATGCCATGTTCAACGGCTCTTCGCTGTTTGAGCGCTCGGTCGTCATGGAAAACAACAACGGCAGCCTTGAAACCACCGTCAACACATCAAGCCTGAACACGCAAAGTCTGCCATCCAACCTGCAGGCGGCTTTGGTGGGCAACAATGCCGGCGTTGTCGTCACCCACGAAGATGGAACCAGCACGACCTTCCTGAACGAAACGGCGAACGGCACGCCTTCCAGTATCATCAACAACACTGCCAGCGGCATCGACGCTTCGCAGACCGTCAATATCGATCTGACGCTTCAAAACATGCAGCAGGTTATCAGCGATATTGATCTCGCAAAGCAAAATACGGCGATCTCCAATATTGCCGAAAGCGTTAACATGCAGCCCCTCGGCTACGGTTTTTAAGGCTCACTTCATGACTTTTTCAGCAAATCCGGCCTGATTGTGCGGTTTTTGGCTGGCCTCGCATGAAAAATATGCTTAGTTTGTTGGACTTTCCCGGTGAATCGGTGTGACGTTTTGCCCGTATTTCGTTTTCAAGGTCATTCTGATGCTCCCTCCTCTGCGCCGCGCTCTTTTGCTTACCGCCGCCATGAGTGCCGTTGCCTTTGCCGCACCGGCGCAGGCAAGCGTACAGGACGATATTGCGCAGCTGAAGGCCAGCCTTGCCGCGCAGGAAAAATTGATCGATCAGCAGCGCCGCGCGCTGCAGCACCAGCAAGCGAAGCTGGAAGCGCAGGCGCGGGAAATCGGCGCGCATCGCAGGAAGCTTGAAGCATTGGGCCCGCTTACAGCCGAGGCGATGGCGACGGAGCGCGGCGCCGGCACACAGATCAGCAGAAATAACGCGCAGCGCCCACCCAGCGCCGCCCCGGTTTCAACGGCGCAGAACGAAGCGTACAGCCGCAACAAGCAAGGCAATCGGCCGCAGCTGGCCGCGACGGCACCGGAAGAGAAGGTGCAAGCTTCCTTCGCACGGCAGGAAGAGGAAACCGCCCGGCCCGAAATCAACGCACTGCCCGATACCGGGGGCGTGCTGACACCCAAGGGCGTGCTGATGTATGAAAACAGCACCGATTATACGAACACCAGCAGCAACGTTTTCACCTTCCAGGGCGTGCAGGTGGCCGAAGTCGTGCTTGTGGGCGTCATCAACGCAACATCTTCGCGCCGGCAGGTTCTGCAAAACTCGTCCCGCGTGCGCCTCGGTCTCACAAACCGGCTCGAAACCGACATACGCGTGCCCTATGCCTACCGCAACGATGCGACCACGACCAGCAGCGGCGGCAGCACGACCAAGAACGTAATCGAAGGCCATGGCTTCGGCGATATCGATATGGGTCTTTCCTATCAGATCAACAGCGGCCGCGACGATTGGCCCTTCCTCATCGGCAACCTGCGCTACAAGCACGATAACGCCGACGGCCCGTTCGACGTACCCTATAATTCTTCCAACATCGCAACGCGCCTGCCTACCGGCAGCGGCTTCAAATCGCTTGAAGCCAGCGTAACCGCTATCAAGGTCACCGACCCGGCCGTGTTGTTCGCCAATCTCGGCTATGTCTTCAACCTGTGCGAAGACATCAACAAAACTTTCGGCACCACACGCATCACCAGCGTTGACCCGGGCGATGCGATTAACGCCAGCGTCGGGCTCGGTTTCTCGATCAACCCCGAAACCTCGTTCACACTCGGCTATAAGCACAGCCATGTGTTCAACACCATGCAACATTCGGTCGATACCGGCACGCTGGCCAAGAGCAGCGCGCGCACGGATTCGCTTGAGGTCGGCGCCATGACTTTCGGCATCAGCCATCGCTTCAACCCCATCACCAGCGTCAGCCTGAATATGGAAGTCGGCGCGACCGAGGATGCGCCGGATGTGCGTGTTGGTGTGCGCGTGCCGGTACGCCTTGGGAAGGTATTCGACTAACATGCTCGGCATCGTCGGCGGGACAGGGTTCTACAACATAGACGGGCTTGACGTGGTGGAGGAGATTGATGTTCCCACCCCGTTCGGCGCGCCTTCGGCGCCGCTGGCACGGGCGCGGCACGGTGATAAGGAAATTTTCTTCCTGCCGCGTCACGGCAAGAACCATCAGTTTCTGCCGCATGAAATCAATTATCGCGCCAACATCTTCGCCTTCAAGCATGTCGGCGTGAAGCAGATGATCAGCTTTTCCGCCGTCGGCAGCCTGCGGCAGGAAATCCCGCCCGGAGATTTCGCCATTCCTTCCCAGTATTTCGACTGGATCAAGGGGCCGCGCGTACGCAGCTTTTTCGGCGAAGGGCTTGTCGCGCATATATCGATGGCCGAGCCCACCTGCCCCAACCTGAGCACCTGGATCGCGGAAACCGCGCCCGCGCTCGGCATCAAGATGCATACCGGGAAAACCTATGCCTGCGTGGACGGTCCGCGCTTCGGCACGCGCGCCGAAAGTTTCTTTTTGCGCCAGATCAATTGCGACCTTGTCGGCATGACCAACGTGCCCGAAGTGTTTTTGGCGCGCGAAGCGCAAATTTGTTATGCGCCCGTTGCTATCTCCACCGATTTCGATTGCTGGCTCGATGACCCGGCGCAGCATGTCAGCGTTGCCGCGCTGATCGCCCGCTACGGCAAAAGCCTTGAAGAGGCGCGCAAATTACTCAAAGCCCTGCTTGAAAAACCGTTGCCGGCACCATCAGCCCTGTGCCGCGAGAGTCTGAAGGACGGCGTCCTGAGCAAGGAAGATGCCTTGCTGCCGGAAAAAAAGAAGCTGCTGGCGGTTCTAAGGTCTTGATAATACTGTAGTATAAATTTGACTGATCAGTCAAATTTTCCGTTGACCGAAAAATGGCAATGGCGTACGAAACGGGCACGAACTGTCCCTTTTTCCATACGCGCATCATGGCCAAGGATACCCGCGAAAAACTTATCAACGCCGCGATCGAGCTGTTCTGGCTGCAAGGCTACGGCATGGTGAGCGTCGATGATATCTGCAAGGCCGCAGGCGTGCAGAAGGGCAGCTTTTATCATTATTTCCGTTCCAAAATCGATCTGACCGTCGCCACCTTCGAAGCCATGCGCGATCTTATGCGCACCCATATGGACGAGATTTTCGCCGCCGGCACCAGCCCGGCCGAAAAGATAAGCGCCTATTGCGCCATGACGCTCGAACGCCAGAAGGAAAAACAAAAACAGTATGGCCGGGTTATCGGCTGCCCCTTCATGACCTACGGCGCGGAATTGTGCACACAGGATGAAACGGTGCATAGCAAGGTAAGCGAGATTTTCAACGGCTACGCCGGCTATTTCGAACGGCTAATGCGCGAAGCGGCGGAGGCCGGTTTATGCGCGGTGGACGACCCGGCCGCGGCCGCGCAAGAAATGGTGGCCTATATCGGCGGCGTGCTGGTGCAGGCCCGCATTATGAACGACATTGAAGTCATCAGGCAAAACCTTGAAACCGGCCTGATGCGTTATCTGAAAACCGAACCCCGAAGCCGGGCCGCCTGAACGGAGCGAACTTATGATCAAGAAAATTATCCTTACGCTGGTTATCGTGGCGGCCGCCGGTCTGCTTGCCGCGCGCTTTCTTGGCGGCGCGCCGCAAGGCGCGGCGCAAGCGGGCGCAGACGGCATGCAAATGCCCCCGCCGCCGCAGGTGAATGTCGCGGCCGCGATCAGCAAGGAAATCCAGGAATTCCGGGAATTTTCCGGCCATCTTGAAGCCGTGCAGAAGGCCGAGATTCGCCCGCGCGTCGGCGGCACCATTGTCGGCGTGCATTTCCAGGACGGCGCGTTCGTAAAAAAAGGCGCATTGCTTTACACGATTGACCCGCGTCCGTTCGAAGCCGAAGCGGCACGGAGCGAAGCCGCGCTGGCCGCCGCGCAAAGCGCCGCTTCGCTGGCCGCGACCGAACTCGAGCGCGCGCAAAGCCTGATCAAGAACAACACGATATCGCAACTGACGCTGGACCGCCGCGCCAGCGATGCGCGCGTGGCCGATGCCAACGTCAAGGCCGCCGAAGCGGCGCTGCGGACCGCGCGGCTGAACCTTGAATATACGCATGTAACCGCGCCGATCGCCGGCAAGGCGGGGCGCGCCGAAATTACCGTCGGCAACCTTGTCGAATCCGGCTTCATGAACGCGCCCGTGCTGACCACCATCGTCACCGCCGACCCGATTTACGCGAATATCGAGATGGACGAACAATCGTTCCTTAGCTATGTGCGCGACCGCGCTGTGGAAAACAGCAAGGCACAGCAGATCCCGGTCTTTATCAGCCTCGGCGATAACGATCCTGCGCCGCGCACCGGCTTCATCAAGGCGTTCGACAACCAGCTCGATACCTCGTCCGGCACCATACGCGTACGTGCGGAACTCGATAACCCGGACGGCAACCTCGTGCCCGGCATGTTCGTGAAGGTGCGCATGGGCGCGGCCATGCCGCGCGAAGCGGTGCTGATCACCGACCGCGCTATCAGCACAGACCAGAGCAAGAAATTCGTGCTCGTGCTCGGTGAAGGCAACAAGGCGATGTACCGCGAAGTAACGCTTGGCGGCACCGCCGACGGCATGCGCATCATTGAAAGCGGCCTGGCGGCGGGCGAGAAAATTATCGTCAACGGCTTGCAGCGCGTGCAGCCGGGCATGCCGGTCGTGCCGGAAACCGTAACGATGGAAGCAGCGGATACCACCCCCGTGAGCGGGCCCGTGCCGCAAGCGGCGCAACCCGAACAAACCGAAGCGCCGCCGGCCGAAGCGCCGCCAGACGCCCAGCCGGATGAAAAACCGGCGCCGGAAAGCGGCACCGCCACAGGCAAGGCCGGCGAAATGCCGGATATGGCCGATGACGTCGCGCCAACCACCGAAACCGGCATCACGCTCCATGAAGGCGAAACGAATGCCGGCGCGGACGATCTTGCGCCCGTGATCCCCGAGCCATAACAGCGGTGCCCGCATGAATTTCTCGCGCTTCTTCATCGACCGCCCGCTGTTCGCAGGCGTTCTTTCGCTGTTCATCTTCATTGCCGGTTTCATGGCGATGTGGAGCATGCCGATTTCGGAATATCCGGATGTGGTGCCGCCTTCGGTTGTAGTGCAAGCGCGCTATCCGGGCGCCAACCCGGAAGTGATCGCCACCACCGTGGCTGCGCCGCTTGAGGAACAAATCAACGGCGTCGAGAACATGCTTTACATGTTCTCCCAAGGCACGTCGGACGGGTTGATGAACCTGACCATCACCTTCAAGATCGGCACCGACCCCGACCTTGCGCAGCAATTGGTGCAAAACCGCGTCAGCCAGGCCCTGCCCCGGCTGCCCGATACCGTGCGGCAATTCGGCGTGACGGTGACCAAGCGTTCGTCCGATCTGACCATGGTCGTTCACTTGCTTTCGCCCAACGAACGGTACGACAAGCTGTATCTGGGCAACTACGCGACCCTGAATGTGAAAGACAGGCTTTCGCGCCTTCCCGGTGTCGGGCAGGCGATGGTGTTCGGCGGTTCCGATTATGCCATGCGCATATGGCTCGATCCCGAAAAGGTGGCGGCGCGCGGGTTGAACGCGGGCGACGTCGTGAACGCGATCCGGGAACAGAATGCGCAGGTGGCAGCGGGCGTGATCGGCGCCGAGCCAGCGCCCAAGGGCACCGAATTGCAGCTGAATATCAACGCCAAAGGCCGACTGGATACCGAGGAAGAATTCGCCAACATCATCATCAAGACGGAGCCGGGCGGCGCAGTGACGCGGCTGAGCGACGTGGCGCGCATACAGCTGGGCGGCGCCCTGTATTCGATGCGTTCACTGCTGAACAACAAGCCCGCGGTCGCTATGGGTATTTTCCAGGCGCCGGGTTCGAACTCGCTTGAGGTTTCCGACAGCGTGCGCAAAACGATGGAGGAGCTGAAAAAGAGTTTCCCCGAAGGCGTGGATTACACGATCGTTTACGATCCGACCACCTTCGTGCGCGATTCGATCAAAGCCGTGGTGCACACGTTGATCGAGGCGATCATACTTGTCGTGCTGGTTGTGATTTTGTTCCTGCAGACATGGCGCGCTTCCATCATCCCCTTGATCGCCGTTCCGGTTTCCATCGTCGGCACTTTCGCGCTTATGTACGCGTTCGGCTTTTCCATCAACGCGCTTTCGCTGTTCGGGCTTGTGCTGGCTATCGGCATCGTGGTGGATGACGCGATTATCGTGGTCGAAAACGTCGAGCGAAACATCCAGGAAGGGCTTGCGCCGCGCGACGCCGCCTATCAGGCCATGAAGGAAGTGAGCGGGCCGATCGTCGCCATCGCCTTCACGCTAATTTCGGTGTTCGTGCCGATCGCTTTCGTGAGCGGTCTTACGGGCCAGTTCTACCAGCAATTCGCGCTGACCATCGCAATTTCCACCGTCATTTCCGCCTTCAATTCCCTGACGCTCAGCCCCGCGCTGGCCGCCTTGCTGCTCAAGGGCCACGATGCGCCGCCCGACAGGCTCGCGCGTATTATGGATTTCCTGCTCGGCTGGCTGTTCAGGGGCTTTAACCGCATGTTCGATGGCGGGCGCAACCGCTATGTGAAGGTGCTTGGCTGGGTGCTGGGCCGCCGCCCGCTGGCCATGATTGTCTATGCCATTTTCTGTGCGCTGGCGGCATACCAGTTCACGCATGTGCCGACCGGCTACATCCCGGCACAGGATAAACAATATCTTGTCGGTTTCGCACAGCTCCCGGATGGCGCTTCGCTCGAGCGGACCGAACAGGTCGTGCGCCGCATGTCGGAAATCGGCATGAACACGCCGGGTGTCGCCAATTCGGTCGCCTTCCCCGGCCTTTCGATCAACGGTTTCACCAATTCTTCGAATGCGGGCATTGTTTTCTTGCCGCTCAAGCCGTTCGATGAACGCAAATCGCCCGCGCTTTCGGCGGGCGCGATCGCCGGCTCGGTCAACAAACAGTTCGCCGAAATCAAGGACGCCTTCACGGCCGTGTTCCCGCCGCCTGCCATCATGGGGCTTGGCCAAATCGGCGGCTTCAAAATGCAGATCGAGGATCGCGCCGACCTTGGCAACAACGCGCTATTCAACGCCGTGCAGGCGATCCAGATGAAGGCGTGGCAGACGCCGGAGCTTGCCGGCGTCTTTTCCGGCTTCCAGATCAACGTGCCGCAGCTTTTCGTCGATATCGACCGCACGCGTGCCAAGCAGCTTGGCATCCCGCTCGCGAGCATTTTCGAGACGCTGCAAGTCTATCTTGGTTCGCTCTATGTCAACGACTTCAACAAATTCGGGCGCACCTACCAGGTTGTGGCGCAGGCCGAAGGGCAGTTCCGCGACCATGGCGAGGATATTCCCAACCTTAAGGTCCGCAACGCGGCGGGCGAGATGGTCCCGCTTGGCAGCGTGCTGAGCGTCAAGCAAAGCTATGGGCCGGACCGCGCCATGCGCTACAACGCCTTCCGTTCCGCTGATCTGAACGGCAACCCGGGACATGGCGTTTCAAGCGGGCAAGCGATGATGGCGATCGAGAAGATCGTTAAAGAAACTTTGCCCAAGGGCATGGCGTTCGAATGGACCGATCTGACCTTCCAGCAAATTCTTGCGGGCAATTCGGCCATATATGTGTTCCCGCTTTGCGTGCTGTTCGTGTTTCTTGTGCTTGTTGCCTTATATGAAAGCGTGGCGCTGCCTTTCGCCGTGATTTTGATTGTGCCGATGTCGATGCTGTGCGCCATCACCGGCGTGTGGCTGGACGGAAGCGACAATAACATCTTCACCCAGATCGGGTTGATGGTGCTGATCGCACTGGATTGCAAGAACGCGATTCTGATCGTCGAGTTCGCGCACGCCATCGAACAAAGCGGCAAAACGCCGCTGCAGGCGGCGATGGAAGCTTCGCGCATCAGACTCAGGCCGATTTTAATGACATCCTTCGCCTTTATCATGGGCGTGGTGCCGCTGGTATTTTCCAGCGGCGCGGGCGCGGAAATGCGCCACGCCATGGGCGTGGCCGTGTTCTACGGCATGCTGGGCGTTACCTTCCTTGGCCAGTTCCTGACCCCGGTTTTCTATGTGATCGTGCGTTCGATCGCCCTGAAGCGGGAGCAACGCAGGGCGGCGCAGATTTAGTCGGCCGGCATTGATGCGTTTTCCTGCATCGCCCGCTTCAGTTTCGGCACATTGTTACGGAACATGCCAAGGTAGGTCGGCGCAGAACCATCGGGGCCCGAAAGCGCATCGGAATACAATGTTCCGCCTATTTTCGCGCCCGTATCCTCGGCAAGTTGCTTGATTAAACGAGAATTCGTCATGTTCTCGACAAACACCGTTTTGATTCCTTCCCGTTTTATCTGGTCCGTCAACCGGGCGACCGCCGCCGCCGAGGGCTCGGTTTCCGTGCTCAGGCCTTCGGGCGCCATGAAAGCAACATCATAAGCGGCACCAAAATAGCCAAATGCGTCGTGGCTGGTGATGACACGCCTTTGCGCCACCGGGATGGCGGCAAAATCATGTTTTATCTGTTCGTCGAGCTGCTTCAGCCGTTGGTCATAATCCCGGGCGCGCGCGCGGATCGCCCCTGCCTGCTGCGGCAATGCCGCCATCAGCGCAGCCGCAATATTGTTGACGTAAATACGACCGTTGGCGAGATCCTGCCACGCGTGCGGGTCCGTATCTCCATGATCATGATCTCCGTGCCCTTCTTCGTTCGCGATGCGCGCCCGCACGCCTTCGCTTGCCACCACCATTCTGCTTTTTGCGCCGGACGTTTCGGCCAGCTTTTCCATCCAGCCTTCAAACCCAAGGCCGTTGACGAAAATAAGGCTCGCGGCTGCAAGCGCCCTGGCATCCTGTGCCGTGGGCTGGAAGCTGTGTGCGTCACCATCCGGCCCAACCAGGACCGTCACCGCCACGGCATCGCCGCCGACGGTCCTGACCATGTCACCCAGAATGCTGAAACTGGCCACGACAGGCAAAGGCGCAGCGTGCAGCGGTTGAATACACCCGAACAGAACGGACAGAAAAACGACAAGAATTTTACGCATGACGGCTCCGGCTTGGTTGATGCGGGATGCCTTTGTATGTTATGTTATAACATTAGTCAAGGACCCCGGATACGCAATGGTGGCTTGCGCGCGCCGGCAGGTTCAGGATATGTTAGGTTATACAATAACTTATGATTGCACACAGGATGCCTGGTTATGAAAACCGCCTTTACACCCAACAACCGCCGCGTGCTTGACGTTCTGCGCGCCGCAAGAACGCCGCTTTCCGCCTATGACATTCTGGGCAAGCTACGCCGCCATGGCTTTAAGTCGCCGCCGATTGTCTATCGTGCGCTGGGATGGCTGGTCGAGAATGGCCATGCACACAAGATCGAATCCATGAACAGTTACGTCGCCTGCAGTCACAAACACGATGAACACAGCCATGCAGCCCAGCTCGCGGTCTGCAACACCTGCGGCACCGTACAGGAAATCAACGATCCTGCGTTAGCCAGAATCATTGCACGCGTGCGCAAGCAGTTCCTTGCAGGCATTGATAAGGAAGTGTTCGAGCTTTCCGGCACCTGCCATAAATGCATCGATAGAGCGCCGGGTCAGCAACGCCGGGAAAATGCCTGATATGTTGTTTATGGGTTTTCCCGCACGTTTCGGTATCGCCGTAGTGCTTTGCGCCTGCGTTGTTGCTCTTGTACTTTTCGTGACCGGCATATGGGCACCATGACCGCCGCCATCACCATCAACAACCTTGCCGTGCATTATGGCAAACATGTTGCCCTGCACGACATACATGCCGTATTTGAAGCAGGATCGCTGACCGCCATGGCCGGGCCCAACGGCGCAGGCAAAAGCACGTTGCTGAAAACCATCGCCGGGATCGTACGGCCAAAACGCGGAAGCGTCACGATCAACCCCGCACTGGAAAGCAGCATCGCCTATATGCCGCAGTTGACCAGTATTCAAAGGGATTTCCCCATTTCGGTACTCAAGGCTACATGCACCGGCTTTTGGCCGCGCATCGGCAATACCGGAGCCATAACCCGCGCGATGCAGCAACAGGCACTTACAGCCCTTGCCGATGTCGGTCTGGCGGACTATGCCGAACGGCAGATCGATTGTCTTTCAGGCGGACAGTTCCAACGGCTTTTGTTCGCGCGCCTGATCATTCAGGACCCGCGCCTGATACTGCTTGACGAGCCCTTCACCGCCGTGGATGCCGGAACAACCGCCAGACTGATCCGCATTATGCTGCAATGGCATCAGGAAGGACGCACGATAATTTGCGTGCTGCACGATCTTCTGCTGATCAGGAAATATTTTCCTGAATCTTTCGTTCTTGCCGGCAAATGCCTCGGACGCGGACATACCCACAAATTGTTCGAGCAAAAACTGCTTTCCTTCGACCTCGACATGGCCGAACTACATACCGGCACGAACGACACACACGGCCACCAGCATGAAGGGCACGGACATCATTATGACCGCAGCTAGCCTGTTGATCGAACCCTTTGCCGATTACGCTTTCATGCGCCGCGCGCTAGTGGCCTGTATTATCCTTTCCATCAGCGGGGCGCCGCTTGGCGTATTCATGAACCTGCGGCGCATGACGCTTGTGGGTGACGCCATGTCACATGCCATTTTGCCGGGTGTTGCCGTTGCCTTCATTCTTTTCGGTGCGTCCGTGTGGCCGATGACATTGGGCGGCATGGCGACCGGCATTGTTATCGCCATCATCGCCACACTGCTGACGCGCTACGCACAATTGAAGGAAGACGCCAGTTTCGCCATGGTATTCCTGTTGTCGCTTGCGGGCGGCGCCGTGATCGTTTCGGCAAACGGCAATAATGTCGATCTTCTGCACCTTCTGTTCGGCAACATCCTCGGCATCGACCGCAATATGCTTCTGCTCGGCGCCGGGGTGTCCTGTGCTTCGGTGCTGACGCTCGGCCTGATATATCGTGGCCTGGTTATCGAATGTTTTGACCCCGATTTCATGCGCGCTTCGCGCAAAGGCGCGGGCGGGACCAGCCTGGTATTCTTTATATTGTTGATTGCCAATCTTGTCGCCGCCTTTCAGGCGCTCGGCACGCTGATGGCCTTGGGCCTGATGATACTGCCGGCCGTCGCCGCAAGGTTCTGGACCCGTAATATTGATAGCGCCGTGCCGCTAAGCATCGTGATCGGCATTGCGGCGTCGGTGGCGGGCTTGGTGATCTCGTTCCATGTGCATGTTCCGGCGGGCCCCGCAATCGTACTTACAACCGGCGCCATCGCATTGTTTTCCGTGCTGGCCGGACGTTATGGCAGCGTGCGCTGCTATATCTTTGACTAGGCCCCGATGCTGTAAAACGTTCCCGCACATAACAACCCGCCCGTGGCCATGACGACCAGTGCGGCAATAATAGTAATCATCCGCGTCAATCCGCGCCGCATGGGCGAGGGCTCCCCCTCCCCCGCGATAGCCCTGTGCAATAGTATGGAAAGCATGCCGATGGCCGTGATAGTGATCCACATGCCAAGCGCAATGGCCATAACCGCCAATATGCCCGCCCACAAAACACCGCCCGCGAGCGTGAAAAGCAGTATGATCATCGAACCCGTGCAAGGCACGGCGCTGGCTGCGGCGAACAGGCCAAATGCCTGCTTGTTTTTTAGCGCATGGCCATGATCGTGATGATCATGATCATGGTGGTCATGCGCATGATCGTGCCCGCAAACGCTGCAGCCCTGCCCGCCCTTCAAAGCCCGCACAAGCAACCAGACGCCTATGCACGCAATCATGCCGTAGCTAACCAGTTCGACGTAGCGCGCATTGGCAAGCACGCCGAACTGCCCCAGCCCGATCACGAGATAAAGCACGACCACGATCGCCACGGCAGAAACCGTGTGGCCGACCGCCATGACCAGACCCGCCAACATGCCATCGCGCCAGCGCGCCTTGTTGCCGATAAAATAGGAACCGACGATTACCTTGCCGTGACCGGGCGCCAGAACATGAAACACGCCATAAGCAAGGCTGATCAGCAGCAACAGCCAGAGCGGCGCAAGCGACTGGCCGTCTTTCAAGAGCTGGATTTGGTCCGTGATGGCTTCATGGATCTGTTTTTGCGCCAACATGATTTCCTGCATGAAAGGCGTGGCAAAGAAGCCCATGGCGGCAACATTCGCTTCCGATGGCTGGCCCGCCATGAACGGGTTTGCCGCAGCCGGTGTTGCCATGACAACACCCAAGCCAAGCAGCGCCAACGCGCAATATATTGCTCTACGCTTCATCGCAAGCCCCACCTTATTGTTTGACGGCGCAGTTGATCAAAAATACCGTGAACACACCCCACACTGCGCTTACATGCGGGTCACCCTTTTTATAGCCACATTCAGGCGGCGCGGCACCATCCGTCGCGCCGGCGGAAAGAAAATCCTTGGGCTCGTAGATGCCCGTCGTCATAACCGAAGCTGCTTTTTCCGGCGTCACCTGCTGCATCGGCGGACCGAGATCAACGTAGAATTCAGGGTCATAGATCGACAATTCAAGCTTCTTCGCAGGGTGCGGAAGAGTAACGGTAAACCGGTATTCAAGGTTGCGGCCATGCATGCGTGCCGTAAATTCGCTTGCTTCCTTCGGCTCAAAAACCTGCCCGTCCAGCAACAGATTGATATAGTAATGATAGTGCGTGAGATTGATGAAGGCTTTGTCGTGCAGTTTCTTTGTTTCTGCCTCGCCGATCTTCGT